>JAEUHW010000442.1 GCA_016793245.1 Planctomycetota bacterium
AGCAGCGCGAGCACGTTCTGCTCGCTGCGCGCACCGGCATCTTTCGCCTGCTCCAGCGCTCCGCGCACGGTCGCTGCGTCGCGCGCTTGCTGTACGGCGATCGCGCTCGGCACGGCGGTCAGCAGCAGCGCGCCGAGCGAGAGCGCCGTCGCGGCGACCGGGTGGCGCTGGATCCAGCGCGCGCCGCGGCGCAGCGGCCCGCTGCGCCGCGCGGCGATCGGCTCGCGCGCCGCGAAGCGCCGCAGATCCTCGGCGAACGCGCGCAGGTCGGCGTAGCGACGCTGTGGAGCGCGCTCCATCGCGGTCTCGACGATCGCGAGCAGCTCCCAGGGCAGGCCGTCGCGGCTCGTGCGCAGCGCTTCGAAGTCGCCGCGCAGGATGCGGGCGCGCACCTCCAACATCGAACGCCCTTCGAACGGCGGGCGGAGTCGCAGCAGCTCGTACGCGCAGACGCCGAGGGCGTAGACCTCGCTGCGCACATCCGCGCGCGCGCCTTCCGCGGCGAGCAGCTCCGGCGCCATGTACGCGAGCGAACCCGGAGCCGCCCCTTCGCGCGTCAGCGACGGCGCTCCTTCGGCGGCGGCGAGGCCGAAGTCGAGCAGGCGCACCGCGCCGTCGCGCGTCAGCATCACGTTCGAAGGCTTGAGATCGCGATGCAGGATGCCGCGCTCGTGCGCGTGCGCCAGCGCGTCGGCGAGCTCTTGCAGCAAGCGCACGACGACCTCGATCCAACGCCCGCGGAAGAGCGCGGGCACGCCGGCCGGCAGCGCGCCGCGGCCGTCGCGCTCGGCGATGATGGCGAGCGCATGTTCGCCGCGCAGCTCGCTCGCGCCGCGGCGCGCGAGCTCCTCCAGCAAGCGGTCGAGGGCGAGCCCCTCGACGAGCTCGAACGCGAGATACGAGACGCCGTTCTCCTCGCCGACCGCGTACACCGGAACGATCGCCGGATGCTGCAAGCGCGCCACGGCCTCGGCTTCGCGCCGAAAGCGCTCGCGCGCGCCTTCGATCCAGGTGTACTCCGGCCGGATCACCTTCAGCGCGACTTGCCGCCGGAGGCTCGGTTGCTCGGCGCGCCAGACGATGCCCATGGCGCCCTCGCCGAGCTTCTCGAGCGGGACGAACTCGCCGAGCGACGGCGGCAGCGCGCGGCCCTCCCCGGCGCTCGTCTCCTCACGCGCCGGGGCCTCCTCGGCGAGGAGCCCGCTCTGCCGCAGCATCTCGAGCCGCGCGCGCACCGCTCCCGCTTCGTCGCCGGCGTCGCGCAGGCTCTCCTCGAGGCCCGCGACGCCGCGCTGCTCGTAGGCGGCGACGGCGCTCTCGACCAAGCGGCGCAGGCGGCGGGCCCGTTGGGGATCGGGGGCGGAGGAGCTCATGGAGAGAACTTAGCCGGGCCCTGCGCACGATGCGCGCCAGAGATTCCGGTAAGGAAGCGCGCTCTCGCGGGATGGGACCTCCGTCGCCGCGCTCCTGTGCGGTGCAACCCGTCCCTTCCCTCCGGGAGATCCGCCATGCTCGTTATCCGTTCCCGCGCGCTCCACGCGCGCTCGCTCCTCGCCGCTCTGGCGCTCGCGTTGCCGGCTTCCGATGCCGTGGCCCAGGACGCCATCTGGGGCGTGCGACTGGGGGGCACTCAGGCCGGAAGCGGCTACGCCGTAAACGGCGCCGATGTCGTTGCCGTGCCCGACGGCAGCGGCGACTTCTACGCCTGCGGCACCATGCAGACCTCGAGCCAGTACGTCTTCGGCGGCGGCACGCCGTACGAGATCGTGAAGCCGCGTGGCACGGGAGCGCGTCAGGAGCCGTACCTCGCCCGTTATCGGGCGGACGGAACGCCGGTTTGGGTGCGCATGGGCCGAGGCACGGCGATCGATGTAGCGGAACGTCTCGCCGTCTATCCCGACGGCTCCGTGCTGATGACCGGCACGTTCAACTTCTTCGTCTCCGGGCTAACGAGGACCGGGATCGTCTTCGAGGGCGGGGCGGAAGCCGATGTCTTCATCTCGACCAACCAAAGCGGCATGCCCTTCGTCGCGCGCTACTCGCCGACGGGAGACCTGCAGTTCGCCCGCGCGATCGTTCGCGGGGGCGACTCGGCCACGATCGAAGATCCCGTCGCGCTTCCCGATGGGGGGTTCGTGCTGGTGGGCTCGTTCCGCGGCGCGACCTTCGGCGACATCGCCGATCCCCATCCGATCTCGATGCCGCTCGGGGCATCTTTCGGATCCCGCTCCTCGGATGGCTTCGTTGCACGCTATGGACCCAACGGAGACATCCTGTGGGTCCACCGCGTGAAGGGCGCTGCCGCCGACAACGTCTCCGCCGCGGAGCTGCTCGAGGACGGCGATCTCGTCCTCACCTGCGAGATCGGGCGGCGCGACATCCTGCCGGTGACCTTCTTCGAGAATCACCCCGCGGCGCTCACGCTCCCTATCGAACCGGAGCGTCAGAACTACGTCTTGCGACTCGACTTCGCGCAGGACACCACCTCGCTCACGCCGGCGTTCACGGTCCAGTGGATCCATGCGCTGGGCCGAGGTGGCTCGCTGACCGGTCAGCACGTCATCCGCCGCGGCTCGAATGGAGAGCTCTACATCGCGGGTCACATCGCCGGTGATCTGGCGAACCCCGCCGGCGGCTACTTCCCGACGACCTACGACAGCACGGTGATGCTGCAGGGCGTGAGCGCGTCGCGTTGCTACATCGCCAGGATCGCGCCCGCCGACGGAAGCCTGCTTTGGGCCATCGGACCGAACTCGGGCGCGGACTCCTCGAGGGTCGACCTCGCTCCCACGGACGACGGCCTCGCGTTCGTGATGGCCCGGAACTCCTGGGGCAACATCGGCCAGATCGTCGACACGAGCGGCGCGTTGCTCGGGACCTTCGACACGGCGTGCCACGGCAAGCTCGATCGCGATGGCAACCTGCTCTGGGCGCGCAGCGATCGCGTGTCGCCGTCCGGCGCGACGGTGGTGAACCGCAGCTTCCTCATCACGACGGGCGATCCCACGGGCGGCCTGTCCTACCTCGACTACGGCGCGCCGACGCAGATCAATCTGGTCTCGCCCTACTACCGCGCCTACCTCGCGCAGTACGAGGTGGCACCCGCGACCTCGCTGGTCGTGCCCGGCGACATCGCGCGGAGCTGCGATCCTGGAGTTCACGGCGCGACCGTGCACTTCGTGATCGAAGTCGAGGGCGCGCCGACCGGGAGCCGCCTCCTCGTGCGCGACACGACGCACGCGACGATCCTCGCGGACCTGCTCGATCCGAGCGGCAGCGTCGGCGTCGGGCCCGTGCTCTTCCCGATGGGGGTGAGCGCGATCTCGGTGCAGCTCGTCGACGCGGCGAGCACGGTGCTCTTGGAGGACGGCTTCCTCGTCACGGTGGAGGACACGACGCCGCCGGTGATCGACGGCTGCGGTCCGCAGACCCTCGAGTGCACCGGACCCGAGACGCAGCTCTTGCACAGCTTGCTCGGGCTGCGCGCGACGGATGGCTGCGATCCGACCCCCGAGCTCAGCTTGTCGCCGGCCGCCGTTCCGCACGGCACGACGACGGTGGTGGCCACCGCGCGCGATGACTCCGGCAACGCGAGCTCCTGCTCCTTCACCGTCACCGTGCAGGACACGCTGCCGCCGCTCTTCACGGTGATCCCGACCGACATCGAGCGCGAGTGCTCGATGCCGCACGGCGCGATCGTCGCCTTCGACGTGCTCGCCGAGGACGTCTGCGGGATCGCGAGCCTGGTCTGCATCGACCAGACGAACCGGCCGATCGATCCCGCCGGGACCTTCTTCGAGCACGGCTTGCACACCGTGACCTGTACGGCCACGGACCCGAGCCAGAACTCCGCCAGCGTCTCGTTCCAAGTGCGGATCGTCGACAACACGGCCCCCGTGCTCGTCGCGCCGAACGACCTCTCGCTGCCGAACGACGCGGGCGAGTGCACGGCCGTCGCGCACTTCCAAGTCGCCGCGACGGATCTCTGCGATCCGGCGGTCGCGATCACCTGCACGGCGCCGTGGGGGCCCGTGCAGTCCGGTGACGCGTTCCCGATCGGCACGACGCCGATCACGTGCGTGGCACTCGACCGCGCGCAGAATCGCGCCGAGGCGAGCTTCTCGATCACGGTCTACGACGCGGAGCCACCGCACTTCGGCGGCAACGCGGGCGGGACCGCGAGCTTGGTCACCGACTGCGAAGGTCGGCCGATCGGCGCCGACGCGGCGAGCCTCGGGGTCACCATCGAGGACAACTGCGATGCGCAGCCGCTCGCGGAGTGCTCGCCCGCGACGCTGCTGCCGGGTATCACCCCGGTAACCATCACCGCGCGTGATGCCGACGGCAACGCGGCGACGACGACGGTGCTCGTCACCGTGCTGCGCGGCGCGTTCCACTGCGAGGTGCTGCGCCCGCTCGATCCGCACGTCGACAATCGCATCCACGCCGGACGCGTGGTCCCGATCAAGCTGCGCGTCGCGTGCGAAGGGCACGAGGTCACGGACGCCACGGTGACGATCGACACGATCGAGCGTCTGGCCACAGACGGGACGCCGATCGCGAACGAGCTGGTCGAGGATCCCGGCGCGTCGCAGGACGGCGGGAACCTCTTCCGCGTCGCTACCAGCCAGTATCACTACAACCTCTCGACGAGCGGTTGGGTGAGCACGAGCGGTGTCCGCCATCGCGTGACGGTGCGCATCCAGAAGGCCGGCCACGTGGACACGCTGTGCGAAATCTATCTCGTCAATCGCTGAGCGCGCGTGGGGTTGCGTGGCTCGCTCTCGCCGCGGCGGTCGCGATCTGCGTCGCGATCGCCGCGCGAGGCTATCGCCACGACGATCTCCCCGCGGCGCGCGCGCTGTCGTCCCCGGGCTTCGAGCCCGGGGCGACGTCGCTGCCAGTGACGGCGCATCGCGCGGCGGCGCAGCGCGAGCTCCACGGCGAGGTTCGGCCCGTGCTGACACGCGCCGCCGAGCACGAGCGCGTCGTCGACCTCGCCGCGGAGCCGCCGATCGCCGCACGCGCGCTCGCGTTCGGCGAGGATGCACAGATCGAGCTCGAGCTCGTCGATGCCGCGAGCGGTGCCGCGATCTCCGTCGCGCGCGTGAGACGCTCGGGACCGGGTCTCGAGCTCGCGTCGCAGGAGCTGAGCGGCGGACGCGGGACCTTGCCCGTGCGTACACGTCTGCCCTTCGATCTCGCGATCGAAGCCGCGGGCTACGAGGTGACCCATGTGCGCCAGACCAAGCTCGCGCGCGGCGAGAGCTCACGCGTGCTGCGCGTCGCGCTGCGGCCGCGCTGAGCGGCGCTCACAGCTCGTCGAAGATCGTTCCGTGGAGCTGCTCGCGCAGGCGCGCGCGCAAACGCGAATAGCGTGTGTCGACGGCGCCCGGCGCGATGCCGAGGATCGCGGCCACCTCGCGCGTGGGGCGCTGCTCGAAGGCGCGCAACAGCAGGAGCTGGCGCTCTTCTGTCTCCAGCCCTTCGAGCAGCGTGCGCAAGGCGGCATCCCGCTCGGAGTGCAGGAGGCGCGTGAGCTGACCGCGCGTCGGCTCGGTGAGCCTGCGGAACGCGCTGCGCTCGGCGTCGATCGGCCGATCCACATTCTCGGCGCGGCGCAGCAGGTGCTTCTGCAGCAGGCGATTGGCGAGGCGCACCATCACGGTGGAAAGGAAGCGCGCGAGCACCGGCGTCAGGCGACCTTCGCGCGGGACGAGGTCCGCGAGGCGCGGCAGAGTGACCGCCCAGGTCTCCTGGACCAGATCCTCGGGATCCAGCTGTCGACCGAGGCGCTGCCCCAGGCAGTCCTCCGCGTGCGCGCGCAAGATCGGCTGAAAGCGCTGGATGATCCACGCGAGCGAATCCGCCTCTCCCGCCACGGCTTGCGCGGTGTGGAAGGTCGTGAGGTCGCGGTCGCGTGCCGGAGTCTCGGCCGCGAGATCGGAGGGGCGCGGATCCACGCGAGCAGCTCGGGGGCGGGGGGGGTACGTCGCGAGCTCGCCGAGCGGGGGTGGGTCCGCGTCGGCTCGCGAGCCAATGCTATGCTCGCGTCATGAAGCGGCAAGCGGAGTTTCCCCCCGCGGTCCTGAACGCGCTGCTGCGCTTCCTCGCCGATGGCATCGATGAGAGCGGCGCGCCTCCGCCGCTCGAGATCTGCATGGCGCGCTTCCCCGGCTATGCCGAGCTCGTCGCGGAGACGCACCAGCTCTTCGCCGCGCGCGAGGTCGAGCAGGCCGAAGCCTCGGAGCCCGCAGCGAGCGCGCCGGTCGCAGAGCCCGAGCTCGCTGCCGCGGAGGCTCTGGCGTCGTCGATCTTCGCGCCCGGCGCGGAGAGCGCGCTCGCTCCGGGAGCGCAGCTCGGACCGTATCGTCTGGAGCGCGAGCTCGGGCGCGGCGCGCAAGGTTGGGTCTGGCTCGCGCTCGACACGCGCCTCGGTCGGCGCGTCGCGCTGAAGACCTTCCACGGCGGCTCGCTGGCGGATCCGGCCGCGCTGCAGCGCTTCGAGCGCGAGGCGCGCATCGTCTCGCGTCTCGAGCACCCGGGGATCTGCAGTCTCTACGAAGCCGGCACGCTCGAGGGCATCCCCTTCATCGCGGTGCGCTACGTCGAGGGCCGCACGCTCGCGAGCGCTCTCGTCGGAGGACCTGGCGATCGAGACTGGCAACGCTCGTGGGCCGCCCGCATCGCGCAGATGGCGCGCGCGCTGCACGCTGCACACGAGGTCGGCGTCGTGCATCGCGACGTGAAGCCGGGCAACGCGATTCTCGACGCAGATGACCGGTTAGTGCTCCTCGACTTCGGCCTCGCGCAAGCGCAGCTCGAGCCCGGCCTCACCTTGGAAGGGAGCCTCTTCGGAACCCCGCCCTACATGGCGCCGGAGCAGTGCCGCGGTGAGGTCGCGCTCGATCGCCGCGTCGATGTGTATGCGCTCGGCGTGATCTTGCATCAGGCGCTCGCGGGCGCAGCGCCCTACGCCGCCGCGACGCCGAGGAGCATGATCGAGGCGACGCTCCACGAGGAGGCGCCCGATCTCTCGCAGGTGAGGCCGCGCGTGGCGCGCGACCTCGCGTTGATCGCACGTACCGCGATGGCGCGCGATCCTGGCGATCGCTACGCGACCGCCGCGGCGCTGGCGGACGATCTCGAGCGCTGGCTTCGAGGGGAGCCCATCGCCGCTAGGCCGATCGGCCCCGGCGTGCGCTTCCTACGCTGGGTCCGCCGGAAGCCCGCGCTCGCGCTCGCGCTCTTCGCGTTCCTGGCTTCGAGCTCGATCGGCACCGCTGTCTCGCTGCGGGCGCTGCAGCGCGCGCAGCGCGCCGCCGATGCGCGCTCGATCTCCTTGGATGCCGAGCGCGAGGCGCGCCGCGCGAGCGAAGCGAGCCTCGTCGAGCGCGATCGCGCACTGCGCTCCGAGCAATCCCTGCGCCTCGCCGCGGAGTCGAGGAATCAGAGCCGCTTCGACCCCAACGCGGCGCTCGAGCTGGCGCTGCGAGCGCGCGAGTCGGGTGAGAACTCCGCGGTCGAGGCCTCGCTCGCCCTGCAGGAAGCGCTGAACGCGTGGCGCGAGCTGAAGCACGCCGCGGTCTCGACGCAGGCCATCGTCGACCTGCTCTTCCTCTCCGGCGAGGAGCTGCTCTGCCTCGATGCGGAAGGGCTGCTCCGGCGCTGGGCCTGGCGTTCGAGCGCGCCGCAGGTCGTCGAGGGGCCGCCTCTCCGCGCGATCGCCGCTCACCGCGCGCGCACCTGGCTCGCGGCGGGCACCGCGGAAGGTCACCTGCGCTGGCTCGATGCGCGTTTCGAGCTCGTGCGGGAGCAGGTGCTGGCAGAGGGCGTCGGGCTCACGGCTCTCGCATTCGATCCCGCAGGGGAACGCCTCTTCGCGTTGACCGAACGCCGCGAGGTGATCTGCGTGCAATGCGCCGACGGAGCGCTGCTCTGGACGCGGAAGGTTCGCGCGCTGAGCGGTCCAGCCGAGGCGGCGCCGCGCTTCGCGGAGCGCACGGATGGAAGCTCGGCGCTGCGTCCGCGCCTCGCGTGCTCGCCCGGAGGTGAGGTCCTCGTGGTCTCGGATGCGCGCAGCGGCTCCACGTGCCTGCGCGTCTCCGACGGTGCGGAACGCGCCTATGACAGAGCGCTACGCGCCGTTGCACTCTCGGCGGGCGAGTACTTCGCCGCGCAGGGCTCGGCGACCTTCCATGTCGGTCTGTTGGGCAGCGAAGGACCCCAGCGCTCGCTGCCACGCTCGCGCGTCGATCGACCGGTGACGGATCTCGCGCTCTCGCAAACGACGCTCGCGATCGGCAGCCAGTCGGGCTACGTCGAGCTCTGGCATCGCGATGCGCTCTCGCCTTATGCCGGTCTGCGCGTCGCGGAGGTCCCGGTGCGTTGTCTCGCCGTGGACGAGCTGGGCAACGCGTTGGCCGTGGGCAGCGATGATGGTGCGGTGCACGTGTATGTCCTGGGACCCGACTGCGCGCGTCTCGAGCTCCCTCTCGAGCGCATCCCGCGCACGGCCCAGGTCGAGCCTTGTGCGTTCCTCGCCGATGGCTCGGCGCTCTGGTATCTCGCGCCGATGCAGCGAGCCGTGCTCCACGCTCCTTCGGGAGCGCTCGCGCCGCGAGTCCTCGAGGACCCCGCGTTCGCCGGTGCGGTGGCGCTCGCCGTGGCGCGCGATGCGCGGCACTTGGCCTTGCTCTACTCCTCGATCGACGGTCCCCGCGCGCGGCAAGCGCGTGCCGCGAGAAACGCGATGCGTCTGCGCATCTACGAGATCGCCAGCGGAAGCGTCCTCTCCGAGCGAGAGCTCGCTCACGATGCCACCGAGCTCCTTCCGCGCGAGGAGGGTGGCTGGATCTTGGTGAGCCCGGAGCTCGTCGAGCACTGCGATGCTCTCGGCGGGGTCGAACGCGCCTGGCGCCGCGCGAGCTCGCGCAACGGCCCGCGCTTCCTGCTCGGCGAGCTGCTGCGCGCCGATCCGAGCGGACGGAGACTCTTCGCTCTGGCTCCGCGACGGCGGATGGACGAGCTGCGGCTGCCGGAAGGGAGCGAGCAGGTCGAGGTCGAGGAGCTGCGAGGAGCTCGCCAGCACTCGTGGATCCACATACCGAGTGGGGCCTGCCTGCTGGTCGAGGGACAAGTTCTCCACGGGCGGACCGGAGACGGAGAGAAGCGACCCCTGCTCGAGCTCGAGGCGGAGGAAGAGGTGATCGAATGCGCCTGGCTCACGGCGCGGAGCTACCTCGTTTGGTCGCAGCGCGGCGAAGAGGGCGACAGCTCGCGCCTGCGCTGCTTCGAGCTCCCCGCGCGCGAGCTGTGGAGCAAGCCGATGGAGCGGGTCAAGGATGCATCTCGCATGCGCGGCTCGCACTTGCTAGCGATCCCGTGGGCGGAAGAAGCAGGTGTAATGCCGCCGCCGCTCGTCGTGCGAGCTCCGAGCCATCTCGAGCGCCGCGATGCGCACACCGGCGAGCTGCTCTGGCGCTTGCCGTTCCCCGACGACGCGAGGAGCGAGCGCGTCGAGCTCGACCCGTCGGGCACGTGGATCTGGATCGCCGATCGCCGCACGCAGCGCTTGCGGCTGCTGGCCGTCGATCCCGAGCGCTTGGCTCGGCGCTGGCTCGCGCGCGTCGGTCGCTGAGGCTCTTCTCCTTCGGGCCCGGGGATTCCGCTCCTCGCGGCGGAACTTCTTCGCAACGCGCCGGTTCGACGTGCGCGCTCGCTGCCGAGTGACCACCAGCCCTTCCGCCCCGCGAACCCGATGAACCGCCCCACGCTCTCCGCAGTCTCGCTCCTCGCGTGTGCGATCGCCTTACCGCTCCGCGCGCAGTCCTGCGCCGACCTCTCCGACCTCACGACCCTCGGCGCCGCCGCCGTGAGCCGCGGCGACTTCGCGGGCGCCTCGATCCGCATCGAGCAGGGCGGCGTGCTCGTGCGCGAAGAGCTCTTCGGGAGCTACGCGCTCGACGAGCTCGTGCCGATCGCGTCCGCGAGCAAGTGGCTCGCGGCCGCGGTGCTGATGAGCTGCGTGGACTCGGGGCACCTGCGCCTCGACGATCGCGTCTCGACCTACTTGCCCGGCTACACGGGGGCGAAGAGCGCGATCACGCTCGCGCAGTGCTTCTCCCACAGCTCGGGGCTGCGGGCGAACCATCCGGCGATCAGCGATGACTCGATCGACCTGCAGCAGGCCGCCCAGCAGATCGCGAGCAGCGCGCTGATCGCGCTGCCAGGAACGGCGTTCGAGTACGGCGGCGTCTCGATGCACGTCGCCGGTGCCGTCTGCGAGATCGCGACGGGGCAAAGCTGGGCGCAGCTCTTCGCCCAGCGCCTCGCGGTACCGCTCGGGCTCGTGCAGACCGACTTCTTCGCCTTCGGCCCGACGGCGAACCCGCGCATCGCCGGCGGCGCGCGCAGCACGCTGCGCGAGTACGCGCGCTTCGTCGAGATGCTGCGCGCGCGCGGCAGCTATCTCGGTCGACGCGTGCTGAGCGAGGCGAGCGTCGCGGCGATGTTCGTCGATCGCACGAGCGCGCTGCGCGTGATCAGCACGCCGCATCCCGCCGGTGCGCCGTACGGCATCGGCACCTGGCTCGATCGCGTGAGCCCGCGCGGCGAGGTGCTGCAGGTCGGTGGCGCGGGGGCCTTCGGCTTCCTCGCGTGGATCGATCTCGAGCGCGACGTCGCCGGCACCTTCTCCGTCCTCGATCGCTTGAACGACGTGTGGCCGACGGTGGAAGAGATGAAGGCGCTGACGCGCGAGGAGCTCGCGCCGCTCGGCGTCACGTGTCTCGGGCGCTCGGCGCCGAGCTGTGCCGGCGCGGTGCATCTGCACGCGAGTGCCGTGCCGCGGCCGGGGGCGACGGACTTCGCGCTGCGCGCGCACGGGGCACCGGCCTCGAGTGCGGGAGTGCTCCTGCTCGCCGGCGCGGTGGAGCCGGTCGGACTGCCGCTCTTCGGCGCGGAGCTCCTGCTGCCGCCCGTGCCGGCGCCCGTGGCACTCGCGCTGGTGAGCACGGCCGCGGGGAACGCCGAGATCCCGCTGCCGCTGCCCGCGACCCTGGTCGCAGGCGAGCGCGCGGCGGCGCAGGTGCTCTGGTTCGATCCGAGCTCGTGCGTGAGCGGGGCCTTGCTGCGCAGCACGCCCGCGCTGGCGATCGAGCTACGCTGATCAGGCGCTCGGCGCCGGCCCCGGAGGCATCGGAGCGGCGGCGCTCGCGCTCGGCCGCGCGCTGCGCGTGCTCAGGTTCGTGAGCCCGGCCGCGTGCATCTGCTCGATGCGCTGC
>JAEUHW010000443.1 GCA_016793245.1 Planctomycetota bacterium
CACGAGCTCACAGCCACTCGCGGCCGCACGCGGGAACACCGCCGGGTCGTGCCCGACGAAGACGCGCAGCGCTCGCTCGACTCGCGCGACTTCCGTGCTCGCGACGAGCTGCAGCGAGCGACGCTCGTGGGAGCGCAGCACGACCGCGCCGTCGTGGAGCCAGTGGCCACCGCTCCGGCGCACGGCTTCGCGCGCTGCGTGCGCTCCGACCCAACCATCGTGATTGCCCGCCACGGCGAACACGGGCGCCAGAGCGCTCAGCTCCGCGACGCAGCGCGCGAGCGCGCCCGCGCCGTTCGCGCGGTCGAGGAGATCGCCGCCGAGCAGGATCACGTCGGGTGCCGCGCGCTCGATCACCTCGCACAGGCGCTCAACGAGATGCGCGCGCCGCGCGGTGAAGTGGAGATCGCTCGCGTAGCAGAGGCGCCAGGCGTTCGCGTCGCTCGCGCCGACGCGCTCGTCGCGGAGCTCGAGGGCGCGCGCACAGCCGATCTCGAGCGCGCTCATGCGGCGCGCTCCGTCGCACGCGCGCGTTCGTACCAGAGCAACACGGAGAGACAGCCGAGACACCACGAGCGCACGAAGCCGCGCCCGAGGAAGCCACCGACGAGCATCACCGCGGCCAGCGGCATCACGATCGCCGTCGCCTCCCACGCGCCATGGTGCGCGTTGACCAGGCGATGGCTCGCGCGCAGCGGCCGTGCGGCGCCGTCGAGAGCCAGCGGGAACGCGAAGACCATGCGCACCTCGACGAGATAGAACGCGAGCACGGCGAGCGGCGCGATCCACGGGACTTCGAGCGCGAACGCCGCGGCGAGAACCAAGCCCGCGGCGCCGCCGGCGAGGGCGTACTTCGCGAGCCCGAGCCGTTGGAACGAGCGCGCGCTCCCGCTCGGAGCCGCACCCCGCAGGTCGCCGAGCGCTTCGCGCATCCATTCCGCGCCGCCGGCGAAGCCGCGCCGCGCCGCGCGACGCGCGCGAAGCTCGAGCTCTCCGTCAGAGGCCTCGTAGATCCGCGCCGCCGCGCGGAGCAGCGCGCTCGCGCTCACGGGTTCCAACACGAGCGACTCAGCCACGCGGCCCTCCCGCATAGCACCAGTGCAGCCAAGCGAGGAACGCGAGCCCTTCGCCGCCGACGAGCACGCGATGCAGCGCCGTCTCGTAGCGCGTGCAGGTGCGGTGAAAGCGCGTCTCGTCGTAGGCGATCGCCGCGGCCATCGCGAGCGCCACGGCGACGATCGGCACCAGGAAGGGCGCCGGATCGCGTGCGACGGAGGCCGCGGCGAGCAGCGCGAAGAGCGGCACCCCGAGGGCAAGCGCGAACAGCTCGGCGCGATGTTCGGCGCGCGGGATGCGCCGTTCGCCGCGGCGATGGAAACGCCAATCGAGGAGCCCGGCCAGCGTGCCGAGAGAGCCGCCGAGCGCGAGCAGCCAGAGCTCCGCAGGCCAACTCTTCCACTCCAGGAGACGCGGGAGATGTGGCGGGAGCGGGAGCAGTGGAGCGAGCGCGAGCAGAGCGAGGAGCGCCGCAGCAGGCGCGAAGAGGGCGAGCAGCGTGGCCATCGACGGAGCTCTTGCGGTGGTCGCTCGGAAGCGCGGCGCATCGGAGACGGGGCGCCGAGAGCGCGGAGCGCAAGGCTCGAGTTCCCCCGAAGGAATCTCCGGACGCGGATTTCGGCCGAAGCCGCGCGCGGCACCTGCCGAAGAGAGACGACGAGGAAGACCCCATGCGAGTGGCTCTGGTAATCGATGCCTTCGGAGGCGGAGGCGGCGTCGACGGCTACCTGCGTCGACTCGCGCTGTTCTTGCGCGAGCGCGGCGCCGAGGTCGAGCTGGTCGTCGGGCGCGGCAACCCCGAAGGTCCGTGGCGCGTGCGCAACCTGCAGAGCGGAGGCCGCGGCGCCGCGGGTCGTGCGCGCGCGTTCGCCGACGCCTTCGAGGCGCTGAACGCGGAGCGGCCGTGGGACGTGTCGCTGGCGGTGCGCCCTGTGCGCTCGGCCGATCTCTACCAGCCCCACGGCGGGCTCGAGCTCGATGCGGCGATCGCACGCGACCCCAAGGCCGCATGGCCTTTGGCGCGGAGGCTCTGGCGACGCTTCAGCCCGCTCGCGCAGGCGATGCAGGAGCTCGAGGCCGCGCAGATGGAGAAGGCGAAGGCCGTGCTCGCGGTCTCGGGCCTCGTCGTGCGACAGATCGAGCAACGCTATGCCGACGCGATCGCGAAGACCGAGCTCTTGGCCCTCGCGATCGATCATCACGTCTTCACGCCGCGCGGTGCGAAGACCGACTATCGCGCCCGCTTCCAGCTGGATGCCGACGCGCCGCTCCTCGTGTTCGCCGGCTACAACGCGCGCTTGAAGGGCCTCGACGAAGCGATCCGAGCACTCGCGCGCGAGCCCGAGCTGAAGCGCGCGCACTTGCTCGTGGCCGGCGTCGCGAAGCCGCCGCGCCTCAGCGTCGCCGACACCGCGCGCCTCCGCGGCCGCATCCATCTCCTCGGACCGCTGAAGGAGATCGCGCCCGCGTTCCGCGAGGCCGACGCGCTCTTGCATCCGACTTGGTACGACCCCTGCTCCACCGTCGTGCTGGAGGCGCTCGCTTGCGGCTGCCCCGTCGTCACGACGCGCCGCAATGGCGCCACCGAGATCGAGAGCCCAGCGCTCGCGGTGATCGAGAACCCGAGCGACACGGGCGCACTCGCCGTCGCCGTGACGCGGCTGCTCGATGGCGGAGATGCGCTGCGCCGCACGGCCGTTACCGCCGTCCAGACGCGAGCGGAGCGCGAGCACTTCGCGAAGCTGCTCGAAGTGCTGCGGCGCTTCGCGCCGCGCGCGAGCTCGCCGACGGTGCGCTCGCGGCGACCGCTCACCGTGTGAGCGATTCGAGCGAACGCCGCGCCGCGTTCTCTGCTCCGCGTCAGCGCTTCGCGCGCTCCTCGGGGTTCAGCAGCGGGCCGATTTCGAAGCCCGGCGGCACTTCGAGGCGCGCGGGGCGATCTCCCTCGGGAGCCGCGAGGC
Organism: Planctomycetota bacterium; assembly: GCA_016793245.1. GTDB lineage: Bacteria > Planctomycetota > UBA1135 > UBA1135 > JADKAF01 > JADKAF01. Next base: position 3,018 of record JAEUHW010000443.1, read on the forward strand.
GCAGCGAGTGGAAGCGGTTCGCCTTATAGATCTCCCCGTTCGCGTGCAGCAGCTCGTGGCGCCGCAGCACCAGATCGGCGCGACCGAGATGTAGGCGCACGCGCGCCAGCTCGAGGTGGCGATAAGTCTCCGGCACCTCGTGCGGCGGGAGGGCAGCTTCGAGTCGCCAGACCTCCGCGCCGTCTTCCTCGCGGCCGGCGCCGACGACCTTCAGGTCGGCCCAGCGCTGCGCGGCGACCTCCAGGAGCTGCGCCGGCTCGGCCGCGAAGAGGAAGAGCAGACCCATCAGCGCGACCTTGGCATCCGCCGCGGCGTCCTTCCACGCCTCGGCGCGGAAGCCCTGCCCGACCAACGCCTCGTCCTTGCCCTTCACGTCGAGCTGCTGGAGCCGCCAGAGCACCCGCTCGGCGTCGCTCTCGAAGCAGTAGCGGACGACCAGCGGGCCGTTCGGGAGGTCGCACTCGTAGCGGAAGTCGCGGGGGCCGTAGACCCGCGCACGCCCCTTCGAGGAGACGAGCGGGCCGGAGCGCATCTCGAAGGTCCCGTCGAAGCGCAGGACCTCGCCCTTCTCCTTCCGCGCCGCGGCGTCCCGGTGCGCCCGAGCGAGCAGCTCGGCGACTTTGGGCAGGGGTTCGGTCGAGTCCGGCGCGAGCTGCGGCGCGGGCGCCGGGACCGGGGGCTTCGCGTCTTGGGCCAGAGAAGCGCTCGCGAGCGGGAGCAGGAGTCCGGCCAGCGACGTACAGAGCGCTCGTGCGAAGTTCATGGGATGCTCTACCGGTCCCGCGGATGGGCTGCGCCGTCGCGCGAACCCGCGCCGGATCGTAGCACACGCCGCTCGCGCCCCCGGGAACTCGAGGAACCAGGCATGTCGCCACTCCACCGCGCCGCTGCATTCGTCCTAGGCCCTGTGCTCCTCTCGGGCAGCGCGCTCTTCTCGCTTCCGCAACAGGAGCCCGCCCCCGCCAGCCTCCAGGAGTGCGTCGTCCGCCTCCTCGACGGTCGCGTGCTGCGCGGCAAGGCCGAGCCCGGGCTGCCCGCCGCCGATGCCGCGCTGCGGCTCGAGACGGGGAACGGCCCGCTCGAGATCCCCGCGGCCGAGCTGGTCTCGGTCCGCCCTCTCGCCGAGCTCCGCCGCGAAGCTGATTCCCTGCGGAAGTCCCTCGCCGCGGACCCGCGCCGTGGAACGCGCCTCGCCGCCTGGTTCGCGTCGCAGGGCCTGCACGAGGAGCTCGACCGCGAGCTCGACCCGGTGCTCGCCGCGAATCCCGCGGATCCGCTCGCGACCTCCATCCTGCGCGGCCTCGACGTCGAGGCGCTGGTGCCGCTGCCCGAGGGCAACGTCGATGCGCTCTGCCGCGCGGCGCTGCGCGCCGGAGAGCAAGCGCTCGGTCACCCGACGAAGCTGCGCCTCGCCGAGCTGCGCCTGGAGCGCCTCTCGCCCGATCTCTACGAGCCGCTGCTCGCGAACGCGGTGCTCTCGAAGCGCAGCGGCGAGCGCGTCTTCGCCGTGGGCGCGCTCGCGCGCTTGATGCCGCAGGAAGGTCTGAAGCGCTTGCTCGAGCGCGCGCTGCTCGATCGCCAGAAGGACGTGCGCCAGGCCGCGCAGAAGGAGCTCGCGCGCAGCAGCGATCCCGGCGTGGTCTTCCCCCTGCTCCGCGGGCTCAGCTCGAAGAACCCGCAGGTGCGCCTGAACGCGATCGACGCGCTGGCGGCGCTGGGCGACCCGCGCGCGCTGGGCGATCTCATCCTGCGCGTCACGCACTCGGGCGGAACGGGTCAGCGCGTCAACGTCTCGTTCACGAAGCAGATCTCCTACGTCTCCGACTTCGACGTCGAGGTCGCGCAGGCCGCGGCGATCGCCGACCCGGTGATCAACGTGCTGCAGGAAGGTGCCGTGCTCGACGTGACGCTGGTCGGCACCCACGGCGAGACCGACTACTACGTCGAGCGCAGCCGCGCGCTCGATGCGTTGAAGAAGATCTCGGGCAAGGACCTCGGCCGCGATCCGAAGGCCTGGACCGAGTGGTGGCAGACGCAGCGCGAGGAGATCGTGACCGCGTATCTCACGCGCCGCGGTTTTCCGTTGGAGCCGCGGAACGGCGGTTGAGTTCCGCGCGCGCTCCCGTCAGGGAGCGCGCCGCTTCCACGGCAGCTCGAACGGCGCCCCCACCGGCAGATGCTCGAGGAGCTGCATGGTGAAGTACGCCGAGAGCCCCCAGAGCGTCTCGCCCTCGTGCTCGAAGAAGTAGACCGGCCAGCGCACGCCGGCGCGCACGCGCTCTTCCATCCTCCAGCGCCGCGCCTCCGCGAGCTCTTCGAGCGGGATCGCGAAGATGCGCGCGACCTCCTCGGCTTGTGGGTGGAGCGCGGGGCTCCCGTGCACGCGCGCCACGACCGGCGTCACGGCGACGCGATCGTCGTGCGTCGGAAGATCGTCGAGCAACCCGAGCACCTCGACGCCTTCGCGCGGCAGCGCGATCTCCTCGTCGGCCTCGCGCAACGCCGCCGCGATCACGTCGGGATCCGCGGCCTCGAGATAGCCGCCGGGGAACGCGACCTGCCCTTTGTGCGTGGCGACGCGATCCGTGCGCCGCGTGAGGAGCAGGCGCGGCGGCCCGGCCTCGAAGAGCAGCGGCAGGAGCACCGCGGCTCGCGTCGGTCGCTCGAGCGCACGCCGCGCGCGCTGCGCGAGCGCGGCGCGCAGGTGCTGCACCTCGGCTCGATCCTCCGCGCGGCTCATGGCACGACGACGCCGAAGTCGCGCAGCGCATCCACGAGCGCGATCAGCGGCAGCCCTTCGATCGCGCTCGGATCTTCACACGCGATCGAGCGGAACATCGCGATGCCGCGCGACTCGAGCTTGTAGCAACCGGCGCAGTCGTAGGGTTCGTCCGCGTCGAGCAAGCGCTCGATCGCGGCGCGATCCAGGGGCCGCATGCTGAGACGCGCGATCGCCGCGTGCTGCCGAACCACACCACCGCGCTGCACGACCACCGCGGAGATGAGCTCGTGCGTGCGCCCCTGCAGGCGTTCGAGCTGCGCGATCGCCCGCTCACGCGTTCCGCTCTTCCCGAAGATCTCGTCGCCCAGGGCGACGATCTGATCGCCGCCGATGATCAACGCGTCGGGGTAGTCCTCCACGAGCGAGGCAGCCTTCGCCGCCGCGAGCTCGAGCGCCAGCGCGCGCGGCGCGATGCCGGGCCGCTTCAACGCCTCTTCATCGCAGCGCGGCGCGGCTTGCTCGAACGAGAGCCCGAGGCGCTCGAGTTGGCGCCGGCGGTACGGGGAGGTGCTGGCGAGGACGAGGCGTGGTGTGCGGACGGGGACGGTCATGTAGGCATGGTAGCGCAGCGGCGGGGAGGTGCTCCATGGGTTGGCGGCATCGCTAGACAGCGGTCAGAGCGAGAACGACGCGCGAACTCGAGACGCGCGAGAACATGCGAACGCGAGAACCGCCACGACCGCTCCGCCAGCCCTCCGGCGAAGCAAGCGCCGCGCCCGCCGCGCGTGAACGACGTCGAACGACACCGCGCGTCGAAGCGTGCACGACGTCGAACGAGATTCGTGAGCGAGCGCGGCGGTCACGTCGCTTGCATCGCCTCCGGATGCGGCTCCGCTACGTCGAAAGACATCGTGCGCCGTCTCGGAGCCCGCGGGAGGCGGGGGCTCCGAGACTCATGCTACGGGAGAGATCGGACGTCGATGCGAGAACTGCGTCGAGAGACATCGGTTCGTCGCCCGCGCGGCGGTAGGGCGACAGCTCGGATCTGCTGCCCAGCGAGAACGAGCAGCCAACAACGTTGCGCATTCAAGATTCCGACTTTGTATGAAACCAACGACGTTTCCTCTGCGTTCTACATGCTGGAACGACATCGGGGAAGGCGACGCAGAACGAGGCCGAGGAAGACGCATGCGCCGCAAGAATCAACAGCTCGAGTTCGACTTCCGTCAGCATGGCGGCAAGCGGAAGGGCGCGGGACGGAAGCCCAAGAACGCCGAGCCCGGACTGCCGCACCGTCAGCGCGCGATGAAGAAGCGCGGCCAGCCGCTCCTGATCACCGTGCGTCTGGCGGATGGTCTGCCATCGCTGCGCCGCGGTCGCGCGCTGAAGCTCGTGCTCGCCGCGCTCAGTGCGAGCAGCGATCGGCACGGAATGCGGATCATCCACTACACCGTGCAAGACAACCACTTGCACCTCCTCGTCGAGGCCGACGATCGTGAGTGCGTCGCACGCGGCATGAACGCGCTGCTCAGTCCGCTCGCCCGCGCGTTGAACAAGCTCTGGGCTCGCCGTGGCAAGGTGTTCCCCGAGCGCTATCACGACGAGGTGATCTCGACGCCCACGCAGGCGCGGAATGCGCTGCGCTACGTGCTGCAGAACGGCAAGAAGCACGGCGTCGTGGCGCCATCGTCGATCGATCTCTGCTCGACCGCGTTCGTGTTCGATGGCTGGAAGGAGCGCCCGTCGATCGCCTCGATTCCGACAGCGCCGGTGGTGGCCGCCGTTGCGCCGGCATCGACGTGGTTGCTCACGACAGGCTGGCGCCGCCACGGTCTCCTCGACATCCACGAGCTCCCGATCGCCAAGCACGCCGGTCGACCGCGAGCGAACCTCGCCAAATCAAGCCGCCGAGCAACAACGCGCTGACGCGCTCGACCCTGCCCTACCGCCGCGCGGGCATGGAACCCCGTGTCCATCGACGTCGTTCTCGCGTCGATGTCCGATCGCTCCCAGTAGCATGAGTTTCGGAGCCCCCGCCTCCAGCGGGCTCCGAAACGGCGCACGATGTCTATCGACGAAGCGAAGCCGCGCCCGGAGGCGCAGCAAGCGACGTGAACGACGCGCGACGCTCCGCGTTTCTCGCTCGCGTCCTTCGCGCGTCGTCGCTCGGACACCATCGACGCGCTACGCGCGCGTCGGGCGCGGCGCTTG
>JAEUHW010000017.1 GCA_016793245.1 Planctomycetota bacterium
GTCGTTCGCGCCGAGCACGAGATCGAAGCCGCGGCCGTAGATCGAGCTCTCCTCCCACTCCAGCGTCACCAGGCCCCAACCTTCGGGGAGGCCATCGAGCTCGAAGCTGCCGTCGGGCTGCAGCAGAGCGGCGCGCTCGAGCATCAGGTGCGCTTCGACCGGCGTCGCGAAGCGCAGGTAGACCTCGCGCGTCGCCAGATCCGGCGGCAGACGAAGGTGCCCGCGCAACGTCGCCCCGCGCTGCAGCACGAGCTTCGCGTTCGCAGCCCCCGCACGCACCGCGACCGCTTCGTGCACGTAGTGCCCCGGCGCGCGCGGCTCGAGGAAGAGCGTCTCCTTCCGCGCGAAGCCGCGCCGTTCGAAGCGCCCGAGCGCATCGGCGGCGATCGTCTCGTTGCGCTCCTCGCAGTCGATCGACGCGTAGGGCACGGCGCGTCCTTCGTCGTCGACCACGACTCCCGCATAGAGCAGCGGGCCGCTGCCGAGGAACACCGTGCCGAGGTCGAGGACCGCGCCCGGTGTCAGCCCCCGCGAGAGATCGAGGTGCGCCTCCACGCTGTCCTGCGTGACTTTCGAGTCCAGCTCTACCCGCAGGTTGGCGCCAGGCGGAAAGCTACGGCGCGCGTCGATGAAGGCCCGGAACGCGCCGCCCGCTCCCGACTCGCGGAGGAGCGCATGCGCGCGTTGGCCATCCCAGAGCTCCAAGGTGAACGGCAAGCTCTCCAGCGGAACTCCCATGGCGCTGACCACGGCGAAGTCGAGGCGCGCGAGCGCCGTTCGGGCATCGAGGAGGACGCGCTGCGTCCACGGCTCCGCGTCGAGCGGCGCGAGCTCGAAGCGCAGGCGCGGGCAGAAGCTCTCCTCGATCCACGCCTCGATGCGCAGCGCCGCGCCGCGCTCCGCGAGCAAGCGGTGCGTGGCTCCGCGCGCGACCCGGAGCTCCCCATCGAGAACGCGCCAGCCCGGAGCCTCGTCGGCGCCCGCCGCGCACGGCGACAGCACGCACGCGTGCCAGTCCGCGAGTGCAAACGCATCGTCCTCCATGGCGACGAGCTCGATCCGCTGTAGCCCTTCGAGCTCAAGCATCACGAGCTGCGCCGGCGCCGGAGCGGAGGACAGCTCGCGCGCCACCGGGCGCGCCGTCGGGAGGAGCGGCTCGACGATCCAACGCTCGTCCTCGCTCTCGCGAGCGCGTTCGAGCAGCGCTTCTCCCCGCGCATCGGTCTCGACTCTCGCCACGAGCAAGGGAGGAGCGAACGCGCGTTCCTCATGCGGCGGTGTCCACGTCCGTGCGCGCGGCTGGAACGACGCGCCGAGGATCGGGAGCTGCCCCAGGACCGGCAGCGCTCCGCGCGGCTCCGCCATCGCGCGCACGCGCGGCCCGAAGAAGCGCCGATCGAGCTCTGGCCGTGCGCGAGGTGCAGGCGGCCCATCGAGGTCGAGCACGAGCGGCGTAGACACGAGGCGCAGTCCGATCGGAACGCCCTCGAGCGGCGCCCCCTTGGGGTCGACGACGCGCACGAGGACACCAGCGGTGCCAGCGGCGCGCTCGTCGGCGCGCAGAGGAGCCGGTAACGAAGCGCGCTCGCGCACCGCGTTCTCGGAGGCGTCCTCGACCGCCAGCGGCGAGGGCTCTCCGGCCGCGAGCCAACGAGGTGCTTCCGCCGACGCCGCCATACGTTTCGCCCCGAGCTCCTCGCCCTCGAGCGTGATCTCGCTGCCGCGCACGAACCAGGCGACGGCAGCGCAGAGCAGCAGCGCGAGCGCGCCGAACCCGAGCGAGGTGCGGGACATGTGGATCGAGCGGTGCCGCAAAGAGGAAGGCGCCCATCCTACGCGCGCGGCGCCGAGTTGCCTCCGCCCGCGAGCGCGCGCTTGACGTACTGTTCTCTCTGCGCTAGTACAGTAGGCACTGTGTTCCCCATCCGCATCGACCCGTCCTCCGCCGAGCCGCTCTACGAGCAGGTGGTCTTCGCCGTGAAGTCCGCCGTGGCGCGCGGCGCGGCCGAGCCGGGCGAGCGCCTGCCCTCCGTGCGCGAGCTCGCCCGCGAGCTCGCGATCAACCCGAACACCGTCGTCCGCGCCTACGAGCTGCTCGAGCGCGACGGCGTGATCGTGCGCCGCCAGGGCGCGGGCTGCTTCCTGACCGGCAAGAGCAGCGATCGCGCAGTCGCCGAGCGGCGCAAACAGCTGCAAGAGCTGCTGCAGCGCGCCGCGACCGAGGCGCACCACTTGGGCTTCGCCCCCGACGACATCCGCAAGGCCCTCGAGCAAGCGCTCGAGCGGCTCCACTTCGATCCCCCGCGGAGGAAAGCGTGAGCGCTCCCATCGAGTTCGAGGACGTCTGGCGTTGGTTCGGCTCGCAGGTCGTGCTTCGCGGCCTCTCGTTCCGCGTCGAGCCGGGGCAGGTCTATGCGCTGCTCGGCCGGAACGGGGCCGGCAAGACGACGGCGCTCCGGATCTTGCTGGGCTTCCTCGCCCCCTTGCGCGGCCGCGCGCGCATCCTCGGCGTCGAGAGCGAGCAGCTCGGCCCCGCGCAGCGCGCGAAGATCGGCTACGTCGGCGAGGACCATCGCCTCTACTCCACGATGCGCGTCCGCGACGTCGTCGCGTTCGAGGCCGGCACTCGACCGGGCTTCCGCCGCGACCTGGTCGCGACAGCGCTCGCACGCTGCGGACTCCTCGAGAAGCAGCGCGTGCGGCAGCTCTCGCGCGGCCAGCGCGCGCAGCTCTGCCTCGTCCTCGCCGTGGCGACGACGCCGGAGCTGCTGATCTGCGACGATCCGGCGCTCGGGCTCGACGTCGTGATGCGCCGCGAGCTGCTGGATGCGTTGATCGATCTCCTCGCCGAGACGGGCTGCTCCGTGCTGCTGAGCTCGCACTTCCTGCAGGATGTCGAGCGCATCGCCGACCGCGTCGGCGTCCTGCACGAGGGCCGCCTCATCGTCGATGCGACGCTGGAGGATCTGAAGCGCCGCGTGCGCCGCGCCACTTGGATGCCGCGTGAGGGTGCCGCACCTCCGCGCGAGGCGCAGATCCTGCGCGCCGCCCGGCGCCGTGTGGGCTTCGAGCTCAGCTTGCTCGACGCCGACGAGCCGCTGCTCGAGCGCTTGCGCGCCACGGGCGAGCTCGCGCCGCTCGCGCCGTGCTCGCTGGAGGAGCTCGTGCTCGATCTCACCGGCCCCGAGGAGCCGGGCTTGCTGCGCCAGCCGCTGAGCTCGTTCGCGGAGCGCGGTGCAGTGGAGGTGCGCTCATGATCGCGCTGCTGCGGAAGGATCGCCCGTGGATGCGCTCCGTCATCGTCGGCGGCGGCGCCGTGATGACAGTGGTTCAGATGACGACGGATCTGCGTGAGACGTGGGCCCTCCCGCCGATCGAGATGAAGGGGCTGTTCACGGTGGGCTGGATCTGGGGCTTGTTTCTGGGGCTCGCCGCGAGCGTGTTCGACGAGAAGCTCGGAACGCGCGAGCTCCTCGAGCACCGGCCTCTGAGCCAACGCCGGCTACACGCGTCGCGCGTTCTGGCGTGCGCTGTCGTTCTCGCGGCTTGGAACTTCCTGCCCTCTCTCCTGCGCCTCGGCATCGCGGCACTGCTGGATCCTCAGGTGCTGGCGATTCGCCCCGAGCTCATCACCTACGTCTGGCTCGATCTGATTCCTTGCACGTCGGCGTGCGCCATCGGGCTGTTCGTGGGTGCCTTCCCCTTCCGTCTTCGGTGGCGCGTCGCCATCTCCCTGGTCCTCCTGTACTCGCTGTTCGCGTTGATCAGCTGGTGCGCGGAGCCTTGGAGCAACGAGGAGCAAGCGGCGATCGAGCGCTCGCGCTGGATCTTCGCGAACCTGCACCTGGCCACTGCGCTGGCGTTCGTCCTCGCTTCCTTCGCGATCTGCGGTTCCCGACGCGACATCGATCGCCCCCTACCGCCGCGCATGCGCCTCCTGGGAGTCGGCTCGACCGTGCTCACGGCGACGCTCGCGACGACCTTTGCGGCGCACCTTCTCGAGGGTAGACACTCGGTCGAGCTACAGCGGAAGTTCCCCGCGATCGTGCGCACCACCAGGGGCGCATTCGCGCTCGTGCGAGACCTACCACTTCGACAAGGTCCGATGGGGCAGTCGATACACTCCGCCGAGTTCGTCGATGAAGAACATCGACCCCGGATGCTCGGGGCGGAACGCATCGAGGAGCGTATCGCGCAACTGCCCCGGCCTTGGTTGACCCTACCGAGCTTCGGTGCGCCGCGTCTCCATTGGCGCACCTCCGGTGGCTACTTGGAGAGCGGCATGTACTGCACGTTGCAGCTCCGCGAGCACGACGGCCGCTACGCCTTTCGGAGCTTCGGAAAGGGCCCGGATGGCACCCCGTTCGCAGCGGACGCGGTGCGCGTGGCCAAGGGCTACCGCTCGTACGATAGCGGCCCACTCCATCTCGTCTTCGAACGCTCGTCCCAGAGCCTATGGAAGCTGGACAGTGAGTTGGGATCCTTCGTGCCGCTCGCGCTCCCGAACGGGGATACGTTGATCGATGTGGACTCGAGCGCAACCCCGACCGAGTTCGTCGGCACGCAGGTCGTCTACAGCTGGCGGAATCAGGAGTTCCAGCCCGTCAGAGCCAGCGGGCGCTCTGAGATCATCGCGCCCAAACCGAAGGCGCCGCTGCTCCGCGCCCACATCGAGAAGGATCTCCTGAGCCCGAGCCACCAGATCTTCGATGCCGCGGGCACGCTCATGTTCGAGCACGCCTACGCACCACGCACGTCGAGCGAACGCCGGTCCGCAGGCCTGGTCATCGCCTGGAGCTTCGCTCGACCGCCCGCCCTCTCCGTAGCCGGGCATCTCGGCGCGTCACCGATGGAGACGGAGAACGCGCTGATCGATCCGCTCGTCTCCGGCGGCCGTCGCACGTGGCTCGTCGCGCTGCACCTGCTGTTCGGCGCGCTCTGCGCGGCGATCGCACTCTGGAGGCTCAGGCGCCTCGGCGCCGATCGTCACGCATGCTGGTTCTGGGGCGTGCTCACGCTGCTGCTCGGCTTGACTCCGCTGCTCGCGAGCCTCTGCTTCGAACGTCGCCGAGCTTGGAGCCGCGGCCCCGCGATCGAACCCAGCGTCCCACCGCGCATCGTCTCCGCTCCGGCGATCCTCTCGACCTGAGCTCGCGCGTCCCTCCGCCCCACCCCAGGTGGAACGTGTCCGATCTCCTCGATCCCTCGAACGCCCCCACCTCAACGATCCGCTGCGTCGCGAGAGGCGACCTCGACGCGCTCTCCGCGGAGGCCGTCGCCGCCGAACGTCGGCGCGCGCATCGGCTGCTGCATCCGAGCCCGGAGGCCGCGGTGCAGCGCTTCTTCCTCGCGCTCGAGCCCGGCACCTACGTTCGCCCGCACCGACACAGCGAAGCGCACAAGTGGGAGCTCTTCGTCGTGCTGCGCGGGCGGCTCGACTTGCTGGTGTTCACGGCGGACGGCGAGCTGCGAGAACGCCTGGTGCTCGCCCCCGACGCGACCACCGCCGTCGAGATCCCGCCCGGCATCTTTCATGCCTATGTGTGCCGCGAGCCCGGCACGATCGGCTTCGAGGTGAAGGAAGGCGCTTACATCGCCACCGCCGCGCACGACTTCGCCGCGTGGGCTCCGCCGGAGCGCTCGCCCGGTGCCGCGGCCTTCGAGCGCTGGATGCGCGACGCAGAGCCGTCGGCGCGCGCGCCGCACGGCAGCGACGCGGCGCGCCTCGAGGATGGAGGGAGACCCTAGAGATCTCGCTCGGCGCCCTTGAACTTGATCTGCACGTCGATCGGCAAGCCGCCCTGGACGAGCACGCGCGCCTTCACCGCGAGCTGCACCGTGCCCGGCTTCCCGTTCCGCCCTTCCTTCACCTTGAGCTGTGTCTTCGAGGAGAGCAGGCTGCTCACCGTGACCACGCCGGTGCCGTAGACGTCTTCGAGGATCCGCTGGAGATCCTGGATCGAGATGTCGGCCGAGAGCTTGCCGCGCGCATCGACGGCCCACGTGCCGTCGCGGATGGGATCGCAGTCGAACTGGAAGCTCGTGTACTTCTCGAAGATGCTCGGCGTCGTGGTCTTCACCTTCGCGAGCCCCAAGGCTTTGTCTGGCTTCGTGGACACGCTGAACTCTCCGGGATACTCCGTCTCGTCGCCCGCGGAGCTGTCGCAGTCGAGGAAGATCGAGAACTCGCCCGCGCTCGAGCCCAGCCCGGCGATGCGGATCCAATACGCCGTGCCCTGCACGACGGAGAACTCGATACGCGACTGCAAGCCGCACGCGTCGTCGTTGCACCCGAGCGAGATCAAGTTCGCGCAGCTCCCGCTATAGACCTGCACCACGGTGTCGAAGGCGGCGAGGCCGCAGAGCGAGACTTCCAGCGTGCCGGTGCACGCCGCCGTGTGCGCGAACCAGAGATCCTTCTCCGCGAGGAAGCAGAGGAAGGGCGGCGTGCTGGAGCTCGCGGAGCTGTTGTCGAAGGGGCCGCTGGTGCCCTCCGGTAACACGATGGCGCCGGGGCATTCGTCGTTCTCCGGGAAGCCCGCGATGCCTCCCGCGCTCGCCGATGTGGCGCCGAAACTCGCTCCGGCGACGGAGGCCAGGAGGACCGAAGCCAAGATGCCGGCGATCGAGCGCGGCACCGACGTGAGCATGATCATGATCCGAGCTCTCGCTGAAGGGGACGCGGCGCATCGTAGGGAGCTCGAGCGGCGCGCGATCTACGCCGTTGCGAGAGTTCGAGGGCGGCCAGAGGGCGGAGGGGTCGGGCGCATCGGTGCCGTCCCCGCAGCTACCGACTACGCCATCGGAGCCGACGATCCTGGCCGAAGGGTGTAGGGCACGCCGACGCCGCGGCCGCCAAGCTGCGAGCCCTTCCCCGGAGATTCCCCCATGCTCACCCGCTGGCTCGTCGCGACCTTCCTCCTCTTCGCGTTCGGCGATCTCGCCACGGCGCAGATCCAACTCCCCGGCACCGTCTGGAGCGTCTTCGAGGAGCGGAAGGGCTCCGTCTCCGGCATCGGCAAGGACGAGCAAACGGGGATCCTGCGCGTCGAGTTCCTGCAGGGGAACCAGTTCACCGCGTTCGATGCGGCGCTCAACGCAACCTACACCGGCACCTACGCGCCAAAGGGCAGCGGCTACACCTACACCCTCTCGCCCGCGTCGCTGAACCTGCTCGAGGCCGGCTACAAGGACTGGATCGAAGCAGCGCTCCGCGGTCTCGGCCTCTCGATCAGCGTGAAGGTGCAGATCACGAGCTACGCCGGGAAGGGCAAGGTGAAGTTCGATCGCCGCAGCGGCACCTACGTGCTCTTCCTGAGCAGCAAGGTGTCGTTCGAAGTCATGGCCTCGGGCTATCGCACGCGGAAGGGCAAGGCGTCGACGCGCGCCGTGGGTCCGCAGATCATCTGAGCTCGCGCAGCGGGAGCTCGAGCTCCTCCTGCGCGACGCCCTCCGCGATCCCGCGCAGCGGCCACGAGCGCGGCGCGTGGCGCGGGTGCAGCACCCAGAGCTCGGCGGCGATCTCGGGTGCAACGTGCTCGAGCGCGAAGCGCCCGTCCGCATCGGTCGGCGCGTACGGACCGAACAGCAAGTAGCCCTGACCGCTCTTCTCGCGCACCTCGCGATCGCGCTGCGCGATCGCGGCGGCGGCCTCGGCGCTCGTCGGCGCGACGAAGACGATCGCCTGCGCGAGCGCGCGGCCATCGGCGCCGAGGACGCGACCTCGCAGCGTCGCCCCCTGGCGCAACGCGACTCGATGGCCCGTGCGGAGCTCGCGCTCGCCGAGTTCGAGCACCTCGCTGAGATAGGGCGCGTAGCCTGCACGCTGCGCGACGAGCACGTAGCGTCCCGCGGCGAGGCCGCCGAGGGCGAAGCGCGCGCTCGGCTCCTCTGGTCCCTGCTCCCACTGCGCGGTCTGCCCGAAGAACGGCGTCAGCCAGCGCAGGCCGTCGCGCGCGATCAGCTCCTCGCGTGTGCCCGGCGCCACCGGATGCAGCTCGAGCTCGTGCTCGAGCGCCGGCAGCTCGGCTCCGCTCGCGGCATCGACGACCACGCCGTGCAGCTCGGCGTCGTGCAGCCCGAGGTCCTCCGTCGCGTGCAGCGGCTTCAGCGCGAGCTCGAGCGGCGGAGCGTCCGCGCGCACGTCGCGGAGATGGAAGCTCGACCAGCGCGTTCCTCCGGAGAAGCAGAGCTCGTGCTCGCCCTCGTCGAGCGCGCGGAAGACGAAGTGCCCATCGGGAGAGGGATGCGCGCTCGCGAGCAGGCGGGAACCGCGGCGCAGCGCGAGCGAGCAGCCTTCGATCGGCTGCCCCGCGTGCGCGAGCAAGCGGCCCGTGAGCGAGCGCCCCCGCGCGAGCTCGACGACGAGCTCGTTCGCCCCTTCGCGCAGCGTGTGAGCGACCTCGCGTGAAGCGAGATCCTGCTCACTTGCGCGCACGCGCACGTGGCGCAGGCCCAGGCTCTTCTCGCGGAAACGCGCTTCGCCGCGCGCGCTCGAGCGCTGATGGTGAACTTCGCCGCCCATCCACGCGTCGGGATCGGTGCTCCGCGGCGCATAGAGATCGACCTCGGCGTTCGCGACCGGCGCGCCGAGCGGATCGACGATGCGCACCAACAGCTCCGCTTCGCCCGCGAGATCGCCTTCCGGGAGCTCCAAGCGCAGCTCGCCGAGATCGCGCTCCTCGCGCGGCGCGAGCGACAGCGACTCCGGTGCGCGACGCGGCGCGAAGCCCGCGGCGCGCACGGACCATTCATAGCGCTGCCCTTCGGCGCGCGCGACCTCGAGCTCGAGCGAGAAGCTGCCGTCGATGGCACTCGTCCCGCGCGCCGCGAACCGCGCTTCCTTGCCGCGGCTCTCCAGCGAGTGCGCTTCGACCTCGGCGCCGGCGATCGGGCGACCTTCCGGATCGGTGAAGCGACCGCGCAGCAACGCGGCCACGGCGCTCTGCGCGCGGCTCTGCTCGAGTCTCTGCTCGGGTGCCTGCGGCGCCGGCGATGATTCGTTCGGTTCGCGTGAGCTCGTGCGCGCGATGCGCTCCTCGGCAGCGAGCGCGCGCGTCTCGGCTTCGAGCGCGGCGACAGAGGTGCGAGGCGTCGGCTCGGGCGCGGAGAGCAGTCCGCTCCACCACGCGAGTGCGCCGCAGAGCAGAGCGAAGGCGGCCGCGAGCAGGAGCCGCGTGCCAACCCAAGTTCCGCTCGCCGCCGCGAGCGCGCCTCCGCCGCTCGCACCGCTCGCGGCTCCGGTCAGGGCGACCGACGCATGCGACCACAGCGCGCCGAGCTCCGCCTGCAAGGTCGCGGGAAGCGCCACGCCCTCGGGAACTCGTGCGAGCAGCTCCGGCAACGCAGGCGCAACTCCGGCGAACCCGACGCGCGAGAGTTCGCGCTTCAAGCGCTCGAGCCCGCGCTGCACGCGCTCGAAGGCAGTAGCCTCAGCGATCGCGCAGAGCTCGCCGATCGCACGAAATGCCAAGCCCTGCTCGAAGCGCAGGACGACGGGCAAGCGCAGCTCCTCGGGCAGCTCGTCGACGGCGCGCGCCACCGCGCGGCGCGTCTCCTCGCTCTCCAGCGCATCGGCGGGAGCCTCGTGCTGTGCACGCTTCATCGCCACGACCTCCTCGCGCGCCGTGCGACGGCGGCGCGTGCGCAGTTGGAAGAGCGCCGTCTTCGCGGCCCACCAGCGGAGCTGCGCGCCGGGATCGATGCCCGCATCCGCGCGCACGCGCCCTTCGAGGGCCGCGACGAAGACCTGCTGGGCCACGTCCTCGGCCTCGGCCGCGTCGCGGAGGATCCGCTGCGCCGCGCGGTAGACCGCGGCGCCGTGGTCGCGCACCCAGGACTCGAAGGTCGTTTCGTCCATGCTTCGCTCGCTCGTGCTCCGCGCCGCGAGCATCGGCTCGGGATCCTCGTCGGGCGGGACCGGAGGAGAATGCCGTGGGTCGCGGGTTCTTCGGCGCGACCGGAGATTCTCGGAGAGAGGCTGCCCGATTCCCTCCGACGGTGCCAGCCGAGCGCACCACACCTCTCCCGCCGGCCCCCTCGCGGAGCTCGCTGCAACTTCCTTGGCGAGCGGTTACGCTCGGCTCGTCCCCCTCGTACTCCGGAGTCCCTCCATGGCGAAGAAGCTCTCCCTCGCGGCGCTGCTGCTCACCTGCGCCGGCGCCGTCCCTGCGGCGGCCCAGCTCCCGCAGATCCTCTACTACCGCTTCAACGAAGGCAGCGGCACGACGACCGCGAACTTCGCGTCGCCGGGCCAGGGCTCGAGCAACGTGCCCTTCGTTGGTACCCCCACCTGGCAGACGCCGGGTCAGGTCGGCGCTGCGCACGTCGACTTCGGCACCGGCTCGGCGGGCGCCGCGAACATCGCCTCGGGCTGGGCCACCGACTTGAGCGGTGACTGGACCATCGAGTGCTGGATCCGGCCGAACGCCTCCGGCACGGGCCTGCAGTACATCTACGGCGACACGACCGCCAACAACCCCTCCTCGTTCCGCGTCTTCCTGGGCGGCGTCGCAGGTACGGGCATCTTCCTGCGCACGGGCTGGCCGGATCTCAACATCGTGCCGCCGTTCTCGATGAACGTCGCCGGGCTCTGGACCCACGTCGCGGTGACGCAGGACGCGACGGCCGGCCTGCTGACCGGCTACATCAACGGCGTGCAGATCGTGCAGGTCGCATCGACCGGTCCGAATCAGCTCCGCGGATCGAACTTCCGCCTCGGAGGCTACACCGGCGCGAGCCAATTCAACGGAGCGATCGACGAGTTCCGCGTGTGGAACGTCGCGCGCACGCCGGCCGAGATCGCGGCCTACTGGAACGTGGAGCTCGGCACCGGCTTCGCGCTCTACGGCGCCGGCTGCGCGGGCAGCGGCAACATCGTGCCCACGCTCTTGCCGAACGGTGTTCCGCAGCGCGGCACATCCTTCGGTCTCACCGCGGGCAACCTGAACGGCGGCGCGCTGGCCGTGCCGATCCTCGGCGTCAGCGATCTGCAGTGGCTCGGCATCGCGCTACCGCTCGACTTGGGCCTCCTCGGCGCGAGCGGCTGCAATCTCTGGCTCAGCCTCGAAGCCGTGCTCCCGACGATGCAGGCCAACGGATCCGGTCCGGGCACGGGCTCCGTCGCGCTGAGCTTCCCCATCCCGAATGGGCCGTACCAAGGCGCGGTCGCGTTCGCCGGGTTCCTGATCGTCGATCCGGTGAACTCTCTCGGGCTCATCAACTCGCCCGCCGCGCGTATCACGATCCAGTGAACGCCGCGAGCCGCGCGAGCCTTCTCGCGCGCGCCCGACGTCACGTCGGAGTTGTTCGAGGCTCGACGTGTGAACCTCGTGAGACGTGGTACCCGCGCGCGGGCGCGTCGTTCACGTCGCTGGCCGCGCCTGCGGGCGCGGTGCCGCATCTTTGATCGAACTCGTGCGCTGTTGCGAAGCCCGCGGGAGCGAGGGCTTCGCAACTCATGCGGCGGGGAGAGAGCGATCGGAGGTCGAGGCGAAAACGACGTCGGTGGACACGGGGTTCGGCGCCCGCGCGGCGGTGGGTTCGAGTTCGTCAGCGCCAGGTTGCGCGGCGGCTTGATTGGGCGGGGTTCGATCGTGGTCGTTGCGTGTGCTGCGGAGCGTTGAGGCGCATCGTTGGGATGCGCGTCGTTCGAGAGTGGACGCGAGGAGGAGTCGAGGCGGGACGTGCGCGAAAGGCGTTCGGGAGCGAGAGCGTGAATGCGCTACGCCCGGCCCTCCGGCGAGCAAGCGCCGCGCCCAACGCGCGCCGCGGGCGTCGGAGGTGATCGAGGATCGAGGCGTGTTCGGCGCGAGGCGTGAGGATCGAGCGCGGGCGCGTCGTTCACGTCGCTTGCTGCGCCTGCGGG
>JAEUHW010000019.1 GCA_016793245.1 Planctomycetota bacterium
CCCGCGCACGCGATCGAAGTGCGCGAAGTGACCCCAATCTAACCCCGCCGAATCAACCGGCCGACCGTCCTCGCCACGCCGCGCCCAAGCCCCACCGCCGCGCGGGCGTCGAACCCCGTGTCTCTCG
Source organism: Planctomycetota bacterium (assembly GCA_016793245.1). GTDB lineage: Bacteria > Planctomycetota > UBA1135 > UBA1135 > JADKAF01 > JADKAF01. Next base: position 128 of record JAEUHW010000019.1, read on the forward strand.
ACGTCGTCCTCGCATCGACGTCCGATCGCTATCTTCCCGTAGCATGAGTTCCGGAGCCCCCGCCTCCCGCGGGCTCCGGAACGGCGCACGACGTCCACCGACGAAGCGAAGCCGCGCCCGTAGGCGCAGCAAGTGACGTGAACGACGCGCGCACGCTCGAGCATCTCATCTCGCTCGACAATCATGTCGACTCCCGAATCTCACCGGCGTCCGTGGCGCGCGTCGGGCGCGGCGCTTGCTTCGCCGTAGGGCCGGGCGTAGCGCCGCCGCGCGCTTGCTCCCGAACGCCTCTCTCGCGCATCTCGCGTCGACTCTTCGACGCGTCCACGCGCGAACGAATCACACGCATGCGACATGCGCACCGCCACCGCAGTTGAACCCCGCCCAATCAAGCTGCCCAGCATCCTCGCGCTGACGCCCTCGACCCCACCGCCGCGCGGGCGTCGAACCCCGTGTCCACCGACGTCGTTCTCGCGTCGACGTCCGTTCGTCTCCATGAGCATGAGTTCCGGAGCCCCCGCCTCCTGCGGGCTCCGGAACGGCGCACGACGTCTATCGACGAAGCGAAGCCGCGCCCGCAGGCGCAGCAAGCGACGTGAACGACGCGCTCCCGCTCTCGCATCACTTCTCGCGCGCCACGCGCGTCGATCCTCGAACACCTCCGACGTCGTGCACGCGCGTCGGGCGCGGCGCTTGCTCGCCGGAGGGCCGGGCGTAGCGCCGTGGCGCACTTGCTCCCGAACGCCTCACTCGCGCGTCTCGCGTCGACTCTTCGACGCGTCCACGCGCGAACGAATCACACGCATGCGAGATGCGCACAGCCACCGAAGTCGAACCCCGCCGAATCAAGCTGCCCAGCATCCTCGCGCTGACGCGCGCGGCCCCACCGCCGCGCGGGCGTGGAACCCCGTGTCTCTCGATGTCGTCCTCGCATCGACGTCCGATCGCTATCTTCCCGTAGCATGAGTTCCGGAGCCCCCGCCTCCTGCGGGCTCCGGAACGGCGCACGACGTCCACCGACGAAGCGAAGCCGCGCCCGTAGGCGCAGCAAGCGACGTGCACGACGCGCCCACGCTCGAGCATCGTGTCTTGGGTCGTTCGCGCGTGGATCCTCGAGCACTTCCGACGTCGTGCACGCGCGTCGGGCGCGGGGCTTGCTCGCCGTAGGGCCGGGCGTAGCGCCTGCGCGCGTTCGCGTTCGAACGCCTCTCTCGCGCGTCTCGCGTCGACTCCTCGACGCGTCCATCCGCGAACGATTCACACGCATGCGAGATGCGCGCAGCCACCGCAGTAGAACCCCGCCGAATCAAGCTGCCCAGCATCCTCGCGTTGACGCGCCCGGCCCCACCGCCGCGCGGGCGTCGAACCCCGTGTCCACCGACGTCGTTCGTGCATCGACATCCGATCGCTCTCTTCCCGTAGCATGAGTTCCGGAGCCCCCGCCTCCTGCGTGCTCCGGAACGGCGCACGACGTCTATCGACGAAGCGAAGCCGCGCCCGTAGGCGCTTGCTTCGCCGGAGGGCCGGGCGTAGCGCCTTAGCGCGTTCGCGTTCGAACGCCTTTCGTGCACGTCTCGCCTCACTCCCCGATCGAAATGCGCAGCCCCCGCGAGAGATCGATCGCCCCGAAGAGCGCGCCTCCGCTCTGCAGGACCAGCGCTTGCGCATCGAGCTGCGCGCCGCGCAGCACCGGGTCGAAGGGGATCGGCAGATCGAAGCGCGCGCTGCGGTTCGCGTTCGTGAGCGCGGCGAGCTGGAGCTGGAAGCCCGGGACGAAGAGCGTGCAGGCGCCGATCGGCACCGCGGCGTAGCTGGTGTCGAGCACGAGGAAGGCGGGGACGCCGATCTGTGCGCGTTGGACTTCCACGGCGAAGTGACGCGAGCCGATGCACGGCGCTCCGAAAGGGAGGAGCTCAGGGCGATCGACGCAGCCCGGGCCGAGCGTGGTGGTGCCGCCGAGCACCGTCGGTTGCAACCAGTGCGAACCACCGAGGAGCTCGGCCGGGCTCGCGATCTCGCCGCCGAAGACCAACAAGCCGCCGCGCGCGCGGTCGTGGATCGCCGCGTGGTTCCGGCGCGCGACCGGCGCGCCCTGCGTCACGCGCGGGAACCACGTCGCGCCGTTCCATTCCCAGAGATCGGCGCGCTCGCCGTTGGCGTCGTTCCCTCCGTAGAGTACGAGGCGTTCCCGCGACTCATCCCAGCTCAGCGTGTGATTCGAGCGCGCCGGCGGGCGCTGCGCGGGCTGCAGCTCGAGCCAGTCCACGCCATCGAAGACCCAGGTGTCGTCGAGGTAGCGACCCGCGGCATCGCGGCCGCCGAAGAGCACGGCCTGGCCGCTCACTTCGTCGCTCGCCAAGGCGTGATCCTCGCGCGCGAGAGGACGCGTCAGCGGGTGCAGCCGCGTCCACGTCGAGGCGCGGAGCTCCCAAGTGTCCTCGAGGACGCCGCTCGCGTCGCGCCCGCCGAAGAGCAAGAACGAGCGCAGACGGGGATGCCAGACCAGGGCGTGTCCTTCGCGAGCGGATGGCGCGACGCCGTTGGTGAGGTTGCGATAGCTCCCGCCATCGAATTGCCAGGTATCGGCGAGGAGAGCCGTGCCTCGTCCGCCGAAGATCACCGCTTCGTTCGCGTTCGGAATCTGCGCCGTCGCGTGACGCTCGCGCGCCGGCGGGCGCGTCGACGGAACGAGCTCGCTCCACTCCTGCTCGTATGCACCGAGCGCCCAGGTCGCGTCGCTGAGCCCCGCGGCGGTGCGTCCGCCGAAGAGGAAGAGGTCTCCGCGCGTCGCGAGGCGGATCAGCGCGGCGTCGCGGCGCGCTTCGGGCATGCGCGGCCAAACGCTCCACGCAGAGCTCTGATAGCGCGCGAGGTCCTGGCGATGGCGTTGTCCGTCGAAGCCCCCGACCACGCACACGCCTTGGCCGGGGACGAACTCCATGCGGTGCGCGAGCCGCGGGCCGATGCTGGTCGCGCGAGAGCTCCAACCGCTCGCTCCGAGCACCCAGTGATCGGAGAGCGTTTGCAGATGGCGCTCGCCGCCGTAGAGATGCAGCGCGTTGTTCGCGGGATCGAAGCAGAGCTCTGCTTCGTAGCGAGCGGAGGGGCTCAGCGGCAAGCTTCGAGCGGTCCAGCTCGTGCCGCTCCATTCCCAGAGGTCGTTGGCGAGCGGCGCGCCCGCGATCCCGACGTGCCCGCCGAAGATCACCGTGCGTTGTCGCACCGGATCGTAGGTCATCGCATGCACTGCGCGATGCGCGGGCCCGACGCCGAAGGTGCTGCGCGGGATCCAACTCGCGCCGTCGTACTCCCAGGTATCGCCGAGCAAGGCGTTCGACGAATCGTAGCCGCCGTGCATCACGACGCGCGCTCGAGCGCTGTCGTACGCTAGACCGTGGTCCATGCGCGGGGCGGGCGCATTCGCGAAGCTGCGCTGCGTCCACGTGGATCCGTTCCACTCCCACGTGTCGGCAAAGCGGAGTTGGTTCAACTGCGCGGCGCCGCCGAAGAGCACGACGACGCCGCGGGCGGCGTCGTACACCATGCGCCCGCGATGGCGCGCGGACGGACGCACGACGGAGAAGCGCTGCGTCCACTGCCGCCCATCCCACTCCCAGGTCCAGTCCTGCTCGCGGCCTCGCGAATCGTTGCCCCCAAAGAGCACGAGGCGTTGGCGCGCGCTGTCATACGCGAGCGCGTGGCCGGCCACGGCCGGCAACGCGCTGGTGCGGAGCTCCGACCAGGAGAGCTGCGCCTCCGCCGGCCAGGACAGCGAGAGCGCGGCGGCGGCGAAGAGGAGCTGACGAAGGACGTACGGAGCAGAAGAGCGGAGCAGGCTGGGCATGGTGCACCGAGGAGCTCGGGTTCGTCCCTCTCCCGCGAAGCAGCGGGAGAGGACGCCATGCCTTTCGCGATCGTGGTCTGCTCAGCCGCGCGGTCCGCTGCTGCGGAGCTCCGCCGCGCCGCGCTCGACGACGCGCGCGAGCTCGGTGAGCGGCGCCACCAATCGCTCGTACGGACCGTCTTTGCACTCCTCCGCAGCGAAGCGCAGTTCCGCGAGCGCTTCTTCAACCGCGGCGACCGCTTCGTCGTGATCGGAGTTCGAGCGGACGACGATGACCTGCTCGGGCTCGATCTCGGGCTCTGGCTGAGGCGCCGCGCGTCGGGTCGGGCTCGAGACCCCGCGGGCCAGGGGGGGCGGGGCTGCCGCAGCGGGCGGAGCTGCCGCGGGTCGCGCCGCGCTCGGGGGAGGAACCACGGGAGCGCTCCTCACCGGAGGCGGAGTCGGAGCGGTTGCCACCGGAGGTGCGGAGAGCACGGGGATCTCCGGCATTGGCGGAATGACGAGCGGTGGGATCGGGCGACCTTCTTCGCTCGCACGCGCCACCTCTTCCAAGCGCCGAGCGAGCTCGGTGCCGGCGGGCTTCTTCTTCAAGCGCTCGACGGCGTGCTCGTGCAGTTCGTACGCGCGCTTTCGCGTCACGCCGAGCGTGCGCGCGATCGCCGCGATCGAAGGGCACACTTGATCGCGCAAGCCCGCGCGGAGCGCCACGACCTCCGTTTCGCGCTCCGTGAGCAGCATCAGCGCATCGGTCCACGGCGCGAGCTCGGGCGGGATGACGCGCGGCTCGGGTTCCGGCGGAGGCGGGGGAGGCGGGGGCGGCGGAGGGGTCGTCGCGCGCGGAGGCCGCGGGCGCTCATCGCGCCAAGGCCCATCGCGCCGCGGCGGCCGTCGGTCGTCGAAGCGCGGGCGATCATCGAAGCGCTCGCGCGGCGGGAATCGATCGTCGCGCGGGCGCGGATCGCGGCGCGGCGGCGGCGCTTCGATGAACCGCGGCTCCATGCTGGGCTGGAATCCGCGCGGAACCAGCGGTCCGCGCGCTTCGGGCGGCGGCGGCGGCGGAGGGGCGAAGTTCCCGCGGTCCAGATCCTCGCGCAAGTTGGCGAGATGGATCGCGAGCGGGCGCGTCGGCGGCGCCTGGTCGAGCTTCTGCAGCGCCTTCTGCTCGACGCCGGAGAAGTCCTGAGGGCGAACACCGAGCTGGCGCGCCGCGTCGGGGAGCCGTCGCGGTCGTCCGCCATCGATGCCGAAGCGTACTTGGAGAACGGTGGCTTCCCACTCGTTCAACAGATCGAGGGCCGCGCGCCACGCGCGCAAAACGCTGGGTCGGTCGAGCGTTGGATTCGAGGAGCTTCGAGCCGAAGGTGTCGACGGCGCATCGGCCGTCGAGCCGCCATCGGCGCGCTCGTCGTTGGGAGGAACCACGGAGTGTTCCTTTGGCTTGGGGTAGCGATCGCCCTGCGGGGCTCTCACCTGGAACTTAGCTCGCTCGCGGCGAGAGAGCAAGGCGGCGCTGCGCCGCGGGCTCGTCTCCGCTAGCGCCGACCTACGCGCAGCGCGAGCCCGTCACTCAGCACCGCTCCGCCCGGGTTCGCCGTGGGGTCGAAGGCCGCGAGCTGCTCGAACACCTCGGCGCCGAGCAACTGCGGCACGTTGGGGACGGTCACGGCCCAGCTCGCTGAGCCCTGATTCGCCGGCAGCGTCTGGACCGCGTCGAGCGCGACCAGGAGCTCGCACCCGGGCAGGCCCGCCGGACCCAGATCGAGTGGCAGCGCGATGCTGCCCCAGGCGTCGCGGCGCAGACCATAGAACAACGTCACCAAGGTCGCGGAAGCGGGCAAGTTGGCCGCCCGGAGCGAGAGGACCTCTCCGAGCCAGGGCCGCTGCCAGCTCGGGTAGAGGAAGCGCGGGGTACCGCTGGCACCGCCGCACGCCGAGCCGAAGGTCTCGATCTCCGCGCCGTTCGCCGTGCCGAGCGCGTGGTTCTCGAGTTGCGAATGAAAGCCGCGATCCTGCGCCCCCAGCCAGACCAGTCGGTCCTCCGGCGTGGCCACGAGCTGGCCTCCCAAGAAGAACCCACTGCCAGGCCAGGGCAGGAAGTTGATCTGCCGCCAACCCGCGCCATCGAACTCGTACGCGTTGTTGGTATCCGTCGAGCGCGACGTCAGGGGGTTCCAGGTCTCGCCGCCCGCGATCACGAGGCGACCGCGAGCGGGGTGATAGCCCGCGGCGAAGCGCCGGCGCCCCGGATAACGCGCGGAGCTCGTGCTCCAGCTCGCGCCATTCCATTCGTAATGCGCCGTAGGGCCGCCGAAGCTGTTCTCGTAGAAGAGCGCCACGACGCCGCGCCGCTCGTCGTAAGCGAGCTGCGGCTCGAAGCCCCCCGGGGGGATTTGCCCGGCGCTGCCGGGGGTCCAGGTCCGCGTCGGCCCGTCCCAGAACCAGATCGACGTCGGGCTCCCGCCCGAGATCGTGCCGCCCTCGACGAGCAACACGCGCGCGCCGTCCCAAGCGAGCGCTCGATTCGTGCTCGAGGGCAAGCCGCTCGCGCCGAGGGTCCAGCGCACGCCGTCCCAGAGCCAAGTGGTTCCACCGCCGTCGACGAGCACGATGTCGCCGGTGCGCGGATCGTAGACCGCCGGGCTGTCGTAGCTCGGCGACGTGGCGTTTGGGAACGCAGTCCAACGCTGCCCGTCGTGCTCCCAGGTCGTGGTGACGTTGGCCTTCCACGTGATCGCGAGCGTGCGTCGACGTGCTGGGTCGTAGGCCGTGGCGCCGATCGTGCGGTCGTCGAGGGCGCGGCCGATATCGATCTGGTTCCAGCTCGATCCGACCTTGGTCCAGGTATCGCCGAATGGCTGCGGGCCGAACGCTGTCAGCCCCGAGCCACCGAAGAGCACGAGTTCGCCGTTCGGAAGATCACCCGCCGCACTCGCATGGCCGCGCGCGTTTGCGGCGCCGAGGGCGCCTGCCGGGAGCCACAGCGTGCCTTGGAGCCGCCACGCGTCGTCGAGAGCGAAGACGTTCGTCCCGCGCTGATCGAATCCACACGCGACGAGTGGTGTGCTCCAGCTCGGATCGAACGCGATGGCGGCCCAATGGCGAGCCGGTGGCGTATTCGTGGTCGCGATCGGCTGCCAGGTGTTGCCGCTGTAGCGCCACGTCTCGAGAAGGAGGCCGCCGAACGGGGCTCCGATGGCGAGCAAGCGCTGCAGCGGCGCATCGTAGACGAGCTTCCAGTCGCCCCACGCGGGGCCGCTGCCGCTCGAGCGCCGGACGAACGCGCTGCCGTTCCACGCGAGAACCGCGACGCTCGGTGGCGAGAGCTGCTGCACGAAGAGCAAGGTCTCGCTCGTCGGCGGGTGATACACGAGCTCGGCGCCCGCCGCGCTCATGAGCTCGAGCGGCTCGGTGATGGAGATCCACGATCCGCCGCTCCAGCGCCAGAGCGCGCTGCTCGTGCCATGGCGATCGCTGATCGCGAAGAGCTCTCCGCGGGCGACATCCCAGGCGGCGCTCGGCTCGGGCATCTCCGGAGTCGACTGCACGAAGGTCCACTCGCCTCCGGCGCGTCGTTCCCACAGCGAGCGGTGCGTGCCGTAGACGTTCTCCCAGAAGGTGCCGCCGAGGAGGAGCACGCGCTGGTTCGCCGCGTCGTAGACCATCGCGTGATCGCGGCGCGCGTGGAGCTCCTCCCGCTTGGTCCATTCCGCTTGCGCGGCGAGAGGCAGGATCAGGGCGGCCGAAGCGAACGCGCAGCAGAGAGAGGCGCGGAACGAGAACGCAGCCATCGGGCGCTCCTCGAGGCGGGAGAGGGAAGGAGGAAGCGAAGCGAATCTCCGCGCAGACCCGCGGGGCGTCAATCCCGAGGCCCGCGTGGAGAACGCCCTCGCGCTTCGTAGCGACCGCTCGCTCCGCGCCCGCGATCCACGGGCGGCGATCCCGGAGCTGGCCGCGAGCGCCCGGTTGCGGAGCGCCGCCCCTGCGATGCCCCGCGGCGCCGTGCTACGCTCCTCGTTCCCTCGGAGCGCGGAAGGCGCACAGAGCTTGGCTCGCAAGATCGGCATCGTGACGGGCGGCGGCGACTGCCCTGGGTTGAACGCCGTGATCCGCGCCGTCGTGAAGACGGGGGCGCGCCGCGGCTGGGAGACGGTCGGCATCCTCGGCGGCTTCGAGGGCCTGCTCGAGCCGCAGAGCACGCTCGCGCTCGAGGCCGAGAAGCTCGGCAACCTGCTGACGCGCGGCGGCACGATCCTCGGCACGAGCAACCGCGGGGCCTTCAGCGCGAAGACGGGGCACGGCGCAGCGCGCGGCATCGACATCGCGGTGCTCGACGCGGCGAAGCAAGGTTTCCGGAAGCTCGGCCTGGAGGCGCTGATCGTCGTCGGCGGCGACGGTTCGCTCAGCATCGCGCTGCAGCTCCAGCGCCACGGCGTGCCCGTGATCGGCATCCCGAAGACGATCGACAACGACCTCGCCGCCACCGTGATGACCTTCGGCTTCGACTCGGCGGTGAACTGCGCGACCGACGCGCTGGATCGCCTGCACTCGACGAGCGAGAGCCATCGCCGCGTGATGGTGCTCGAGCTGATGGGGCGCTACGCGGGTTGGATCTCGATCTACGCGGGGATCTCCGGCGGCGCCGATGTGATCCTGATCCCCGAGATCCCTTACACCTACGAATCGGTGTGCGCGAAGATCGCCGAGCGCGAAGCGCGCGGGCGGCACTTCAGCATCGTCGTGGTCGCCGAGGGCGCGCGGCCGAAGGACGGGGAGATCTCGACGAAGGGCGCGCAGCACGCCGATCGCGAGGCGCGGCTCGGCGGCGCCGGCGAGCGGGTCGCCGCGGAGATCGAGAAGCGCACCGGCAAGGAGACGCGCCTCGTCGTGCTGGGGCATCTCCAGCGCGGCGGCAGCCCGACGGCGTTCGATCGCGCGCTCTGCACGGGCTTCGGCGCCTTGGCCGTCGAGCTCATCGCCGAGCAGCAGTCGGGGCGCATGGTCGCGTTCACCGGCGCGCAGATCACGCACGTCCCGCTCGAGGACGCCGTCGGACATCTGAAGCAAGTCGGCCTCGACGGCAGCTTCGTGCGCACCGCGCGGGCCTTGGGGATCTGTCTCGGAGACTGAGAGGCTGAGTAGAAATCGATGATACAGCCTCTCAGATGTCTTCTGGCGCAGCGCCTGACGGCGCTGCAGCTCGTTCGTGAGCAATTCTTGCTCACTCTCTGAACGGAGCGCGCTTCTCATGTGGCATCGGATCCTGCACGAGCTGAAGCTCGTCCTGCCGCCCTCGCTCTTCTTCTTCGCCGCGTTCCACCTCATCGCGTTCACGCAGGCGCTGACGGTGGAG
>JAEUHW010000025.1 GCA_016793245.1 Planctomycetota bacterium
TTCGGCGTCGAGAGCGATCCTCTCTATCAGGGGACGCCGTGGCTCGTGCTGCGGCCGGGGCCTCGCGATGCGCGGCACGGGAGAGCGGCGGTGCTCTTCGTCGATGATCCGGGGCGCGTGACGCTCGATCTCGGGCGCAGCGACGAGACGGCGCTCGACGTCGCGACGCGGGCGAAGAGCGTGCGCTTCGTGCTCTGCCTCGGCGCATCGCTGAAGGAGGCGCTGGAGCGCGCGACGGCGCTCACCGGGCGTGCGCCGTTGCCGCCGCGCTGGGCGCTCGGGTTCCAGCAGTGTCGCTACAGCTACGTGCCCGAGGCGAAGGTGCGCCAAGTGGCCGAGACGCTGCGCGCGCGGCGCCTGCCGTGCGATGTGCTGTACCTCGACATCGATCACATGCAGGACGCGCGCGACTTCACCTGGAACGCGCGCGACTTCCCGCGGCCCGAGAAGCTGCTGCGCGATCTCCGCTCTCAGGGCTTCCGCGTGGTGACGATCCAGGATCCCGGCGTCGCGGTCGATGCGAGCGATCCGGTGCAGCGGAGCGGCGCCGCGGAAGAGGCGTTCCTGCGCACGAGCTCGGGCACGCGGGCCGTGGCGCGCGTGTGGCCGGGGCAGTGCACCTTTCCCGACTTCCTGAAGCCCGAGGTGCGCGCGTGGTGGGGCCAGCACTACGCTCGCGAGATGCAGCGCGGCGTCGCGGGGTTCTGGAACGACATGAACGAGCCCGCGGTGATCTTCTCGCCCGAGTCGACGCTGCGGCCCGAGGTGCAGGGCGGAGCGTCGCGCGCGGCGCACGAGCGCTGGCACAACCTCTACGGCCGCGAGATGGCGCGCGCGACCTGCGAAGGAGTGCGCGCCTCGGCGCCGAAGGAGCGCGCGTTCGTGCTCTCGCGCGCGGGCTGGATCGGCTCGCAGCGCTGGGCGTGGACGTGGACGGGCGACAACACGAGCTCGTGGGATCACCTGCGACTCTCGCTGCGCATGGTGCAGAGCCTTGGCCTCTCGGGGCAGCCGTTCTCGGGGCCGGACATCGGCGGCTTCATCGGCGAGCCCGACGGCGAGCTCTTCGCGCGTTGGCTCGGCGCCGCGGCGCTGCTGCCGTTCTGCCGCGTGCACACGATGATCGGGACGGAGGACCAAGAGCCGTGGTCCTACGGCGCCGCGGTCGAGCGCGCGTGCCGCTCGCTGCTCGAGCTGCGCTATCGCTTGCTGCCGTATCTCTACACCGCGGCGGAGGAAGCGTGCCGCACCGGTGTGCCGATGGTGCGCCCGCCGTGGTGCGACGACCCGCACGCGAACGACGGCGATCCGCATGCGTTCCTGATCGGCGACGCCCTCTACGCCGCGCCCGTCGTCGAAGCGCGCGCGCGGAAGCGCCGCTTGCTGCTGCCGCCCGGCGATTGGGTGCGCTTCGAGGGCACGGAGATCGTGCGCGGCGAGATCGAGGTCCCGTGCGAGCTCGGCGAGCTGCCGCTCTTCGTGCGCGCGGGCAGCGTGATCCCGGTGCAAGAGCCGGTCGCGCACACGGCTCTCGAGAAGGACGTCGTGCTCTCCTTCCGCGTGCATCCGCTCGCGAACGGCGCGCGCGTGCGCTCCGCGTTCTACGACGATTCCGGAACCACCGCGGAGCACGCCTCGATGCCGTTCCTGCGCTGCGTCTTCGAGACGCGCGGGACGGAGCGCGGCGTGGAGGTCGCGGTCGTCACGCGCGAGGGCGGCTTCAAGCCGCGACGACCCGGACTCGCGTGGGTCTCGCCGACAGGAGAGCAGCGGAAGGCGAGCTTGCGCGTCGGGGCGCGCGTGAGCTTCCCCTGAGCGGAGCTCGGGCCGCTCGACTTGCGTTTCGATTCTCGGCATCCGGATGCCGTGCGCGCGAGCTGAGCGCTTACTCGTCGCGCTCTTCCGCGGCGCCCGCGGGGATGCCCAGCGCCTTGCGAATCGCGGCGCAGCGCAGGCGAGAACGGCGCCATCGCTGGCGATCGTCCGCGGCGGAAGGTGCTTCTACGAGCAGCTCGTCGGCGATCGCGAGGAGCCGACGCGTGAGATCGGATCGACCGAGATCCGCGGCGCAACCCGGCAAGTTGGCGCGTGCGCGCGAGCGACCGCTGCCGAGCACGCTCCAGGCACAGCTCACGCGCGAGCGACCGCGCAAGCACTCGAGCATGAGCTCGGAAGCGGCACAGGCGCGCACCAGCGCTTCCTCTTCGTGGAGGCTCTCGGCCAACGCGACGATCTGCGAGTGGATCCAACCCGGGTCCGCGCTCCCGTGAAGATCGCGGCCGCCGCGCTCCAGCGCTTCGCCGAGGAGCTGCAAGAGCTCGTAGCTCCAACGCCGCTCGAGCTCCGAGGGGATCTTCAGCGCCTGGTACTGCGCGTAGCTCTCGGGGTCCTCGCGCGACATGTGGAAGCTCGTGCAACCCATGACTAGGAAGAACGCCCGGGCGTCTTCCGTGGTGCGCAGCGGTCGGGGGTAGTGGCTCATGTGAGTCGCAGGGGAGGCCGGGACGAGGCCGCGCGCCGAGGACGCGGGGAGACCGGGGGCCGAGCGCTGGCCGACGGCTCCGTGTTCGCACGCATCGCCGCTCCAGCGTACTAGGCGAGCTCACCTCGGAGGTCTGCCCGCGGAGCGCCGGAACGGGACCTGCGCCCGCACTTGCGCTTCCGCTCGCGCATGTTCTCCTGAGGGCACTCGCCGCAGCGCCCGCCTGCGTGGCTGTGCGAGCTGGTTTCCAAGGAGGATCGTGCATGCTCCGCGTTGGTCTTGCTCTGCCGCTCTCGTGTGTCGCCGTCTTGACGCTTTCCATCTCGTGTGTCGGTCCTGCCGGTAGACCTGCGACAGAGGATCTCGGATGGGCGCGCTTCCGCGGCCCGAACGGAACGGGGGTAGCACTCCCGGGGACGCAGCTCCCCTCCGACATCTCCGGCGAGCAGCGCGTGCTGTGGCGCGTCGAGGTTCCGCACGCCTACTCCTCGCCCGTGGTCGCCGGTGAGAAGGTCTTCCTCACCGCGTTCCACGAAGGGAAGCTGCTGACGCTGGCATATGCGCTCGCCGACGGGAAGGAGCTCTGGCGTGCGGAGGCGCCCGTCGATCACGAGGTGAAGCGCAACATGCTCGGGAACCCCGCGGCGCCCTCGCCCGTGACCGATGGCAAGGACGTCTGGGTCTGCTTCGAGGACGTCGGCGTCTTGCGCTACACGGGCGACGGCAAGCTGCTCTGGAAGGCCGAGATCGGGAAGCACCGTATCCCGCACGGCCTCGCGCAGTCGCCGATCCTCGAAGGCTCGCTAGTGCTGCAGCAGATCGATGCGGACTCGGGGTCGTATCTCCTCGCGTTCGATCGCGAGACCGGGAAGGAGCTCTGGAAGACGAAGCGCCCCGGCGTGCTGTACGGCTACTCGACGCCTTCGATCCACCGCGGCAAGGACGGCTCAGCCGAAGTGATCGTTTCGGGCTCCTACCGCATCGAGGCGTTCGACTTGAAGGCCGGCGAGCGCAAGTGGAGCGTCGACGGCGCGTGCTGGAACGCGTGCGCGCTGCCGATCGTCGCGGGCGACAAGGCGTTCGTGCTCTCGTACACCGGGACGCCGCAGGAGTACCGCGCGCCGAAGGTGGATCTCTCCTGGGAGGAGATGAAGAAGACCTACGACAAGGACGGCGACGGCAAGGTCACGGTCGCCGAATGGGAGCAGCCCGGGCTGAACCAGCTCTGGTTCCTCTTCGATCTCGACGACGACAAGGGCATGGACGCGGAGGAGTACGCGGTGGCGCAGCTCCGCGCGCGCGCGACGGGTGGACTCTTCGCCCTCGATCTCACGGCGCCGGACGAGGCCAAGCGGCGCCTCTGGACGCGCACCGAGAAGCGCGGCCTGCCCGAGATGCCGAGCCCGGTGCTCGTCGGCGAGACGCTCTTCCTCATCAACGACGGCCTGCTCACCTCGATCGACGCGAAGAACGGCGAGATCGTGAAGCAGGAGCGCATCGGCGACACCAGCACGAACTACGCGTCGCTCGTC
>JAEUHW010000098.1 GCA_016793245.1 Planctomycetota bacterium
TTTCACCGGGGTCTCTCGACCCCGGTGAAAACGTTCCTGGCACCGTACGTCCGGGGTCGAGTCAGGTGCGCTGGCGGAGGAGCAGGGTCTGGAAGAGGAGCGCTAGGCTGAGGACGGCCAGGGTTGCTTGGATGCCGACCCAGTAGGAGAGGTGGACGGAGAGGGCGAGGCCGGCAATGGAGAGGAGGAGGTAGAGGGCGTGCGAGGCGGTGATGGTCTTCGAGCGGCTGCGGCTGACGAGGGCGCCTTGGTAGAGGCTTTGGTAGACCTGCAGGGCCGGCATCGCGAGGCCGAAGAGGATCGCGGCGTGGGAGAACGCGGCGAGCTCGGGCGTCAGGCCCGCGAGCGTGCCGTACCAGAAGGAGCCGAGCGGCGTCAGGGCGAGGAGTGCCAGGATCGCGGTGCTCGCGAGTGCGAAGTAGAGCGCGAAGCGGCGCAGCGCGGCGGGGCCGCCGGGGCGCTTCCAAAGCGTCACCACGACTTCATTGAAGGCGAAGCCGCCCGAGCGCAGCAAGAAGAGGAGGCCATGCACGCCCGGCCACGCCGCGAGCGAGAGATCGCGCGCGGGCATGCGGCTCATCGCGGCGGCGCCGAGAGGTTGCAGCAGCAGCGTGAGCAGCGGCGTCAGCGCGAGCGGGATGTAGAAGTGGAGGAAGCGCGGCCAAGAGAGCGGCTCTTCTCCCCGCGGGATCGAGAGCACGCGCTCGCGCACGATCCGCCGCGCGCAGAGGCCGATGAAGAGCGCCTCGGCGAGCACGCCGGCCGAGACCGCCGCGGCCCCGACGACGATGCCCGGGATCGTCCCGATCGCGATGCCGATCGCGCCGACGCTCGCGTTCGCGGCGAGGCGCAAGGCCGTGCCGATGCTCACCGGCCGCGTGCGCTCGCAGCGGATCAAGATGCCCTGATAGAAGCGGCGGAACCCGATCGCGTAGGTCCACGGCGTCAGCCACTGCAGCCCCGCGCGCCCCGTCTCGCGCACGTCGTCCGTGAGGCCCATCCAGCCCCCCGTGATCACGTCGTAGAGCGGCGTGAACGCGACCGCGATGTGCATCAGCGTGAGCCCCGCGCAGAGCGCGTGCATGAACGTTCGCACGCGCCGATAGGCCTCGCGATCGCCGACCAGAGCCGTCGAGGCGGCGAGCAACATGATCACCGGCGCCTCGATCACGAGAGCCACCGGGAACACCGCCGCGCCGTACGCCGCGAGGTGCAGCGGAGCTTCCGGCAGGCGCGCCACGATCGCGGCGACGAGCGGCAGCTCGAGCGCCATGAAGGCCCAGCTCGCCGCGAGGGGCAGCCAGAGGCGCGCCACGTAGCGCGCGTCGAGAGGAGCGTGGGTCAACGGTGGGAAGGCTGCGGACGAAGTGGGGCGGAGCTTGCGGCGGAGCGGCGGCGCGCATAAGAAACCCTGCCGCGCGCGCGAACGGGAGCGAATCTCCGCTTCTCCCGCGGCAAGGAGCTCCTCATGCGCTGCATCCTCGCGCTCGATCAAGGCACCACGAGCTCGCGCGCGCTGCTGTTCGATCGCGAGGGTGCGGTGCTCGCCGTCGCGCAGCGCGAGTTCACCCAGCACTACCCTCAGCCTGGCTGGGTCGAGCACGACGCCGAGGAGATCTGGCTCACGCAGTCGCTGGTCGCGGTGGAAGCTCTCGAGAAGGCCGGCGTGCGCGCCGCCGAGGTCGCCGCGATCGGGATCACGAACCAGCGCGAGACCTGCGTGATCTGGGATCGCCGCACGGGCGCGCCGCTGCATCGCGCGATCGTCTGGCAGGATCGCCGCACCGCCGATCGCTGCCGCGAGCTCGAGGCGCGCGGCGCGCTCGCGCTCGTGCAGGAGCGCGCGGGACTGGTCCTCGATCCCTACTTCTCCGCGACGAAGCTCGCCTGGATGCTGGATCGCATCCCCGAGGGGCGCGAACGCGCCGCGCGCGGCGAGCTCGCCGCGGGCACGATCGACACCTGGCTCGCGTGGAAGCTCAGCGCGGGCGCGCTGCACGTCACCGATGCGTCGAACGCATCGCGCACCTCGCTCTTCGATCTCGCGCGCGGCGCGTGGGACGCGGAGCTGCTCGCGCTCTTCGACGTGCCGCGCGAGATCTTGCCCGAGGTGCGCGCGACGAGCGGCGTGCTCGGCGAGGTGCGCGCTCCCGGAGAACTCTCGGGCATCCCGCTAACGGCTCTGGTCGGCGATCAGCAAGCCGCGCTGCACGGGCAAGCCTGCTTCGCGCCCGGCCTCGCGAAGAACACCTACGGGACCGGCTGCTTCCTGCTCATGCAGACGGGTGCAGCACCTCGGCGCTCGACGCATCGCTTGCTCACCACGGTGGGCTGGGCCGATGGTGGAGGGGCCTGCTTCGCCCTCGAGGGCGGCGTCTTCGCCGGCGGCGCCGTGCTGCAGTGGCTGCGCGATGGACTCGGCTTGCTCGCGAGCGCTGCCGAGAGTGAAGGGCTCGCGCGCAGCGTCCCCGATAGCGCGGGTGTCTTCCTCGTGCCCGCGTTCGCCGGTCTCGGCGCGCCGCATTGGGATCCGTATGCCCGCGGCGCGTTGCTGGGGCTCACGCGCGGCGTCACGCGTGCGCACGTCGCGCGTGCGGCGCTCGAGGGCATCGCGCACTCCGTCGCGGATCTCGTGGCCGCGATGGTCGACGATGCCGGTGCACCGCTCGCGGAGCTGCGCGTCGATGGCGGCGCCGCGGCGAACGATCTGCTACTCGAGCTGCAGGCGGACATCCTCGGCGTGCCCGTGGTGCGCCCGAAGAACTTGGAGACCACCGCGTTCGGCGCGGCGTCGCTGGCCGGTCTCGCCGTCGGGTTCTGGAAGGATCGCGAGGAGCTCGCGCGACTCTGGCGTGTCGATCGACGCTTCGAGCCGCGCATGGATGGCGATACGCGCACCGCGTTGCGCGCGCGCTGGGCCGAGGCCGTCGCGCGCACGCGCAGCACGGAATCTCAGGAGCACGCGTGAGCGGAACCACGCCGCGCGGCGCTCCCGCGGTCGTCGCGCTGCTGTGTCTCATCTGGGGCAGCACGTGGCTCGTGATCCAAGGCGGCCTTCGCGATCTGCCGCCGCTCACTGCGCTCGCGGGGCGCTTCGGCATCGCCGCGCTCGTCCTGCTGCTGGTCGCGCCGCACCTGCATCGCCTCGAGCGCGGCGAGCGCCCGACGTGGCGCGAAGTGCTCTTCCACGGCTGGCTCTGCAGCGCGCTGCCCCTCGGCATCGTGTACGTGTGCGAGCTCGTGATCCCGTCCGGGCTCACGAGCTTGATCTGGGGCGTCTATCCGCTGCTCGTCGCGGGGCTCTCGCGCGTCCTCCTGCCCGAGGAGAAGCTGCGCGCGTCGCAATGGCTCGGGTTCGCCGGCGCGTTCGGCGGTCTCTGCGTGCTCTTCGCGACCGACCTCCGCGACCTCGGGGCGAACGCGATCGCGATGGCCGCGCTGCTGCTCCTCTCGCCGCTCTCCTCCGCGACCGGAACGCTGCTCTTGAAGCGCCGCTCGCACGGCACCTCCTCGATCTTGCTGAACCGCGATGGCCTCTGCCTCGCCGCCGCGACCGTCGGCCTCGCCGCGCTCCTCTTCGAGCGCGAGGCGCCCGTGCGCTGGACCAGTGGAGCGCTGGCGAGCGTGCTCTACATGGGCTTCGTCGCCACGGTGCTCGCGTTCACCCTCTACTACTGGCTCCTCCGCACGGTGCCAGCCAATCAGCTCGCCCTCATCTCCTACGTGACGCCGCTCATCGCCCTCGGCCTCGGTGCCTGCTTCGCCGGCGAGCCTCTGCACCTCCACACCCTCGTGGGCGCGGCCCTGATCCTCGGCGGCATCCTCGCCGCCCGCCGGCGCTGAAACCGAACGTACGGTGCCCGAACGTACGGTGCCAGGAACGTTTTCACCGGGGTCGGAGGACCCCGGTGAAAACGTTCCTGGCACCGTACGTCCGGGGTCGGATCAGCGCGGGCGGCGGCGGGAGGGGATGGGGATCGGGGCGGGGACCGGCGCGGGGCGCAGCGCTTCGAGCGCGCGGCGGAGGAGTTCGCGGAGGGCGTCGAGGAATCCGTTCATGGGCGGGGAGTGATGTTCGAGAGAAGCATCGGCCAGAGGGGCCGCCGCTCTCGAAGGAAATCACTGCTCCGGATCTCCTCGACTAGGTCCGCGCGGACGCGCGAGCTCAGCCCTGCACGGTCTTGCTGTCCGGATTGGTGGAGAAGATCACCGCGGCGCCACCGGAGGTCATCAGCGCTTGGCCGATGAAGCGGAGGCCGACGAGGCGCGGATCGTTGGGCAGGTTCACGTCGCTCTTGAATTCGCCGTTGCCGTTCATCGCGCCCGCGCCGAGGAAGAACATCGTCTGCGGATCGAGCGTCATCGCCAGCGTGCCGCCGAGCGGGAAGAAGCCCGCGTCGAAGCCGAGGAAATTCGCCGCGAGCTCGCCGGGCGTCCCGGTCGAGGTGAAGCGCATGCGATCGCCGATGCGCTCCGTCCCGTCGATGGAGAAGGTCTCCGGGACCGCGCGGATCGCGCTGACCTCGAGGTGCGGCGGATTGGTCGACGGGTCCCAGACGCCTTCGACCTCGACCTGCTGATGGAGGAACGCGCCGATGCTGACCATGCGGCTCGCGATCGCGGTCTCGGTCCACTTCAGTGCGAATTCGTAACCGGGGCAGTAGTAGCAGCCGGTCGCGCGGCCGTTCACGACCTCGCCGCGAAGTCGGACGGTCTGAGCGGAGGCGTCGGAGGCGAAGCCGATCGTCGCGAAGGCCAGGGCGAGAGTAGCGAAGAGGCGGGAAGTGCAGCGAATCGTCATGGGAGGTTCTCCTCGTGGGGATCAGCCTCCCTAGGCAAGGTCGGTGCCAGGCCCGCTTTTCTGCGTTTCGAGAGCTTCGACGCTGATTTCGAAGCACGCTGCGCGTTGGTTCTGGACCGTCGGTGCAAAGCCTGGACTCGCGCGCCCTAGAAGCGCACGGTGTGGAGGTTCCCCAGCGCGCCGAGGAACGACGGCTGACCGAAGTCGAGCACGATGGTCTGCACGTGCAGCACGGCTCCAGCGGGGATGGGCACGCTCGGGATCGCGAGGGTCGGGTTTGCGCGTCCGTTGGCGTCGAGGTTGCCGACGAAGCTCTGCAGCACCGGCGTGTTCACGCCGACGAACGAGAGGAAGACCGGATCCGGGTTCACCGGGCTCTCGCCGATCGCGAGCGGCAAGCCGGGATAGAGCGAGACGGAGATGAAGTGCAGGTAGGGATTGCCGGCCTGCGTGGGGAACTCGGCGGTCCACGTCAGCGAGAGTCCCGAAGCACCGTTCACCGCGCCCCGCAGATGCGGCACGCGCGCGAGCGCTTCCAAGTTCGAGAACGCTCCACCCGAGGCGACGATCGACGTGCTGCCATCGGGACGCAGCACGACGATGCGATTGCCGTTCGGCGCGCCGGACTCGGAGAGCGCCACGTAGCCGTCGAAGTTCTCGACCATGCCGTCGGGGTTGCCGAGGACCGGGACGCTCTGCACCAGCGTCGCCGAACCGCCGGCGCGCGGTACGCGGAAGACACCGTCCACCAGCGCATCGGCGACGGCGTAATCTCCGTTCGCCCAGAGCGCGACGGCCATGGGTAGACGGAACGGTGCACCCGAGAAGAGCGTGACGACGCCGCTCGAGCTCACGCGATGAAGCGCGCGACGGCCGTCGTCGGCGACGAGCACGTCGCCGTTCGCCGGATCGACGGCGAGACCGAACGGTCGCGTGAACGGCGCACCCGCATGCACGGTCGAGATCGCGCCTTGCGGCGTGATGCGGGAGACGCGCGCCGCCGTGAGCTCCGCGACGAGATAGTCTCCGTTGCGATCGACGGTGACGCGGATCGGTCCCGCGAGCCCGCTCCGCACCGGCACGACGACGCCGGGCGCATCGATGCGATACAGCGTTCCGCTGAAGTCCGCGACGAGCACTCGCCCATCGTTCGTCGCCGCGATGCCGCTCGGCTGCGACAGCGGCGCCCCCTGATGCAGCGTCGTGACCACGCCGCTCGGCGTCACGACCACGACGCGCGGCGGCGCGCCCGCATCCACCGCGACGTAGTCCCCGCCGCGCGGCATCTGCGCGACGGCGAGCGAGGAGCAGAGGGCGACGATCGACCAGGGGGCAACACGGTGCATGAGGAACCTCGCGCTCACGTTCGCCCTCCTTCCTACCCACTGTACAGAAAAGGTGCCAGGCACCTTTTCTGTGCAGTGAGTCGGGTGTTGGCGCTTCGGCTAGATTGGCCATCCCCCGCTCCCGGCCCGAGCTCCGCCCCGAGGTCCACCGTGCGCACGCGTCCGCTCCCCATCGCCCTCCTCCTCGTGCTCGGCACGAGCGGCGCTCCCGCCTGCGGCCAGACCTTCAGCGATGTCGCTTCCAGCCTGGGATTCCCGAGCTCAGGGGACAGCACGCGCGGGATGGGGTGGGCCGACTACGACGGCGATGGGGACTTCGATGTCTATCTGCAGAACTCGGGCTCGACGAGCCGGCTCCTGCGGAACGACGGGGCGAGCTTCACCGATGTGACCGCGGCGATGGGCGTCGCGCACTCGACGAGCGGGTGGTCGGTCGGCTGGGGCGACGACGACAACGACGGCAAGGTCGATCTCTACCTCGGGAACTTCGCGGGCAACAATCACTTCCGCAATCGCTTCCCGCAGCCGTTCGCCGACGTCGCGGCGAGCACGGGCACGGCGGATGCCTCGTTCGCGCAGGGCGTCTCGTGGATCGACCACGATCAAGACGGGGATCTCGATCTCTACATCACGAAGGAGATCGATCCGCATCGCTTCCTGACGCAGCGCGCGCCGGGCGTCTTCGTCGACGATAGCGTGCTGCTGGGGCTGCGCGATCCGCAGTCCGCGGGCTACGGCCTCTCGTGGGGCGACTACGATCAAGACGGCGATCTCGACTGCTTCGTCTCCACCTGCGGCGCGGGCACCATCAATCGGCTGTTCCGCAGCAACCGCATGCAGGGGACGCTCGGCTACACGGAGATCGCGGCTCTCGCGGGCGTGAACTACCAGCCGAACACCTACGGCTGCCACTTCGCCGACTTCGACAACGACGGCGACCTCGATCTCTTCGTCGCGGGTGCGCGCGGCGAGCGGAACCTGCTCTATCGCAACGATCTCGCGCTGCCCTTCGCGGAAGTCGCCACGGCCGCCGGCATCGCCGGTCCGCTCGCGGACGGCCACGGTGTTGCGATGGGGGACTACGACAACGATGGCTGGCTCGACCTCTACATCCAGGACTTCCAGGGCACGAATCGCCTCTACCGCAATCTCGGCACGGGCAGCCTGCAGTTCCAGCAAGTGGCGAACGCCGCGGGCGCGAACGCCTCCGGCCAGCAGGGCTACGACTGCGTGTTCGTGGACTTCGACAACGACGGCGATCTCGACATTCACTCCGCTTCCACGGTGCGCGACCGCCTCTACCGCAACAGCGGGAACGCCAATCACTGGCTGCAGGTCTTCGCGGTGGGCACGATCGACAACCGCTCCGCGATCGCGGCCACGGTGGAGATCGAGATCCAAGGTCGACGTCAGTCGTGGCTGCTGAACGCCTCCGCGGGCGCCTTCAATCAGAACCACCTCCCGGCGCACTTCGGCCTGGGATCCGCGACCGTCGTCGATCGCGTGACGGTGCGCTGGCTCGACGGCACGCAGGACACCTGGACCAACGTCGCCGCCGATCAACGGCTGCGCCTCGTGCAGCGCTCCGGGCTCGCGAGCGCGACGATCGTCGGCGCCGGCTGCCCGGGCACGGGCGGCCTCGTGCCCTCCCTCTCGAGCTTGCAGCCTCCGCTCCTCGGAGCTCCGCTCGTGATCGCCCTCGCGCAGGCTGCACCCAACACGCCGGCGTTCTTCCTCGCCGCGTTGAACCCCGTCCCCGTGCCGCTGCCGCTCGGCAACGGCTGCACGCTAGAGCTCGATCTCGCGACGAGCTTCGCGCTCCTGCAGACCTCGACGAACCTCGTCGGCAACGCGCTGCTGCCGGTCGCGATCCCGAGTTCGCGCGAGTTCCTCGGCGCCGAGATCCTGCTGCAGGGAGTGGTGCTCGATCCGCAGGGCGCGCCGTTGCCGGGCGGCGGACCGCGCCTCACGCTCAGCAACGCGCTCGCGTTGCGGCTCGGGGTCGCTGCGCGCTGAGGGACCTCCGCGATCTCGTTCTCCCGGTTCTCGGATTCCCGTACACCATGCGGCAGTGACCTTGGCTCCCATGAACGAGTCCTCGACACCCAAGGAGACGCCGATGAAGGCCGTGATGTGGGAGGTGCCGCCCGAGATCGTCGAGCTCCGGCGGCGGACCGGCGCCGACGAGCGGGACGAGGTCTGGGATGGCGTGCTGCACATGGGCCCGAGCCCGAACATCGAACATCAGCGCATCGAGAGCGATCTCGAGCGCCAGGTCAGGACTCTCTGGAGCTCACGGACCGGCGGCGAAGTCCTTCACCGGATCAACGTCTCGCCCGGCGGCGACTGGAAGAAGAACTACCGCATCCCCGATCTGATCCTGCGCCTGCTGGAAAGTCGGGCGATCGATCGCGGCGAGTACGTGGAGGGCGGCCCCGAGGTCGTGGTCGAGATCCTCAGTCCCGACGACGAGACCTACGAGAAGCTGCCCTTCTACGCCTCGATCGGCGTGCGCGAGGTCTGGGTGATCGATCGCGACACGAAGGCCGTCGAGGTCTACTCGCTCGCAGAGGGCGCGTATCGCCTCGTCGCGCCGGATGGAGAAGGTTGGTGCGCGAGCGCGGTCACGGGGCTCCAGCTCCGCTGTGCGCTCACTCGCGTGGAGCTGCGTTGGCCGAACGCGAGCTGAGCGGAAGCGCGCCTCAGCGCTCGTAAGCGCCGAAGATCGTCGTCCCCGCGACCGCGCGCTCGAAGAAGCGCGTCTTGATCGCGCGATACTCCGGATGCGCGAAGAACTCCTGCATCCGCGACGCGCTCTCGAAGTAGATGGCGAACACGCGGTTGATGGGGTGATCGCTCGCCGACTTCAGCACCTCGCTCACGCGGAAGTCGTAGCGAAACCCGCCGCCGTGCGCGGCGAGCAGGGGTGCCATCGCCTCGCGGTATTGCTGGTAGGCCTGGTCGTCGGTCACCGTGAGGCCGACCATCATCTCGTGAGCCATGCGCGGATCCTCCGTCACTGTACAGAAAAGGTGCCTGGCACCTTTTCTGTACAGTGGGCAAGCGGCGGGCTGATCAGTGGTGGACGCCGGGGGCTTCCTGGCCGGTCATCTCGACCCACTTCTCGTAGCTGCCCTCGAAGGGCTTCGGGTCCTTCCGCTTCTCGAGGCGGGAGACGTCGAGGACGCGGTTCGCGAGGCCCTTCAGGAAGGTGCGGTCGTGCGAGACGAAGATCATCGAGCCTTCGAACTTGGCGAGGGTCTTCACCAGCATCTCCTTGGTGAAGAGGTCCAGGTGGTTCGTGGGCTCGTCGAGCACGAGGAAGTTCGGCGGGTCGAAGAGCATCAGTGCGAGCACGAGGCGCGAGCGCTCGCCGCCGGAGAGGATGCGCACCGGCTTCTCGATCGCGTCGCCGGGGAACTGGAAGGCGCCCAGCAGATTGCGCTTCGCGCCGATGTTCTCGAGCGGGAACTTGTGATCGATGGTCTCCCAGACGGTCTCGTCGGGGTTCAGTACCTCCAGCGCTTCCTGCGCGAAGTAGCCCATCTTCACGCTGGCGCCGATCTTCACCTCGCCGGAGTCGGGCTTCGAGACGCCCGCGATCATCTTCAGCAGCGTGGTCTTGCCGGAGCCGTTCTCGCCCATCACGCACCAGCGCTCGCCGCGACCCAAGCGGAAGTCGAAGCCGTCGTAGAGCACGTGCGAGCCGTAGGCCTTCGAGGCCTTGCGCAAGACGGCGACGTCCTCGCCCGAGCGCGGCGGTGACTTGATCGCGAACGAGACCGCCTCGCGGCGCTTCGGCGGCTCCAGCTTCTCGATCTTCTCGATCTTGCGGGCCTTGGCCTGCGCCTGCGCGGCCTTCGCGACGTGCGTGCCGAAGCGGTCGATGAAGCGCTGCATCTTCGCCAGCATCGCCTGCTGGCGCTCGTAGGCCGCTTCGCGCTGGACGGCGCGGATCTCGCGCTCGCGCTCGTAGTAGTCGTAGTTCCCGCCGTAGCTCGTGAGCTCGCCGCCATCGATCTCGACGATGCGCTTCACGACGCGGTTCATGAAGTCCTTGTCGTGGCAGGTCATCAGCACCGCGGAGGGCGTATCGCGGATGTACTCCTCGAGCCAGAGGATCGACTCGATGTCGAGGTGGTTCGTGGGCTCGTCGAGGAGCAGCACCTCGGGCTTCCCGATCAGCACCTTGGCCATGCCGACGCGCATCTTCCAACCGCCCGAGAGCGCGCCCACCGAGCCGTCGATCCACTCGTCGCGGAACCCGAGCCCGTGCAGGACCTCCTTCGCGCGCGCCTCGAGCTCATAGCCGCCGAGCTGCTGGTACTCCTCCTGCACCTCGCCGAAGCGCTCCAGGATCTTGTCCATCTCGTCCAGGCGCTCGGGGTCGGCCATCGCCGCCTCGAGGTCGGCGAGCTCGTGATGCAGGTCGCCGAGGCGTCCCGATCCGGCGATCGCCTCGTCGAGGACGGTGCGCCCCTCGACGATGTCCATCTCCTGGCGGAAGTGCCCGATGGTGAGGCGCTTCGGGATCGAGACCGCGCCCTCCTCGGGGGTCTCCTCGCCCACGATCACGCGGAAGAGCGTCGACTTGCCCGAGCCGTTCGGGCCGACCAAGCCGACCTTCTCGCCCGGGTCGAGCTGGAAGCTGGCATCGACGAAGAGGACCTGGCGGCCGTGACGGACGGAGACGTTGGAGAGGGAGATCATCGCTTCGCTTAGAGAGGATCGAAGCGGCGCAATGTACCATCTCGGCGTTCCCCGCCGAGAAGCCCACTTCCCTGTCCTCCCCGCGCGTTCCCCGATGTCCGACTCGAAGATCCAGCTCGCCGTCGCCGCCTTCCTCGACTCCCCGCAGGCTGAGGCCCTCTCGGCCGTGCCGCGGAAGAACCAAGCCACCATCATCGAGCGCTTCCTGCGCTCCGCGTTCGAGGACCTCGGCAAGGCGCCGAAGCTGCTCGACGGCCACGACCTCCACGAGCTCGTCGGGCACGTGTTGCCCGGGCGCTTCCCGAAGAAGGACCCGCTCGCCGAGCACGCGATGGACGTCGTCGCGGCCTACCTCGATCACCTGAACGAGGTCGAGGTGGTGAGCAATCTCTGGGAGATGAAGACGGCGCTGGAAGGCACGCGCGCGGAGTTCGAGGAGTCCGTGCGCACCGGGCGCATCGTGCACCACGGCCACGCGCCGCAGAAGCCGAAGGTGAACGCGGCACCCAAGGTCGGGCGCAACGATCCCTGCCCGTGCGGCAGCGGCAAGAAGTTCAAGAAGTGCTGCGAGGCGCTCGGGAGTTGAGCGTCCGCGATCGCTGGCTCGCGCGCAGCGCCTCCGCGACGTAGCCCGTCGCGAAGCGCGCGGCTTCGTCGGGGCGGACGCCGCACGCGAGCGCTGCTCCGAGCGCCGCCGTCGCCGCATCGCCCGCGCCGCAGGCGTCGGCTTGATCGACGACGAACGGCGGCGCGACGAGCTCCGCATCCTCCGGCGTCGCCCACGCGAGCCCGCGCTCGCCGTCCGTGACGAAGACGAGCCCGGTGCGCTGCTGCGCGAGCGCGCGCGCGAGGCTCAGCACCTCGTCCTCGGCGCTCCCGAGGAACGCGCGCGCTTCGCGCGCATTGCACTTCGCCACGACGCCGCGGAGCGCGGGCAAGCGCTCGCGACCGTCGGCGAGGAAGATCCGCTCGGGATGGGCGGCGATCAGCGCATTCAGTGCTTCCGCCAGGTGCGGACCGAGCAGGCCGGGATCGACCTGTTGGTTCAGGATCACGACGTCGCTGCGCCGCGCGGCCGCGCCGAGATGCTGCAGGAGCAGCGCGCGCAGCGCTTCTCCCGGCTCCGTCCACGTGCCGAAGTCGAGGCGCTCCTGCTCCGCGCCGTGGAGCCGCGGCTTGCCGTAGACCAACGTGCTCCAGTCGTTCCGCCGCAGTAGCGCGCCCGTGCGCAAGCTCGGGAGGTCGAGCCGCGCGAGGAGCTCCGCGCCGAAGGGATCGCGACCGATCGCCCCGACGAGAACGGCGCGCTGCACGCGCAGCGCGGAGAGATGAGCCGCGACACGAGCGGCACCGCCGAGCTCGTAGCGCTGGTTCCGAACGCGCCGAACCGCGAGAGCGGTCTCGATCGACGGCGCGCTGGCTTCCTCCGCTAGCTCCCAGTGGGCATCGAGGGCGAAGTCGCCGCACACGGCGACGCGCGCGCGGAGGAGGCTCTGGGGGAACGCAAGCGGAACGGTCATCCGAGGGGGGGCTCACTAAGTCGGCGGCGCGAGAGCTTACTACGACCGTGGCGCGCTCTCGCCGCCTTCTCCGCAGGGCCGCGGCGAATTCACGCGCCGCAGAGCGCGCGGGCCGGGATACTCGCCGCCATGAACGCGCACCTCGTTGGCTTCGCGCTCGGCGTCGCGCTGAGCTCGTTCGCCGCGGCGCAGCACGCGCCGCGCCATCTCCTCTGCACGTGGCAAGGCGACCCGAGCACGACGCTCACGCTGAGCTACCAGAGCACCGGCACGAAGCCTCTGCCGGCGCGCATCTATTGGGACACCGAGCCGCGCGAGGGCGACGTCGCCGCCTATCGCCATCGCGCCGACGGCGAGACCACGACGATCAAGGGTCTCGCCGGGCGCTGGATCCACAAGGTCGAGCTGCGCGGGCTCGAGCCCGGAGCGGCGATCTACCTCTGCGCGGGCGATCCCGCGAGCGGCATCTCGCGCGAGCTCCGCGTGCGCACGATCGCGCGTGGCGAGCGCGCGCTGCGTTTCGTCACGGGCGGCGACATGGGCACCGAGGCTCCCGTGCGCTCGATGCTCCGCCGCGCCGCGGCGACGAGCCCCGACTTCACGCTGATCGGCGGCGACATCGCCTACGCCAACGGCAAGCTCGAGAACGTCGATCGCTGGGACACCTGGCTCGCCTATTACACCGAGGAGATGGTGCGCCCCGACGGCTTCGCGATCCCGCTCGTGCTCGCGATCGGGAACCACGAGGTCGACGGCAGCTTCCTGCGCGCGAAGGAGAACGCACCCTTCTGGTTCGGCTTCTTCCCGCAAGGGGGGCAGAGCTACTTCGCGCGGCGCTTCGGGGATCACTTCGCCTGCGTGATGCTGGACTCGAGCCACGTCGCGCCGCACGGCGGCGAGCAAGCGGCGTGGCTCGATCGCACGCTCGCAGAGCTGCGCGAGGTGCCGCATCGCGCGGCGATCTATCACGTGCCGCTCTTTCCTTCGCATCGCGAGTTCGAAGGCGCCTACAGCGCGCTCGGTCGCCAGCATTGGATGCCGCTCTTCGAACGCCACGGTCTCGAGGTTGCCTTCGAGAACCACGACCACACCTACAAACGAACGCCACCGCTCCGCGGCGGCGCGCCCGCCGAGCGCGGCGTCGTCTATCTCGGCGACGGCTGCTTCGGTCAGCGACCGCGCACGGTGACCTTCGGCTCGCGGAGCTATCTCCGCGAGCAAGGTGCGTGGCGCCACTTCTGGCAGGTGGAGGTGACGCGCGAGCGGATGGTCTGCCGCGCCATCGACGAGCAGGGCCGCGTCTTCGACGTCTGGCCCGAGGACGCCGAAGGTGCCGGCGAAGCCGTCGCGCTGCGCCGCACGCTGGAGATGCGCTACGGCGTGCCGCGCGCGTGGGTCGAGGTCGATCCGCTGCCGACGCCCTCCGGCGGCGCGCTGCGCTTGCGCTTCGCGAACTCCGCGGGTGTACCGCTCGAGCTCCGCGTCGCGCTGCGGAAGGCGCCGAGCGGCGCGCGCTTCGAGGCGCCGCCTCGGCAGCGCGTCGCGCTCGATCAGCGCGCCGAGCTCGAGCTCGCGCTCGCGCTCCCCGCTCCGGTCGATCCCGAGAAGCCCGAGCTCGAGCTGGAACTCGAAGCGCGCGGCGCCGAGGCGAGCGGCCGCGCGCTGCTCTTCACGAGCGTCCTCGCGCTGCGCGTCGCGCGCTGAGAGCGCCCGCGCGACCGCGCGCTCTCAGAGCCGACCGCGCAGGAGCACCGCGCCGTTCTCGCCGCGGACCTCGAGCTCGCGCCCGAAGAGCGCGCTCGGATCGGTGACGCCGAGCGGCAGCGGCTGCGAACGATCGCTGCGCCATTCCCAGCGCACGCGCTTCGAGCCCTTGCCGCTCCAGCTGCGGCGCGCGACCTCGCGCATCTGCTGCGTCGCGGGATCGCGCATCCACAGCGTCACTTGCTCCTCGGTCGTGCGGGCCGTCGCGTCGACGCGCAGACGGAAGCTGCCGCGCCGCGCTTCGAAGCCGGCCTTCGCACTTCCGCGAGCGCGAGCGGCGACCCCGACACCCTCGGGGACGAGGCGCTCGTTCGCGCGCAGCGTCGTCGCACCGCCGCCGAGCACCGGCACGCTGCCCTCGAGCACGACCGTGCCCTGCGCGTCGCGGACTTCGATGCGACGTCCGCCGAGCTCGTAGATGTCGACGGCGCCGAAGGGCAACGGGCGACCGCTGTCGTCGCCGAAGTCGAGCTCGCCTTCGTCTTCGTCGTCGCCGACCTCGAGCTGGCCCACGTTCTGTAGCACCGCGCTCGCGTCGGCCATCCAGACGGTGAAGCTCTGCGCGCTCACGTCGAAGCCGTCGGTGTCGATGTCGAGCTCGGACTCCTCGTCGTCGATCTCGGCCTCGACCTCGCCCGTGGCGCTCGGGATCGGCTCCGCCGCGGGGCGGAGCAGCGGGAGCGTGCGCTCTTCTTCCACGCCGCCGCCTCCGCCGCCGAAGCGCGGGATGCGGCCGACCAGGATCGCGAGGCCCGCGGGATCGCGCACCTCGACCGCGCGATCCTCGAGCTCGCGGAGATCGCCGACGCCGAGCGGCAGCTCCTCCTCTTCGCCTTCTTCGTCATCGAGCTCGCGCTCGTACTTGGCTTCGTCCTCGTCCTCCGCTTCGAAGGCGCCGGCGTCGGCGAGGATGCCCGAGCCCGCGCTCGTCTCGATCCACAGCGTGTAGGTCCCCGCCGTGGTGTCGACGAAGTCGATCTCGACCTGGAACTCCTGCTCGCTGCGGCTCTCGCGCTCCATCTCCAGGCGACCGGTGGCGTCCGGGTCGATCGCGGGAACGGGGCGCGCGAGGCGCGCGGTGACTTCGGAGCCGTCGCCGCGCGCGAGCGGAGCGCCCAGGAGCAGGACCAGGAGGGCCGAGGCGGTACGAACCGTGGGGTGCATGGAAGGTCAGGGGCTGGAAGGGGCGGAGCTCGGGGGGCATCCCGGTCCGGCGCCGGAGTGCCGGCGCACCGGCTAGTGGCCTCGGCCCGCCTCGACTTGCAGGGAAAACTCTTCGCGCCCGGGCTGGTCGAGCGACGGGGCCAGCGCGAGACTCCGCTCCTCGTACCGGAGGAACCGATGCACGCTTCTCGCCGCTCCCTCGCCCTGCTCTTCGCCGTCACCTGCCTCGCGCTCGGCGCCACCGGCGCGCTCGCCCTGCGCTCGCGCTTCGCCGACCCGGAGCCCTATCCGCCGCAGGGCTTCCGCTTCGAGATGGCGGTGGCACTCCCCGGTTCGCCCTTCGAGGTCTTCGACGCCTTCACCGGCGACGTGAAGCCGTGGTGGGACCACACCTTCTCGGGCAATCCCGTGGAGCTCGTGATCGAGCCCAAGGTCGGCGGCGCGTTCCGCGAGATCTACGACGACAAGGGCAACGGCTGCGAGCACGCGCGCATCACGCACGTGCAGCGCGGCACGATGCTGCGCATGGTCGGACCGCTCGGGCTCGCCGGTAAGGGCGTCGAGCTCGAGATGCT
>JAEUHW010000102.1 GCA_016793245.1 Planctomycetota bacterium
TTCGAAGCGCTGCAGAAGGAGCTCGGCAAGGAATGCACGACGCGGAACCTCGCCACCTGGACGAAGCTCATCGCGCTGGCCGAGGCTTGAACGGGCGCAGCTCCGCGGGCGAGATGCGGCGATAGCGCGGGGAGGCACTCCCGTTCCCTTCGGCAGGGAGCGGCTCCAAGCGATCGCGTTCCACGAGCTCGCTCACGACGCGGCGCAAACGCTCCACGGGGCAGCCCTCACCGAGCTGGCGCGCGAGCTCGTCGAAGGTGAGCGGTCCGTTCCGCAGCTCATAGAGCAGCAAAGCCTCGAGGGGATCGCGCTCCGGTTCCACGCCGTAGCGAGCCGTGCTGCCCTCGCGGACCGCCATCTCGAGCCACGCCCCCGCCACGGGTACGCGGAAGGTGACCACGACGGCTTCGCCGACTTCGCGGAACTCGGGTGCGGGAATGCCGTGCGCGGCGCACATCTCGATCACGCGGTTCGTGCCACGGCCCCATTTCTCGATCAGGCCGGCGCGATAGATCGCCTCGCTGATCGCGGGATTGCGCCGCACCGAACCGTGCTCCGCTGTGAGGGCCTGCGGCGTGATTCCCGCAGGAAAGCGCCCCGGGCTCCAGACCTCGACGCGATCGTCGAAGAGCGCGAGATGGATCGAAGCTCCGGCGATGGAATAGTCGCGGTGAATCAGCGCGTTGACGAGGATTTCTCGCATCGCCGCTGGTGGGATCAGGGGTCGGTCCTGCCGCTGCCAGCGGTCTGGCTCGAAGTGACCGGGCAGGGGGAAATGGCGATGGCAGAACAGCTCCGCCTCCTCGAGCAGGTGGAGCGCCGCCCCTCGCGCGACCTTCTGGTCGAGGAACTCGTTCTTGTTCGTACCGCGAAAGCGCGCCATGCGCAGCTCGCACTGCGGGTAGATCGCAGACAAGGGCTTCCCGAAGAGCACCATCGCTCCCCTCAGAAGCTGCCCGTCGCGCAGGACGTTGAAACGGGCGAGGATCTCTCGACCGATCTTCTTCACCGGGCCCGCCAATCGACCGGCTTCGCGAGCAAGGTCGACGATGCGTCGCACTTCCCCGCGGCTCAGATCCGCGAGCGAGAGCCTGGGATCGTGCTCCTCCTCCCAGAGCAATCGTCGAGAGACTCGCTGCTGCAAGAGCTCGTCCAGACGCTCGAGCGCCATGCGCCGCGTCGAGATGGCCACACGTTCGAAAGCTCGTCCGTCGTAGGTGTAGGGACGAGAGGCTCCTCCGTGTACGCGGAGCACGACGACGCTGCGCCCGGATCCGACTTCGATCACGAGGACGCGGAACTCCAGCGCCGGCTCGAAACGCCCCTTGCACGCCGCGATCTCGTGCAGCGTCTGCTCGCTCACCTGCTGCCCCAGGATCTCGCCGCGCGAGCTCACCCCGAAGATCACGCGCCCGCCATCGCCGTTGGCGAACGCGCAGAGCGTCTGCATCGCTTCACGCAGCTCGCCCGTCGAGCGCTTGAACTCCAAGGTCGGCGAGCGGCCGCGCGCGATCCACTTCTCGAGCCGGTGCTTCATGGCGGGGTTCCTCCTTCATCCTGTCACGCGCGCCCGCGCGTGTCAGGAGAGCAGGACGCGCGGGGGCAGTGGAGGTCACCGTTCCCGACCGCCGAAAGCCAAGGACGAGCTCAGAACCGGCGCAGCACCTCCTGGCGGACCGACTCCTCGTGGTAGGCGTAGGCGAAATTCGGGCTCTCGTGCGACCAGCGGATGGAACGCCAACGCGCAGAAGCGAGGAGCTGTTCGAACGCGCGCTCGCACTCCTGGCGACTCGGCTGGGCGTAACGCACCGCGGTCTTGCGCGCGACCTTGCGTAGCTCGGTAAAGTAATCACTCATCGGCTCAGGGAAACCGGCGAGGGTGAGTCCTTCCGCCAGCACGAAGATGCAGCCGCCCTCGACGGCCAGCGGGAAGTGCGGCCAGCTCTCCGCCGGCATCGAGAGATAGGGCAGCGAGACCCCTCCGCGCATCGGCGCGCGCACGGGCCGGCCCTCCGCGTCGACGAAGACCAGGCGGCAGAGCCAGCCGATGCGCTCCGCGACATCGAACGAGGGCGCGGGGGAATCGACCGCCGCAGCGCGCGCGGCGCTCTCGGCGCGGCGCGCATGCTCCTCGAGCAGCGCGAGCGCCTCGTGGCACTCGAACTCGAGCAGCGCCTCGGCGTCGCGCGCCAGCGCTGCAGGACTGGCTTCGACCGAGTGCAGGGTGACGAGATCGGGCGAGGAGCAGGAGGCGAGCGCGAAGGCGCAGCCGAAGACGGAGAGGAGACGCACGCGAGGACTCCGAAGCGGCGGAAACAGGACTCGCGCCACCTTCGGGCGCGGCGAGCGCGCGCGAGACGTACGCGTGGCGCTGGAGTTCTCGCGACCTCGGTCGCGGAGAGCGATCGGATGGCTCGCGGAGATGCGGTATCCTCTCCGCCCCCAATGCCCCGTCGCGGGCTCGGCGCAGGCCCGATGCAATCCCGCGGCGCATTCCTCCCGGAGGCCCTTGCCATGACCGAGCTCGCCGACCGCGACACCGTGTTCTTCCTCAAGGTGAACGCGCATCGCCACTCCTACAACGGCACCATCTGCCAGAACGCCGAGTCCTTCGATTGCGGCGCGCAGGAGAATTTCCGCCTCTCGGTGTGCGCGAAGGGCTCGCGCGATTGCATCCATCTAGCGCTCTTCGATCAGAAGGGACCCGATGGCCCGTGCTTCTATGTCGATCGCGGCCCCGGCCAATCCGCCTTCCTCGGCAAGGAGAAGGACTTCATCGGCTCGATCGTGATCCTGCACTCGAAGAGCCACCACGGCGGCCAGGGCGTCGACAAGAAGGAGCTCTCGACCTATGCCGTCGGCTGGTATCGCATCGGCGAGATGAAGCGCGTGGAGATCCGCGCGCGCGATTGGTGGCGCGTCCGCCCCGCCGATGGCGAATGGGGTCGCTTCGTGCCCGACATGATCGAGGTCGGGCGCTGGCGGCGCATGTCGGTCTCGATGGAGGAATCGGGCTACGTGCGGCGGCTGCCGCTCGCCGACGCGCGCGGCTTCATCGAGGAGATCAAGCGCCGTCACAAGGAAGCGCTGAACGAGCAGCTCGCCCCCGCTCTCCTGCGCGACGCGGAGAAGGTCTGCGAGCAAGCGCAGCGCTTCTCCGAGATGCTGGAGCGCGCGGCGAAGAGCGCGGCTTCCGACCCCCACGGCGCCCTCTCGAGCGCGGGGCGCTTCGGCTCGCGCGGCAGCGCGATCCCCGTGGCGCCGAAGCTCGGCCCCATCGTGCTGCGACCGTCCACGCCGCCGCCCGCGCCCACGCCGAGTGGCGCGAGCACGACGGCCATACCACCGTCGGCGCCCGCGATCGTGACGCCTGCGGCGACTCCGAGCGGCGCAGGCGCGACGAGCGCCTCCGGGCTCCCGAGCCTCGGCGGCGAGGCGATCGCCGCGCACTTCCGCAAGCGCGGCTTGGGCTTCGCACCGGAGCTCTTGGAGCGCATCGAGCGCGCCGTGCGCACGAAGCCCCTCGTGTTGCTCGCCGGTCCGACCGGCACCGGCAAGACCGCGCTCGCCTATGAGTGGGCCGAGCTCTATGCCGATCGCGGCGCGCGCCGCTTGCTCACTCCCGTGCAGCCCTCGTGGCACACGCGCGAAGAGCTCCTCGGCTACTTCAATCCCATCACCGAGAACTACGTCTCGACGCCGCTCGTGCGCTTCCTGCACGACGCCGCGCGCGCGTACACGGAGGCCCGCGCCGCGCAGCGCGCGATCCCGCCCTTCTTCGTCGTGCTCGACGAGTTCAACCTGGCTCCGCCCGAGGAGTACCTCGCGGAGTTCCTCTCGCGCCTCGAGATCGCGGCCGATGACGAAGCGGGGCGCACGATCGAGCTCTACCCGCCCGATCACGAAGGAGCCGTGCGGCGCTTCTCCGGGGTGAGCGCGCTGCCGCCGAAGCTGCGCCTCGCGCCGAACGTGGTCTTCCTCGGGACGCTGAACGACGACGGCCGCGAGATGCCGCTCTCGCCGCGCGTCCTCGACCGCGCGCATCTCATCAAGGTCGAGCCGCGGCCGAGCGAAGTGCTCGCCGTGCTGCACGAGCGCCACGCGGCGCTGATGGGACGCAACGCGTTCGTCTCGACGCTGCGCGGCCTGATCGAAACGCTGAGCCGGCATCGCCGCGGGCTCGGCGGACGCGTGCTGCGCGACGTGCTCGCCTACTGCGAAGCCGGCTTCGACGGCAGCGACGAAGCGCAGCTCGCGCGCGCGCTGGACCAAGCGCTCCTGCAGCGCGTGCTCCCCGCGCTCAGCTTCTCCGCGTTGGTGCCGGACGATCTGGAAGCGCTGGAGGATCTGCTGCGCCTCTGCTCCGACAACGCGCAGGGCTTCTTCCTCGGGCGCTCGGCCGGCGTACTGCAAGGGTGGGTCGAGCAGCTCCAAGAGCAACGCGACGTCTCGGGCTTCGAGCTGCGCGAGGAGAACGCGAGCAGCTCGTCGGCCGAGGAGCGCTGAACGTGCAGCGCTTGCAGCTACGGCGCACGGGCGAGGCCGAATCGCTCGCGATCGAGGTGGGTTTCGATCCGCCGGAGGATCCGCGGCGCCTCGAGATCCACGCGGGGGCCCTCGCGGGCACCGTCGTACCGAAGCTCTATCTCGGCGGTGACGAGCGCCACGGCGGCATCCTCGTCGATCTGCGCCAAGAAGCGCCGGGCTGGTGGCGCGCGAGCCAGCACTGGCGCGAGCTCGTCGACACGCGGCGCCTCTTCGGGCCGATGGACTTCGTGCTCGACGTCGAGGGCTGCGAGCGGCTGCGCTTCGCGATGGAAGTCCCGCTGCCCGCGGAGATGGCGCTGCTCTTGCGCGAGCTGCGCGCGTCCTTCGCCGAGAACCTCGATCTGCGGCGCGCCACCGCCAGCGTCGAGCTGCTCGGCGACGAAGAGCTCGCGCTCTCGCGCTGGTTGGAGCGCCACCTCGTGCGCCTCACCGAAGCCGTGCACCGCCTCGAGGCCGAGCCGCCCCCCGATGCGCGCCTGCGCGTCGATCTGCGCGCGAACGCGCGCGCCTCCGCGAGCGCCATGCCGCACCTCGCGCGCGCCTTCGCCAGCGGCGCGATCGGACGCGATGTGCGCGGGAACGGCGTGCCGCTGCGCTTGCCTGTGGTCCGTCGCGAAGCGCGCCCCGGCCATCCCGCGGATCGCGCCGCGCGCCGCTTGGTCGAGCTCGGCCTGCACAGCGCGCGCGAGCATGTCGAGCACTTGAAGGCCCGCGTCGGGCGCGAGGAGCGCGCGCAGCAGCGCTTCCAGGATCCGCTGGCCGTGCGCCGCACGCAGAAGCTCGCCCTCCAGCTCCGCGCGGTGGAGCGCGCGGCTCATGCGCTCCGCGAGACGCTGGCCCCGCAGCGCCGCCTCGGCGCCGTGCCGCGCAGCGCCGTCGTCGCGTTCCCCATTCCCCTCGCGCGCGGCGGTGCGCACGCGGAGCTCCGCGCGCTGGCCAACGAGTTCCGCTCGTGGACCGACGGCAAGATCGACGCGCAGAACTTCGCGGCTCTGCTGCGCCGCGAGCGCTACGACGTCGCCTCGCTCTCGACGCTCTACGAGCGCTGGGTCGGCTGGGCCTTGGTCGAGGAGCTCACGGCGATGGGGCTGCGCTGCGAGAGTCACGAACGCCCGCTCAGCGCCGTGCGCCCCGGCGCGGATCTCGTCTTCTGCGGTGTCGGCGGGAGCCCGCGACTGCGCTTGCTCGTGGAACCGGGCTTCTCGCGCGACCGCTCGCCGTTGCGCACGGTCGAGCTGTTCGGCGGCAGCGCGCACGACGACCGCCGAACGCGCCTCACCCCCGACTACGTGCTCTTCCGCGAGCACCCCGAGCGCGCGCAGCCGGTGCTCGTGCTCGACGCCACGCTGAGCCAGGACCAGGAGACCTGGCGCGAGAAGGGCATCTACGCGCAGCGCCTCGTCCAGTCGCGCTGGGTGCGCCGCCTCGGCGCTCGACGCTGGCGCGAAGCCGCGTGCGCCTCCTACGCCGTCTATCCAGGACTCGGCCGCGAGCTGCGATCACTCGATCCGCAGCTCCGCACCGGCGGCCTGCCGCTGCGCCCGCGCCACGAAGCGCAGCACGAGCTCCTGCGCGAGCTGCTCGACTTCTTCCTGCGCGAGTCGGGCTCGTTGCTCGGCTGAGCCGCGAGGCTCAGCGTGCTTCCGCGAGCGGCTTCACGCGGAGCTGCTTGAAGCGCACTTCGGAGCCCGGGTCGTGGCACTGCAGCGCGAAGGTCCCGCGCTGGAGTAGCCGGCGCTCCATGCCCTGCGGCCGCGGCGCGTTCGCGGGCTCGGTGTAGTCCGCGGTGACCTTGCCATCGACCTTCACCGTGACGCGCTGCCCCTCGACGCGCACCTCGAGGGCGAACCACTGCTCGTCCTTCGCCGGCGCCTCCTTCACGTCCTGGATCGCGTAGAGGCCGCCCGTGCGGCGCCAATCGGACTGCGTGTTGTTGACCTGCACCTCGTAGCCCTGGCTCGGCCAGCCGTTCTCTTGGAACGCGGTGTGGAAGTAGACGCCGGAGTTGGCACCCGGCTTGGTCAGCACCAGCGCGTGGAGCTCGAAGTCGCGGAACGAGTGCTGGCAGACCGGTCCGTCGTAGAAGAGGTGCGCGCGCTCGCCGCGCACGACGATCGCGCCGTCCTCGACGCGCACCGATGCGGGGTTCTCGTTCACGCGCCAACCTTGCAGCGTGCGTCCATCGAAGAGCGAGGCGAAGCCGCCGCCGTCGCCGATCTCGCGCACGCGCAGCGATCGCCACGCGACGCGCCACTTCGGATCCCCGCCGACCGAATGCACCTGCAAGCCGATGAAGCCGCACGGCGACCAGTCGTCCTCGACGCGCGCCACCGGCACGTCGTTCACCCAGGTTCGCAGCACCGAGCCCACGCAGACGATGCGATAGCGATTCCACTCGCCATTGCGGAACGCGACGCGCGCGCGCGGATCGTCGCGATCGGTGCTGAGCCAGCCGCGCCGCGCCTCGTCGTAGACGAAGCCTGCATTGCCGTCGGTCGCGATCTCGACTTGGTAGCCGTGCACCCGCCCATCGTGATAGGTCGGGAGCGACTCGCTGCGGATCTGCACACCAGAATTCAGCCCGTCGTCGAAGAGCTTCACCTCG
The DNA here is from genome assembly GCA_016793245.1 of Planctomycetota bacterium. Taxonomy (GTDB): domain Bacteria; phylum Planctomycetota; class UBA1135; order UBA1135; family JADKAF01; genus JADKAF01. The sequence continues at coordinate 7,154 of JAEUHW010000102.1, forward strand.
AACTCGAGCTCGAAGTCGCCGTAGAGACGCTCGCTGCAGAGGAACGAGTTCGGGCTGCCGGCGGTGGTGGTACCCACGATCGCGCCGTCCTCGACGTGGTACTTCGCCGTGCCGTTGATCTGGCGCCAGCCGGCGAGCGACTGCCCATCGAAGAGCGAGGTCCATTCGCGCTGGACCTGCGCGACAGCCGACGAAGCGAGACAGAGGGCGAACGCGAGAGCGCGCATCGGAGCTCCTGGGATCTGCGTGGGGAAGTGAGCGAGGCGCACGCTACGAGCCGCGCGAGCGCGAAGCAACCTCGGCCGATCCTGCCCCCTTGTCGCCGCGCCGCTCGCTCGCGCAGATTGAGCCCGCGATGCAGATCCCCAAGGAATTCGAGTCGGACTGGGCGAAGTTCCCCGCGGTGCTCCGCGAGCTGGTCGAGGCCGAGGTCGCGGCGGGGAACGCCGTGATCGAGTTCGGCCACGGCTTCCCCGCGCCGCCGGTCGGGGCCTACATCAAGCTCGCCGGCCCGCTGCGCACGCGGCCGCGCGCCTCGACGCCCGAGATCGCGTTCTACGAGCGGAACATGCCGAGCTACAACGGCGAGCTCCACGACGAGCGCCGGCATTACTTCGTGCTCGAGGCGCCGGTGCCGGAGCCGCCGGAGCCGGAACGCCCCGCGCCGCGCGCCGCGGCACCCTCGTTCCACCGCGAAGCCGCTCCGCGTCCCGCGGCCCCCGGGGAGGGCCTCCACCCAGCGGCGGCGAGCGCTCCCGCGCCGCAAGGTGATCCGCTGCAGTGCTTCCAAGCCAGCCTCTCGATGGACTTCGAGAAGTGGAAGGAAGGGATCGGTCACGACCAAGATGCGCTGCGCGCGGCGAACCCGCGCGAGCGCGCGCAGATCGAAGCGCTGCTGCTCGCGCGCGGCATCTCGGATTGGCGCGAGGTCGAGTCGCTGCTCGAGCTCGGCACCGAGCCGGCCCTCGAGCTGCTCCGCCGCACCGCGCGTGGAGAGAATGTCGAGCTCGCGCTCGCCGTGCTGCGGCGCGCGCACCATCTCGTCGATGAGGCGACGCGCACGCGGCAGATCGTGAAGGGGATCGAAGAGCTCGTCTTCTTCGGCGGACTCAGCGACGCGCTGGCGGAAGCGGAGGAGCACCATCCGCCCGCGGTGATCGACGCGCTGCTGCGCGGGGCGCTCCACCGTCGCGGCGAGGGACCGGTGCACTTCGCGGCGCTGCTCTTCTACCTGCACGGACTCGCGGACTCGGCCTTCGATTGGCAGCAGCGCCCGTTCTACCTGCGCTTCGCGAGCGACGATCACGCGGAACGCAGGCTGTGCTTTCGCGAGCTGTGTGCCAGGATCGGGGTCGACCCGGCCCCCTACGAAGTTGCTTCGTAGGGCGAGGTGCCCCTTCCTCGAACCCTCGATCCGAACTGCCCATGCGACCCATCGCTCGAACCTTCCCCTCCCTCGCCGTCCTCGGCCTCTGCGTCTCTCTCGCCGCGCAGGCCCCGGTGCTCCCCGACAACGGCGGCAGCGGCGCTGACGGCGTCTTCGCCCCCGCGACCAACGTCACGCTCGACACCGCGGTACAAGCGCTCTACGAATTCACTTCGGTGACGATCCCGGCGGGCGTCGTCGTGAACGTGATCGGACCGCGTCCGCTCGCGATCCGCTCGATCGGCCCCGTGATCATCGATGGAGAGCTCCGCGGCTCGGGCCAGATCGGGAGCACCGGAGGCAACAACCTGCCCGGCGGCGCCGGTGGTGCCGGCGGTCCGGGCGGCGGACGCGGCGGCGACGGCGGCTGCATGCCGGCAGCGCCGTTCAGCGGCAATGGGTCCGATGGCGCGGGCCGTCGTCCTGGCACGGGCGGACAAGACTTGTTCGCGGGTTCCTTCGGCGACTCCGGAGGCGGCGGCGGTGGTGGCAACGCGACCGCGGGCGCCGATGCGCCGACCACGAATCAGCCCACGCCGGGACTGCAAGGCCGCGGAGGTCTGGCCGGCCTCTGCCGTGCCGGTGCGGGCGGCGGAGGTGGCGCCTGTGACGTCGACTCGCAAACCGTCTCGACCAGCAACGACGGCGGCGGCGGCGGTGGTGGCGGCGGCGGGCGCATCACGATCACCTCGAACAGCGGGATCACGCTCGGCGCGGGTTCCGTCTTGCGCTGCGACGGCGGCGCCGGCGGCTTGAGCAACGGCAACGGCGGCTCCGGCGGTGGCGGTGCGGGCGGCATGATCGAGCTCGCGGCTCCGAGCATCACCGCGAACGGGGTCGCGAGCGCGGTCGGCGGTCCCGGTGGTGCCATCGGCCAAGCGGGTGCAACGACACCGGGAGGCGCCGGCGGCGACGGCTGCATCTTCGCGATCGGCGCGCTGTCGGGCGCTGGGACGTTCACGCCCACGCCGAGCGTGCGCCCTCTCGGACTCTTGCTCACCAACGTCGCTGCGGGCGGCTCGATCAACATCGTCCCGCTGAACCCCGCGAACACCGTCTTCACCGGCCTCGCGGAAGCGACGCTGCCCGGCCCGATCCCGTTCCTCGGGGGTCAGCTGTTCATCGATCCGACGGGCACGCTCTTCCCCTTGAGCTTCGGCCAAGCCACGCTCGGCCCCATCGCCGGCCTCACCGGCGCTGCCGGCGCGCGAACGATCCAAGTGAACTCGAGCGCGGCTCTCCTCTTCCCCGGCCTCGAGCTCGACGTCTACGTGCAGGGCTTCCTCGCGCAGCTCCCGAACTTCACCGGGATCAGCGATCTCGGGATCATCTACTTCAAGTACTGAGCGCGAGTGCCGCGCGCGCCGCGGAGAGGTCCGCGGCGCGCGCGTCGACACTCAGGGCAGATCCCAGAGCACGAGGTTCGCGCGCTCGGCACCGACACCTTCGATCGCGAGCTGCGCTTCGTCGGTGATCGCGGCTCCGTCGCCGGGGCCGAGCTCGACGCCATTCACGCGCACCCGCCCTTCGGCGACGTGCAACCACGCCGAGCGCCCTGCCGCGAGCGCGAGCTCCGCGCGCTCGCCGCGCGCGAAGCGCCCGACGTAGAGGGACGCGTCCTGCCCGATCGCGATCGAGCCGCCTCGTCCGTCCGGCGAGACCGCGAGGCGCAGCGCGCCTTCGGTCTCCTGCGCCGGGAAGCGCTTCTGGTCGTAGCGCGGCTTCCGCCCGCGCTCGGCCGGCAGCACCCACATCTGCAGCAGCTCCGTGGTCATCTCCTTCGACGCGTTGAACTCGCTGTGGAAGACCCCGGTGCCCGCCGACATGAACTGGACTTCGCCCGGCAGGATGAGCGAGCCGTTGCCCATCGAGTCCTTGTGCTCGAGGGCACCCGAGAGCACGTAGGTCACGATCTCCATGTCGCGATGCGGATGCGTGCCGAACCCGCGCGCGGGCGCGACGCGGTCCTGGTTCAGGACGCGCAGCACGGAGAAGCCCATGTGCTCGGGGTCGTGGTAGTCGGCGAACGAGAAGGTGTGGCGCGCATCGAGCCAACCGTGGTCGGCGTGCCCGCGCGCAGAGGCGGGACGCAGCGTGATCATCGGAATCGCTCCTGAGAGCCGGCAGCCCGATGCTGCCGGGGAGAAGGAGATAGGCGATGCTCTCCGAACGCACAACTCGTGTCCCGTGGGATACCACCCATGCCGAGCTCGATTCTCTCCGCCCCTCCCGGTGATCCCTGCGGCGTCCTGGAAGCGACCTCCGTGTTCCAAGGCCGCTGGAAAGGCGCCCTGATCTGGTGGTTGCACCAGCGTCCGCACCACTTCGGCGAGCTGCGCCGCTCGCTCGCCGGAGTGACCCCCAAGGTCCTCACGCGCCAGCTCCGCGAGCTCGAGCGCGACGGCCTCGTGACGCGCGCGACCGCCGCCACGCGTCCGCCCCGCGTCGTCTATTCGCTGACGCCGCTCGGCGAGAGCTTGGTGCCGCTCTTCGATGCGCTCGTCGCTTGGTGGCAAGCGCATGCGCGTGAGATCGAAGCGCGGCGAACGAGCGCGATCTGAGGCGCGCTCCCGCTCTCGACGAGGTGTCCTTCGTTCCAGGACCGATCTCTACCGATCCGTCCTCGAGACGAGGACAGATTCTCCAGGCCTCGACCTGCTCGACAGACTCCGCCGAGCTCTTCGCGCCGCTGCCCCTGCCTTCTTGCACCACGCCCGAACCCTCGCCAGGATCGCCCTGATGCAAGACGCCTCCTCCCTCGGCGATCCGCTGCCTTGGCAACCGCGCGCGATCGGCACCATGCGCTCACCGCTGCGCGTGCATCACGACGCGCCGCGGCAGCCGCGCGAAGCAGGCGAGCTCCAAGGCGAGATCCACCTGCTGCAAGGCTTCCAGAACTGCGTGCACGACCTCGAGGGCTTCTCGCACCTCTGGGTGCTCTGGCTCTGCCATCACACGCGCGGCTGGAACTCGAAGGTGATGCCGCCGCGCGATCAGCAGAAGCGCGGTGTCTTCGCGACCCGCGCCCCCGCGCGCCCGAACCCGATCGGCCTCTCCTGCGTGCGCTTGCTCCGCGTCGCCGGCCGCGTGCTCACGATCGGCGACCACGACATCCTCGACGGCTCGCCGATCCTCGACCTGAAGCCCTATCTCCCCTATTGCGACAGCGTTCCCGATGCGCGCATCGGCTACGTCGCGGAGCTCGCCGAGGATGCGGGGGATCATCGGGCGTGGTGGGAGGAGAAGGGGGTAGCTCCTCCGCAGATCTATCGCGAGCCCTCGAGCTGAGCTCAGCTCGCGAGCACGGGACGCAGCGCAGCCGCGACCGCCGTCGCCTGCCGCAGCATGCCGAGATCGTTCGGATGGCTGCCGTCGGTCGTGCCTTCGTCATCGCGCCCGAGCAGCTCGTCCCCGGTGAGATAGTGCAGCGCGGGAACGCCTTCGCGCTGCAGCGTCTCGAACGCAGAACGCAGCGCTCGGCGACGCCGCGCATGCGCGCGAGCGCGCTCCTCGAGCAGCCACGCGTTGGCGAAGCTGCGATCCTCGACGAGCAAGATCGGCGTCGTCGCGCGGCGTTCGCGGAGCTGCTTCACCAGCGGTGCGGTGCGCTCGGCCACTTGCTCCGGCGTCATGTTCGGCAAGCAGTCGATGACGAACACCGCGGGATCGAGCTCGGCCAGGAAGCGCCCCACCTCGGGCTCCATGCGGCCGTTGCCCGAGAAGCCCAAGTTCACCACCTCGCGCGCGAGCTCTCGGCCGAGGATCGCGGTCCACGCCATCCCCGGGCGCGAGGCGCAGGCACCATGCGCGATCGAGGTGCCGTAGATCGCGATCGGCTTCGCGCTCGGCGGCGGCAGCTCCTCGAGCTCCGCCCCTGCGGGCACGCCGAGCTCCAGCTTCTCGACGCCGTTGTAGAGCGGCAGATAGAGCAGCCACTCGCGCCGCGCCGTCGAGAGTCC
>JAEUHW010000107.1 GCA_016793245.1 Planctomycetota bacterium
CGCGGTGCGGGCCTGCTTCGATTGCCATAGCAACGAGACCCGCTGGCCTTGGTACAGCAACGTCGCCCCGATCTCGTGGCTCGTGCAGCGCGACGTCGACGAGGGGCGCGCCGAGCTCAACTTCTCGCGCTTCGACCAACCGCAGAAGGAAGCCCACGAGTCCGCCGAAGTGGTCCTCGAAGGCGAGATGCCGCCGTGGTTCTATCTGCCGACGCATCCTGAGGCGCGGCTCACGGCCGACGAGCAGGCCGAGCTTGTTCGGGGATTGCGTGCGACCTTCGGCGGCGACTAGGGCGGTGCGGACCTAGACCCGCGGGCGCTGCGATCGCTTAGGATCGGGAGGCGCCTGCGGAATTCCGTACCCGAATCGCCGCCGACCATGTCCCTCCCCGACGAACCCACTGCCTCTGAGGATGAGCCCATGCGCGCCGTGATGTGCGATGTCCCGCAAGAGCTCCTGGATCAGCGCCGCAAGATCGGTGCGGATCGGTGGGACGAGGTGTGGGATGGGGTGCTGCACATGGTGCCGAGTCCAAACAGCGCCCACCAGGAACTGGTCGGCGACCTCTACTACTGGCTGCGTTCCCAGTGGACGCCACGCAGCGTGGGGCGCGTTGCGATGGGACTGAACGTCGCTCGCGGCACGAATTGGAGGCAGAGCTATCGCGTTCCGGACTTGTCTCTGATGCTTCCTGGAGGCAAGGCTCGGGATCGGGGCGAGTACATCGAGGGCGGCCCCGATGTCCTGATCGAAGTCCGAAGCCCCGGCGACGAGACCTACCAGAAGATCCCGTTCTACTCCGAGATCGGCGTGCGCGAGCTGTGGGTCGTGGACCGCGATACGCAAGCGGTCGAAGTGCACATGCTCGAGGGCGAGGCTCCGCGGCTTGCGCCCGCGAACGCCGAAGGGTGGATTTCGAGTGCCGCCACGGGGCTCGAGCTGCGTTGCGCCGCGGGGCGCGTCGAGATGCGCTGGGCTTCGCAGCGCTGAGCAAGCAGCGGAGGAGAAGCGCATGCGCGGCGTGATGCTGGAAGTCCCGCAGTGGTTCCTCGATCAGCGCCGGAAGTCCGGCGCGGATCGAAGGGACGAAGTGTGGGATGGCGTGCTCCATCTACCGCCGATCCCGAGCAACGAGCAACAGCGCTTGATCGGAGATCTCTTCCTGTGGCTGCGCATGCATTGGGCGCCGCATTCCTCCGGAAGAGTGCTCGTCGAAGTGAAGGTCGCGCGAGGAGCTGACTGGGAGCAGAACTACCGCGTGCCGGACTTGGCGCTCCTGATGCCCGGCGGCAAGGCGTGCGATCGGCGCGAGTACTTCGAGGGCGGCCCTGATGTCCTGATCGAGGTCCGGAGCCCCGACGACGAGACCTACGAGAAGCTCCCGTTCTACGCGGAGATCGGCGTGCGAGAGCTCTGGGTGGTGGATCGCGATTCGAAGGCGGTCGAAGTGCACGTGCTCGAGGGCGAGGCTCCGCGCACGGTGCCCGCGGATGCCGCAGGCTGGATCACGAGTGCCGCCACCGGGCTCGAGCTGCGGACGATCGGGGAGCGCGTCGAGATGCGTTGGCAAAGCGAGCGCTGAGCGCGTGAGCTCTCAGGCGACCGCTGCGGCGTACGCGGCGAAGAGCTCCGCGGGCAACGGGACGCGGAGCTTCCACACGAAGCGGATCGGGCGCTCGCTCTCCGAGGACACGTAGTCCGCGGGCCCGAGGAAGGTGAACGCGCGCTCTTGGGTGTCGCGCCGCGCGAAAAGGAAGATCGAGCTGCCGCGCTGCGCATGCTCGCGATAGCGCCGACCGGTCTCGCTGTCGGCGCGCGTGACGGACTGGCTCTCCCAGTGGATGAGCTCGCGGCTGATGGCGTAGTCGCGGTAGCGCGTGGTGGGGGAGAAGTTCCCCTTCGTCTTGTCGAGCGTGAAGGTGAAGAGGTCCGCTGCGGCTTCGGGGATCCAGCGCACGCCTTGTTGCCAGCCTTCGCTGCGCGCACCGTCGCCCAGGCCAAAGGCCGCGGTCAACTCGGAGCGCGTATAGCGCGCATGGATGCGCAGGGGAACCTCGGGATGCGTGCGCAGCTCGGTGTTGCTGCGTTCGCGGCGCGCCTCGAGGCACGGCAGCAGCTCCAAGAGCTCGGCGCGCACTTGCCCGTGCTGCCAGAGCAGCGCGGCCCCGTCGTCGAGGCTCGTCCCCTTCGGCACCGCTTCGCCCACGATCGCGCTCACGAGCATGCGAAAGAGTCGTCGCTCGAGAGGTGCTAGTTCCTCCGCACGCGGCGGGCGCTCGCGCTCGAGGAAGCGCTGCGCGGCCTCCAGGCGCAGCGTGTCATCGACGTGCAGCCAGCGCGCAAGAGCGCGCAGCAGCGTGCGCTCGGACTCGGCGTGCTCGGGGACGGCTTCCGGGCAGAGCTCGGCCGCGCGGAGGAGATTCGTCCAGCTCCGCTGACCGCCGTAGAGCTCCTCCAGCTCCAGCCCCGTCTCGCGGAGGAAGCGCTGCAGCGTCGGCCGCTCTCCCGCGGCGGCGAGCGCGCGGAGCTCGCGTTCGAGCGTCGCCGACTTCGAAGGCAACGCGCGCTTCAAGCTCGCGAGCACCTGCGCGCTCGCGTCGCCGTCGAGCTGCAGCGTGCAGCCCGCGGGCAGCAGCGGGAACCCGCGCTGAGCTTGCTCCTCGAGCTCGCGTCGTGTTCCGCCGAGCAACGCGCGGTACTTGCGATCGAAGCGGAACTCCTCGTGCTGGCGCCCGACGAAGTCGAGCACCGTGCAGAGCGACTTCTGATCGGCGCGCCGCAGCCCGCGCCCGAGCTGCTGGAGGAAGAGCGTCGGGCTCTCGGTGGGGCGC
>JAEUHW010000122.1 GCA_016793245.1 Planctomycetota bacterium
GATCTTCACCTTGAAGTAGCGGAGGCCTTCGTGCGCGATCTGCGCCTCGAGCGACTGGGGCAGCCCATCGTCGATGCGCTCCGCTTCGGCGATGTCGCGCTCGCGCAGCGGATCGAGCATGCCGATCGTATGGCGCACGGCCAGGCGCGCGAGCGGGCGCTTCGGCAGCAGCGAGGCGAGCGAGCGTCCGCGCAGCTCGGGATAGAGCTCTTCGGGCTGCCAGCCGAGGAGCTCTTCTTCCAGCGCGTCGCTGAAGGAGACCTGGCCGAGGCGACAGGCGGCGTCGATCAGCGCGCGCTCGACGAGCGCGACGCCGAAGCCGCGCACGAGTCGATCCGGCGCCTCGAACGGCACGCACTCGACGCGCGAACGGTACGCGCGCTGCCAGTGGTCGAAGGCCGTGCCGAGCGAAGCGCCCTCGGAGAGGAAGGCCGCTCCGGCTTCGCGCGCGCTCGAGATCAGCGAGAAGACATCCTCGCGCGCGCTCTTCGCGGGGTTCTTCTCGAACCACTTCGGGACGCAGAGGTCGGCCGCGCAACCGAAGGCGTGCGCGCCGCTCGCGTTCTCGACGAGAAGCCGCGCCGTCAAGATCACCCCCGAGCGCAGCGTCGTCTGTCCGAAGCGGAACGGCAGTCGCGTCGGCGCTTCGGCGACGGCGAAGTCGAGGCTCTTGAGGCGGAGCAGCATGGCGCGCCGGATTCTGCCTCGCCGAGCGGCGCCGAAAAAGCAGCGACCTCCTTCGCGCGCGGCGCGAGGGAGGTCGCTGCTTCGATCGAGGATCACGCCTCGCGGTCGCGGGGCGAATCCAGTATCAGGAGATCACAAGCCCGCGATCTGCATCCGCGCTCCACGCGTGGTGACCACCAGCTTGCCCGAGGGATCGCCGAGGTAGAGCCACTGGAAGTAGAGCGCCGCCTCCGCGAGGAGCGGATCCGCGGGGATCGCCACCGGGATGGCGATCGGTCCGCCGGAGTAGGTCAGCACGTCGAGGGAGATGTTGACCGAGCAGCCGGCGGAGGTCGGGCTCAGGAAGCCCAGGTCGATCGGCAGCGGCAACGGACCCCAGGTCGTGTTGCTGACGCCGAGGTAGAGCGCGCCGATCGGTGCGGCGATGTTGCCCGGGACGAAGGCGACGTTGCGCCCGAGGCCCGGGATGCCCGTGATGGCGAAGCTCGGCTGACCGAGCGAGCCGGCGCACGAGCTGCCGAAGTAGGAGACCGGCACGAAGTAGAAGATGTCGTCCGAGAAGATCCGCGTGTTGCCCGCGTTGTCGCGAACCTCGAGATCGACGCGGCGCGTGCCGGTCAAGGAGCCCGCGCCACCGGTGGAGAGGTTCCACGCGAGGTTCGCGGCGAAGGGCTGCCAAGCGCCGAACGCGCCGCCGGCATTGCGGAGGCGGATGGAGCTCGGAGCGAGGCCGGAGAGTGCATCCGCCGCCGTCAGGGCGAGGTTCACGTTCAGGCCGTTGCAGGTCGCGTTACCGCCGTCGATCGTGATCGAGCCCGTGGGCGCGGCCGTATCGATGCGGAAGGGACCGAGGTGCTGGGCCGTGCCCCAGTTGCCCGCGTTGTCGCGAGCGCGCAGGTGCAAGTACCAGTCGCTCGCGCCGCTGGCGAGCGCGCGGCTCGTCGCCGTGGCTCCCGCCGCGAGGTCCAGCGCGCCGGCCGGGACCGAGCCCGCCGCGTTGTCCCAGAGCGAGTCATAGCCCGCGAGGCCCGCGTGGGCGTCGGTGGCGGCGGTCCAGGTGGCCTGGACCGTGGCGAGGTTCGACCAGGTGCCCGTCGTGTGGCTCGGCGAAGCGAGGTTCGTCGGGCCGGCCGGCGTCACGTTGTCGAGGAGGAACGGCCCGATGTGCTGGGTCGCACCGAAGTTGCCGGCCGCATCGCGCGCGGCGATGTGGAAGTACCAGCCCGTCGCGGAGCTCGCGAGCGTGCGAGTGGTCGTGGTGATTCCGGCCGCGAGATTCAAGGCTCCCGTCAGCGTCGTGCTGGGAGACTGATCCCACGCGATGTCGTAGCCGCTCACGCCCGACGTCGCGTCGGTCGCGACGTTCCAGTTCACCGTCACGTCGAGGAGCGAGCTCCACGTGCTCACGGTGTGGCTCGACGAGCTGAGACCCGTCGGGCCGGCCGGCGCCGTGGTGTCGATGAGGAAAGGCCCGACTTCGCGGGTCGTTGCGTTCCAGTTACCCGCGTTGTCGACCGACTTCAACGCGTAGTACCAGGTGCCGTCGGTGCGAGAGAGCGTGCGCGTCGTCGACGTCTCTTCGAGGTCCTTGTCGTTCGCTACGAAGACCGGTGAAGTGGTGCCCCACGACTCGCCGTAGCCGTCGATGCCGGAGCGATCGTCGACCGCCGTGGTCCACGTGAAGTCGATGGTGTTGTCGTTGCTCCAGACGTTTACCGTGTGCGAGGTGGACGCGAGGTTCACCGGCAAGCTCGGCTCGACGGTGTCGATGCGGTAGGGACCCGCCGAGACCGTGCCGCTCCAGTTGCCCGAGCGGTCGACCGTGCGGAGGCCGTAGTAGAGGGTGTCGTAGTCGCTGGTGACGGCGATGCTGCGCGTCGTCGTCGCGGCGAAGTCCCGCGTCGCGCCGACTCCCGGAGGATTGGTCGAGGCCCAGAACTCGCCGTAGCCGTCGTTGCCGGAGAGGTTGTCTGCGGCTTGGGACCAGGTGAAGGTGAGGTTTCGGCTGTTCGACCATTGGCCGACCGTGTGGGTCGTGGAGGCGAGGCCCGTCGCCGGGGAAGGCGCCGTGCCGTCGACCGTGACGTTCACCGCGGTATTGACGCTGGTCAGCGCATCGGCCGAAGCCGTCACCGAGAAGGACTTCACGCCTTCGGTGGAGTAGGAGACGCGCCAGGTGGCGTCGCGCGGTCCGTCGTCCTCGGTCGTGCCGACGAGCACGTCGAGGCCGTTCTGCTGGTTGTCCAGCAACCCGGCGGTGCGGCCGTCGAGGAGGCCAGCGGTGACGTTGTGCAGCGTGCGGTTGGTCGTGGTGCCCGCGCTCTCGAGGAAGACGTCCTGTGCGAAGTAGTCGCTCGGCGACACGGTCGCGGTGATATCGACCTGATCGTTGGGCTGGATGTACTGGTCCGCCGCCGTCACCGAGAGGTTCAGGTTCGGGCTATCGTTCGCCGTGACGAACATCACGTGCACGCTGACGCGCGCGCTGCCGCTCGCCGTCGTCGGCCAGGTCTTCCAGCGCCAGGGTCCTACAGGCGGATTCACGACGTGGCGGATCTCGGTGTTGTCGATCGAGCTCTGCTGCGCCGTGTACTCGCCGGAGTTGCCCGCGGGGTCGATCGGGTCGCGGTCGATGTAGAGGTCGATGTTCTTCACCAGCGCCTGACCAGCACCCGTGGTCGGCGCGGGCTCGTGGTAGGTCATGAGGACCACGAGGCGCGTCGTGCCCACCGGCACGTCGAAGTCGCCGGAGTGCCAGCCGTTCGTCTGGGTGAAGCCCCAGTTCAACCAGCCGTAGTCGCCTTCGACGAAGTGCGCGCGCTCGGCGACGATCTTGCCGGCGCCGAAGGTGTCGAGGTGCGCATCGGCCTCGGTCGTGAGCGCGATGTTCCCATCGGTCGCGGCCGTGGCCATCATCACCGCGGCCATGCGGTGCGGTGCATAGCGCAGCCAGTCGTAGTGGTCGGCGAGCTGCCCGGCGATGCCGGTGATGTGCGGCGTCGCCATCGACGTGCCTTGGAAGTCGACGTAGTTGTTGTTGTTCGTATCCGTGCGCGCGTCGACGGAACGGATCCAGCGGCCCGGGGCCGAGATGTTGGGTTTCCAGCGCCCATCCGCGCAGGGACCGCGGCTCGAGAAGCTGGAGAGCGCACCCGGGTCGATCGCGCCGTTCTCGAAGTCATCGAGGCTGCCGACCGTGAACGCGTTCTTCGCGACGGCGGGGCGCCCGATCGTGCCCGCTCCGCTGCCGTCGTTGCCGGCGGCGAAGCAGTAGAGCTGATCGTAGACCCAGACTTCGCTGTCGAGAGTCACACACTGCGACTCCGTGCCGGTCCACGAGCCGCTCGAGCCCCAGGAGTTGTTGATCGCGTGAGGCGGCCCCGAGATGTTGCCGTTCCCGTCATCGACGTTGCCGCGCATCTTGTCGTAGCGATCGGTGTGCGCGGAGGAAGCGCTGCCGCACGGTCCCCAAGTCTGGTTGGGGAAGATCTTCACGTTGCGGATGCGGCGATTCGCGGCGAAGCCGAGGTTGGGCGCGAGGCCCGTGTGCGTCTCCGTCGACACCGGCGGCCGGCCGAGGATCGTCCCGGCGACGTGCGAGCCGTGGCCGCACTGGTCGTCCCAGGCGCTGGGCGAGCCTTCGAGCGTCCAGCCCCAGCCGAAGATGTGGTCGAGCGCCAAGTGCGCTGGCTCCGAGCCACTGGCGCTCTCCAGGCCCGAGTCGATGACGCCGATCATCGCGGCGTTGTTGGTGTTGCCTGGGTAGAGGCCGCGCGCGCGATCGGCGGCTGCCAGGGGCACGGACTCGCCGTGGAACTGGCGATCCGGGATCAGCGCCTCGACGAAGAGCACGTGGTCGAGCGCCAGCAGCGCATCGAGCTGGCTCGGCACGATGCGCGCGTAGAAGCCGGGCGGCACCTCGATGTAGCGATCGATCATGACGCCGAGCTCTTGGAGTCGGCGCTGCTGCCAGCCGTTCGAGCTCCAGCGCTTGATCGGCTGCTCGTCGACGCGCTCTTCGTAGACACCGTCAGGACGCGTGCCGCGGATGAGGCCGTCGCCTACCGGGGTCCACGTGGACTCGGCGCAGAGGTCGCCATCGTGCAGCGTCACGATGACGTCGATGACGTCGGTCGGCAGCGCCTTCTCGAGTCGCTGCTGCAGATCGGGATGGACCTTCTGCCAGGTCTTCGGCAAGCCGACCCAGCGCACGCCGGGGTGCCCGGCGAGCGAATCGATCGCCGCGGGCTCCGCTGCGACGCGCAGCGAGTGATGCGGCACGAAGCCCAGGATGCGTGCGCCGAGCGAGCGGATCTCGTCCTCGAGCTGCGGCGAGAGGCGCTTCGAGAGCATCACGCAGAAGAAGAGCTCTTCGGCCGGACGGCCCGCGGCGGCGCGGTTCGCGCGCAGGGCGAGCAGCGCGGGGTCGATGCGCTCGCTCTTCGGCGGGTAGTAGGGGCCGGCGATGAAGTCGAGGAAGTTCGGATCGCCCGAAGCGGGCTGGATCTCGACGTCGCCCATCGGGCCGCTCACGACGACGGCGGGGATCGGCAGCGGCACGCTCTGATCGAGGTCGTCGATCGGATGGACCGTGCCTTCCCCGGCGTTCACGCCGTCGCGCGCCGGCTCGACGAGCGGCGAGCGGTCCTCGAGGGCGGGGTCGCTGTGCGAACGGACCGGAACGGGCGAGAGAGGCGTCGGCTCGGAGGGCTCCTGGGCGCGCGCGAAGGGCGCGAGCGCGATCAGGACCGCGAGCCGCCAGGCGCGGAGACGCCAAGTGCGGGCGAGGAGCGGGATCATCGGGTCACCGAAGTACGGGCGAGACGGTTTCGCTCGCGCAACCTCCCGACGGAGGGGGCACGCCATCCTCACGCGAGGAGACGAAGCGCGAGCGGAGCCCCGAGAAGAGGCAACTCCTGGGGTAATCCGCTTCGAGCGTAGCCCGTTACCGAGATTCCGGTCGGCTCCGGGGGGCAATCTGCGCTTTCCTTCGCCCCGGAAAGCCGAACGGCCCGGGGCGAGCTCGCCCCGGGCAGTTCGGCGTCGGATCCCCGCGCGGAGAGGC
>JAEUHW010000145.1 GCA_016793245.1 Planctomycetota bacterium
TTTCTGATCGACGGCGTCGTCGATCAGAAAGGGGTCTGACCCCTATTTGATCGACGCTTGCTGGCCGGGCGGGCTTGCTCTAGGAAGCGGGGCAGAAACGCCCATGACCCAACACAACTCGCTGTTCGCCTACCCCCGCCAGGACTTCATCGCGGGCATCGTCGTGTTCCTCGTGGCGGTGCCGCTCTGCCTCGGCATCGCGCTCGCCTCGGGAGTCGACGCGGTCTCGGGTCTGGTCGCCGGGGCGGTGGGCGGGCTCGTCGTGCCTTGGATCAGTCGCTCGGCGCTCTCGGTGTCCGGGCCGGCCGCCGGACTCACCGCCATCGTGCTCCTCGAGGTGAAGGCGCTCGGCGGGTTGCCGCCGTTCCTGCTCGCGGTGCTCCTGGCGGGGGTCCTGCAGATCGCCCTCGGGATGCTGCGCGCGGGCCGTCTCTCGGGGCTCGTGCCTTCCTCCGTCGTGAAGGGCATGTTGGCGTCGATCGGGATCGTCATCGTGATGAAGCAGATCCCGGTGGCCTTCGGCTCGAGCGGAGACCTAAGTACCCTGTTCCACGGCGACGTCCACGCTGGCTCGATGTTGATCGCCGCGCTCGCGCTCGTCGTCCTCTACGGCTGGAAGAAGACGCCGCTCGCGCGGTTCCAGCTCCTCTCACCGGCGCTGGTGGTGGTGGTGATGACGAGCGCGCTCGGCGCCGCCTTCGCTGGGATCCCATCTCTCGCCCTCGGCGCAGCCGAATTCGTGGACGTGCCCACGGGCGGCTTCACCGCGTTGATGGAAAGGCTGCCGCGGCCCGAGTTCTCTTCCATCGCGCGCGCGGACGTGTGGGTCGCCGCGGCTACGATCGCCGTCGTCGCGAGCATCGAGACGCTGCTCTCCATCCAGGCCGTGGATCGCCTCGATCCGCTGCGGCGGCACAGCCCGCCGGATCGCGAGCTCGTGGCGCAGGGCGTCGGGAACGCGGTCTCGGGTTTCCTCGGCGGCTTGCCGATCACCGCGGTGATCGTGCGCAGCGGGGCCAACGTCGCCGCCGGCGGTCGCGAGCGCCTCTCGGCGATCGTTCACGGGTTGCTCCTGGTCGGCGCCGTCGCCTTCGCGGGTGCGTTGCTGAACCGCATCCCGCTCGCGGCGCTCGCCGCCGTGCTGATCCAAGTCGGTCTGAACCTCTGCAAGCCCGCGCTCTTCCGCCAGCAGCTCGCCCTCGGGATCCATCAGCTCCTGCCGTTCGCGGTCACCATCGCCGTCGTGCTCGCGACCGATCTGCTGAAGGGCGTGATCATCGGCATCGTCGTCGGCGTCTTCTTCGTGCTGCGCCAGAACGCGAAGGACGCGGTGAGCAGCGCACGGCGCGAGGATGGCGCTCGCGTCCTGCGCTTCGAGCGCGACGCCACCTTCATCACCAAGCCGCAGCTCCTGGCCCTGCTCGACGAAGTCGAGGATGGCGAGCGCGTCGTGATCGACGGCACGGGCGAGTACATGGATCAGGACGTGAAGGAGTCGCTCGCGCTCTTCACCGAGGACGCCGCGCACCGTCGGATCCAAGTCGAGCTGGTCGGCATCGATCTCCGCGGAACGCCCGCGGGGGGCGGCCACTGATGGTGGCGCGCGCCGGCGAAGACGCCGCGCTCGATCCGATCGATGCGGCGCTCGCGCACGCGCGCTCCGTGGAAGCGAATCCGAAACCCTCCCTTCTCGAGCTGCCGGAGCTCCTGCTGCGGCGCAGAGCGGGCGCGCTCGTGCTGGACGTGCGCTCGCCGAGCGAGTACGCGCGCGGCCATGTTCCCGGGGCGGTGAACCTGCCCGCGCTCGACGACGCGGAGCGCGCCGAGGTGGGCACGCTCTGGGCGCGCGTCGATCCCGCTCGCGCGCTCGCGCGCGCGGAAGAGCTCGGTCGCGCGAAGCTGGACGCTCTGCTCGAGCAAGCGAGCGCGCTGCGGCGCGGGCGCGAGGAGCATCCGCTGCTCGTGCACTGCTGGCGCGGCGGCTTGCGCAGCGCGCGCGTCGCGGAGGAGCTGGCATCGCATGGCCTGTCGAGCGCGCGCCTGCGCGGCGGCTACAAGGTGTTCCGCCGTTGGGCGCTCGCGCGCTTCGACGAGCCGCGGGCGCTGCGCGTGGTGTGCGGGCCCACGGGGAGCGGCAAGACCGCGTTCCTGCACGAGAGAGCGCGCGCGGGCGAGGCCGTGCTCGACCTCGAGGCGCTGGCGCATCACAAGGGCTCCGCATTCGGACATCTCGGCGAGACGCCGCAGCCGACGCAGGAGCAGTTCGAGAACGAGCTCGCGTTGGCGTGGGACGCGAGCGATCCCGCGCGCGAGCTCTGGATCGAGGACGAGAGCCGCAACATCGGCAAGCTCCTCTTGCCGGAGCGGCTCTACGCGCAGATGCAGGGGAGCCCGGTGCACGTGCTCGACGTTCCGCGCGCGGAGCGCGTCGCGCAGCTCGTCGCGACCTATGGAGACGCCGACCGCGAGGCGTTGGCGGCGTGCTTCCGACGCATCGAGAAGCGCTGCGGACGCGAGCGCACGCAGCGTGCGCTCGTACATCTTGCGCACGGCGAGCTCGCCGCCGCCGTCGAGATCGTGCTCGATTACTACGACAAGGCCTACGCTCACTCCACTGTACAGAAAAGGTGCCAGGCACCTTAACTGTACAGTGAGGCTCAGCCGCCGAGCGCGATCGCGACGCTGACCAGCAGGATGCCGAACGCGAGGAACGAGGCGCCTGCGCGCAGCGGATGCGCGAAGCCCAGGGCGCGCGCGGTGCGCTCACCCAGATAGAAGAGGAGCAGGAGCAGCAGCGCGTTCGAGATTCGCAGCGCGACGAAGGGATCGGCGATGAAGAAGAACGGGAGCGCCGCGGGAATGCCGGTCAGGAAGACGAGCCAGCAGCTCGCGAGGGCGCCGCGCCAATCTTCGCGCGTCAAGCGCACCGGCGCGGGATCCAAGGCGCGCAGCTTCTGGCCGAGGGAGCGATAGAGCGAGGAGCGCTCGGCGGGCTCGAGGCCGCGCCCCACGAGCTCGTCGAGCTCGTCGCTGAGCAGCGCCTCCGCTTCGCGCTCGTCGCGCGTGCTCCGCAGGGCGATCCAGAGCCGGTGCTTGCGGCCGCGCTCGACGATCTGGCCCAGGAGATAGAGGCCGCCGTCGATCACGCCCCACGCGAGGTTGCAGCCGAAGATCGCGTAGAGCAGCTCGCGCGCGCCGCCGTGCCCTTGCTCGCGGAGCAGGACGCTCGCCGTCAGCGTGAAGCTCAGCGTCATCACCAGGCCGAAGACGAGCTCGGCAAGACGCGTCGAGGGGTCGAGAGTGCGGACGAGCGACATGGGGGATTCCGTAGGGGAGCGCGACTTCGCTAGGATGCCCGGCCCGGTTGCCGAAGAAAGGTGCCACCCATGCAAGACTCCGAGTTGTCTCTCGATCGCCGTGGCTTCGTCGCGCGCGGCGCGGCGGCTGCGCTGGCCGCGGCGGGCGTCGCCGCGGCTCAAGAGCCCGCACCTCCGAAGCCCGCGACGACACCTCCGGTCCGTCAGGATCCGGGCTTGCGCCCCGGCCCGGGCAGTCGACTCCAGCGCGAAGACGATCCGCGCACGGCGCTGACCGAGGCCGTCTGCGTGCTGCTGCCCACGGCGGGCTCCACGGCCACGGGCTTCGTGCGCTTCTCCCGCAGCGAGCGGCGGCAGTTCTCGGTGCGCGGGGAGATCACGGGTTTGCCGGCGGGGCAGAAGGTGGCGCTGCAGGTGAACGAGTTCGGCGATCTGCGGACCGCGAATGCGTCGGCGACGGGCGGACCCTACGCTCCGCCGGTCGCCGAAGGAGACGCGGAGGCGAACGCCGGTCGACCCAGCGATCTCGCGCTCGTGGCCTCCGACGCCGATGGCAAGGCCGTCTTCGAGCTCGTCCTGGAGACGATCACCATCAACGCGCGGAGGAACCCCGTGCTCGGCCGATCGATCGTCGTCATCCGCGCCGGGGACGCCAGCGGAGCGAAGCTCGCCCAGGGCGTGATCGGGGTCGCCAATCCCGGTTGGAAGCCGTCCTAGCCCGAGGTTCGATCGATGGATCCGCGCGCGTTGCAGTGCTGGGCTCGGACCGAGCTCGGCGTCGATCCCGAGCCCTACGTCTTCGCGCGCCTCGACGCCGCGTCGGCGGCTGCGGCAGCGGCGGCGCTCGCTGCTTCCGAGAGCGCTTGCGCCGTGTGGATGCGCACCGGCGACGAGCTCACGATCGCGTGCACGGAATCCCTCGCGCGCTCGAGCCCGGCGCTCGCCAAGGCGGAGGAGCGCAGCGGACCGTATCGCCGTATCGCGCTCGACGTCGAGGTGCCGCTCGATGTCTGCGGCTATCTCGCTCCCGCAGCGCAGAAGCTCGCGGACGCCGGCATCGCGATCCTGCCGTTCGCGGCGTGGTCGCGCGATCACCTGCTCGTGCGCGCCGACCAGCTGGAGCTCGCGCTGCGCACGCTCGAGCGCTGGATCGCCTCCTGCCGCGCCGCCGCCGGCTGACCCCGTTGCACAGTTGAGGTGCCTGGCACCTTTACTGTGCAACGGGGTCAGTGGGGGCGGTCGCCGGCGCCTTCGCGGTCGCGCCAGCCGAGGAGGCGGCGCGTGATGAGGAGATAGAGGGGCTTGCCCGTGCGGCGCCAGAGACGGGCGATGACGCCGGAGCGGGCGAGGATCGCGCGCTCGCGCGGGCGGAGCAGGGGCGCGTGGTAATGGCGCTTGTGCTTCAGGAGGTGGCGCAGGTCCTCGCGGGCCATCGAGCGGAACCAGCGCCCGCGGCGCTTGCGGCACGACGCGAGCTGGAAGTCGATGAGCGCCGCGCCGCCGTCGGGCGTCACCAGCAGGTTCGGCTCCTTCGCGAGGTCGTTGTGCGCGACGCCGCGGCGATGCAGCGCGACGAGGAGCCGCCGTGCGCGCGCGTGCCAGCGGGAATCGGGCGGTCCGCCCTGCTGCAGCGGTCGACCCTCGATCCACGAGCGCACGAGCTCGCTGCGGGCGGCCGCGAGCACCCGCGGAACGCGCTCCAGGCCTTCCAGCGCGCGCAGCGCGCGGAGCTCGCGCTGGAGCAACCGCCGCGCGACGGGACGCAGCAGGAGCGCCGCACCTGCCGCGCTGCGTCGCGTCGCCGGAATGCGCATTCCTTCGGCCGTGATCCACGTGCCGCGCTCGACGGCGCCGAAGAGGTCGCGCTTCAGGAGGGCTTCGGACTCGAAGCGCGGGAGCAGCTCGGTCATGGCGCCGACAGATTGCCGCCCCGAGCTGCTCTAGGCAAAAGCGCTCGCCTGTCTCAGATTCTTGGGCTTCCCTGCGCTCGCCTGAGCGCGAGCTCTCTACTTCATCCCCTCGGAGGTCCTGAGGTGGTTTCTTCTCCCGTCCTTCGCACTTCGCTCGCGCTCTGCGCGCTGAGCACCCTCGCCGCGGCGCAGACGCGCTACGTCGGCAATCTGAGCGGCGCCAACGTGGTGCCGCCCGTCGTTTCCCCGGGTCTCGGCGCGATCCACGCGCGCCTCGATCCCGCGACCTCCACGCTGACCGTGAACGTCGCCACGAGCGGCCTCGGCGGCATCGACACCGGCGCGCAGCTCTCGAACGCTCCGGCCGGCGTGAACGGCGCGGCGGTGTTCGCGCTCGCTGGCGGCCCTGGCACCTACAGTGGCTCGGGCGTGCTCAGCGCGCTGCAGGTCGCCGAGCTCGCCGCGGGGAATCTCTACGTCGAGGTCTTCTCGTCGGTGAATCCCGCGGGTGAGCTGCGCACGCAGCTCGTGCTGCCCGCGATCGTGATCAACGAGTTCAGCTACGACGACGCCAGCACGGATGACGTCGAGTTCGTCGAGATCGTCAATCGCTCGACTGCGCCGGTCGACATCAGCGGCTGGCGCCTCGAGGCCATCGATGCGACGACGACCAATCCGGCCTACACCGTCCCGGCCGCCACGTTTCTCGCGGCGGGCGACTTCTACGTCTTCGGCTCGTCGCTGCTCAACACGAACTTCCCCGGCCTGATCGACCAGGTCGTCGGGGCGACGAACCTCTGGGAGAACGACAACGAGACGCTGACCATCAAGGACGGCTTCGGCCTCGTGCAAGACTCGCTCGTCTACGAGGCGAACAAGGGGATCCCCGTGGTGATGGCGCCTTTCGTCGAAGGCGAAGGCGCATGGGGCAACTACGTGAACACCGAGACCGGCACTCCGACTTCGGTGGCGCGTCTGCGCGACGGCTTCGATACGGACGACAACCGCGACTTCCACGTCGCGCGTTGGACGCCGGGCACCAGCAATGCGCAGGGCTCGCCGAAGCCCTACTGCGACGACTTCGAGACCTTCGCGGTCGAAGCCACGCATCCGCGCTTCGCCGGTTCGTTCGTCGGCCCCCGCGTCATCGATCCCACGGCGGTGAGCGTGAGCAATCCGAACGCCATCGCGGCCTCGCCCATCGGCGGCAAGGCGCTGATCACCTGGGATCCCACGGGGGGCGGCAACGGCTGCGTGCTCGTCTCCACGGTGCACGGCCCGGACATCCTCCTCGAGATGTGGATGTACATCGACACGACGCTCGAAGCGACGGCGGCCGAGCGCGAGCAGTGGTCGGTCGGCATCCAGGGCACGACCTGCGGGTTCCACAACTTCGGTGATCCCTCGGGCTCGCTCGCCGCTGGTTTCAACACGAACGGGAACACGGGCATCGCGTGGATGTACGAGGTCACCTCGACCAGCGCGATCGCGTACCTGATCGATCACAACAACGGCGCTTGGCCGACCACGGCGACCTCGGCTCCGACGGTGTTGGGCAGCGTCAACCTCACCGGTCAGCCGGCGGGATGGCGTCGTCTGCGCGTGCAGATCGCGGGCAGCGCGGTGAACGGCTGGCTCGGCGGTGACTTCGGTTCGACCGCCACGGGCACGCAGATCTCCGGCACCGCCGCCGCTCCGTACGCGGGTCCGGCCGGTGTCTACATCGGCTACCGCGAGCTGGTCGTCACCAACTCGACCACGCGTCCGCCGACCATCGATGGCTTCTTCGTCGGCCACCCGGCCAACGCCGAAGCCTTCGGCATCTCCGCTCCGACGACGAGCGGCCTGCCGCAGCTCTGCGCCAACAGCCCCGCCGAGCTGGGCAACGCGGCGCACGCGATCGAGCTGCGCAACGTCACCGCGCCGGGCCTGCCGGCCGCGCTCTTCCTCGACTTCTTCGCGCTCCCGGTGCCGTTCGATCTTTCGACGATCGGCGCGCAGCCGAACGCGTTCCTCTACGTGCCGCCGGGTGTCTCGCTCACCTTCGGCACTTCGGGCACGGGTCTCGACTCGCTCGCGGCGCCGATCCCGTTCGACCCGCTGATCCTCGGCGTCGACCTCTTCTGGCAGGGCGTCGTGATCGATCCGAGCCTCGCGTTCTCGCTGCCGGTCGCGACGAGCGGCGGCTTCCGCGAGCGCATCCACTGAGCTCGCTGCGCCGCTCGCGTGCTCACGCGGGCGGCGTCGCCTCGGACTCGACGAGCCCGATCACGGTCCAACCCACCTGGGGTTGCCACGTCGATCCGACCGCGAAGATATACAAGCGACCGCGGAGATCCGTGGCGAAGAGGGGCAGCACGCGCTGCCCCTCGCGCTTCTTGTAGGTGGCGAAGTCGAATTCCGGCCGCAGCTTGGTCGTGCGGATCTGCGCACCGCGACTCAGCGCCGCGGCCATGGAGCTATAGGTCACGTCCTCGCCGAAGAGCCGCTGCGACTCGAGCGTCGGCGGCGCGCTGCGAGCTTCCGGCGCGTCGGTCTTCCGCGGCTGCGCGAGAGTGAAGGTGGCGCTGCGGCCGAGCTCGCGAGCGAAGTGCACGCACGTGAGCTGGTTCAGCTCCGGGCGCCGGGAGCAGCCCAAGAAGCGACCCACGCCGAACAAGTCGAGGTGCTGGTCGGCGTGCTCGGAGACGAGCGAGCCGAAGTAGGTCTCGAGCCCCGCCATGCGCGCCTCCGCGATCTGCTCCCAGCTCGTGTCGGCGACGATGACGCGACGCCCGGTCGCTTGGAGCGCCTTGGCCAACGCGAGGCCGACTTGGTTCGCGCCGAGCACGAGCACGCCGCGCAGAGCAGGCTCGGCGACGCCCAGCGCGCGGGCGAGCGCGCGAGCGCTCAGTCCCTGCAGCACCACCGTGCCGATGATCACCGTGAAGGTGAGGGGCACCAAGAGCTGCGCCTGGGGATGGCCGAGCTCCTCGAGGCGCAGCGCGAAGATCGAGGTCACCGCGGCGGCGACGATGCCGCGCGGTCCGATCCACGCGATGAGCACGCGTTCCCTCCAGGAGAGCCCGGAGCGCCAAGAGGAGAGCAGGACGCCGACCGGGCGAGCGATCAAGATCACCGCCGCGAGGACGAGCAGGCCGCGACCGCCGAGCTCCTGCAGCGCGCGCGGATCGATGCGCGCCGCGAGCACGAGGAAGAGCACCGAGACGAGGAGCAGCGTCAGGCTCTCCTTGAAGTGGAGGATGCCGCTCGTATCGATGCCCTTCGCATTGGCCAACAGAACTCCCATCACCGTGACGGTGAGGAGCCCGCTCTCGTGCTGGAGGGCGTTCGAGAGGGCGAAGAGGAGCAGCACGAGCGCCAGCGCGCCGACATCGTGCAGATGCTCGGGGACCCAGCGTCGCCGCAAGCTCGTCGCGATGGCGAAGGCGCCGATCGCCCCGAAGAACGCGCCCGTCCCGAGCACGCGAGCGAGCGAGAGCGCGACTTCCTCTCCCGCGTGTCCCGCGGCGACGAGCTCGTAGACCAGGAGTGCGAGGATCGCGCCCAAGGGGTCGATCAGGATGCCTTCCCACTGGAGCACGTTGGCGACCGCGGGCGTCGGGCGCACGACGCGGAGCAACGGCGCGATCACGGTCGGACCCGTCACCGTGAGGATCGCGCCGAAGAGTGCGGCGATCTCGGGGGCGAGACCGCCGAGCTTCCAGGCGGCCAGTGCGACCAGAGTCCCGTTGGCGAGCGCGCCGATCGAGATCAGGTTCCGGACGACGGCGCCGTGGCCGCGGAGGTCGCGCACGCGCAGGTTCAGCGCGCCCTCGAAGAGGATCACCGCGACGCCGAGGGAGACGAGCGGGAAGAGCTGGTCGTGCGGCATCGACTCCGGGCTCAGCACGCCGAGGAGGGGCCCCAGCGCGAAGCCGGCTCCGAGCAGGAGGAGGATCGAGGGCAGCTTCCAGCGCCACGCGAGCCATTGCGCGCTGATGCCGATCGCGACGAGACCGGCGATGAGGAGACCTAGGTCCAGTTCCATGCCGCGCAGTATCGCCGGAAACGAGCGCGCCCCGGAGCGGAGAGCTCCGGGGCGCGCGTCGATCAGGCCGGAGGGGGAACTCCGCCCGCGTCGTTTCGATGTCCTACGGGAGGAAGGTCGTCGTCACCGTGTTCGTGGCGTCGACGAGCGCCGGGATCGCCGGGTCGAGGATGTAGAAGACCACGTGGATCCGCGAGTTCGTCGCCGCGACCGGGATCGGGAACGCGAAGGTCGTGTGGATGCCGTCGGTGAAGGGCGCTCCGGCGCCATCGCTGAGGATCGGGCCGGCTTGGCCGAGGGCGAGCAGCGCATCCGAGAAGAGATCGAGCGTCAGGCACGCCGGCACGCCGTCGAGCAGGAGCAGCGAGTTGTTGCCGGTGAAGCTGATCAGCGGGAGGGCGAACTTGCCGATGTGCTGGAAGGCCTCGACGCGCCACGCGAGCGTATCGGTGCCGGCCGGCGCGACGCGGAAGTCGTAGGAGCCGTAGCCGCGCGTCGCGAGCGTGGGCGAGCTGTTCTTCATGGGCTGCACGGTGGGCTCGCTGAAGCCGATCTCGATCCAGAGCTCGAAGTTCGGCGTGTTGGTGACGAGCGCGTTCGTGCTGGCGTTGAAGCGCCCGCTCTTGCCCGTCGTGCAGCCGACCGGACGACCGGGAGCGGTGCCCGTCGTGCTGCCGAAGGGGCGGCAGGCGTTGGGCGTTCCGTTCGCCGGCGTCGTCGCGTCGCCGAATTCACCAGCGACGGCGAGGTAGCAGACGGCCGTGTCGCCGTCGGGCAGCGTGACGGCCGCAGCGCTGAAGTCGACGTTGATCGTGAAGGCGCCCTGGGACGGCAGCACGATGTTGCCGATCCCGATGGCGCCGATCGCCGGTGCGACGAAGTCGGGCGACTTGCAGCCCGAGACCAGCGTCGTCGGACGGAACACCAGGTCGGGGATGTTGAGCGGGCCGTTCGCGACGAAGTTGTGGTTGAAGACCGGCACGTCGGCCGAGGTCGCCGTGTGCGTTCCGGTCCCGCGCTTCATCCCCGCGGCGTCGAGGATCTTCCACGAGCAGTCGCCCGCGACGTTGCCGCCTGCGACGAAGAAGTTCGGGTAGGACTGAAGGCTGACCGAGGCGGCCTGGTTGTGGAAATGCATGCCGTTTTGATTGCCCGGCACCTGGGCAGTCGCGCCGGCGGCGAGGGTCGCCGCGGCGAGGGCGGTAGAGATACGCATGGAGGACTCCGGTCGAGACAGGGATCGGGCGCCCGAGGGCGCGGCCGTGAGGACGCAACGACGCGATGACGCCAGCGGCGCTCGCACCTACAGCATGCCCCGAAACCGAGGCCGAGGTCGTGATCGAGCGCTCTGTCGAAGCGGTTTCCGAAGGAAATGCACTTTCCTGGGGACACCTCGAGCTCGCTCGTGGCGCTCGATCTTCTATGCGGTCTCTCCCGACCGATGCGGAGGCTGGGCCATGCAGGCCCTTGCATCTCCGCCAGCGCTGGTCTTCGATGGGATCTCAGGTTCCAACGCTACGGGAGTCTCCGTGTTCCATCGCCCCTCCGCCCTCGCCACCGCGGGCTTCGCGTCCCTGGCCCTCGCCCTCTTCGCCTGCAGTGGCGAAGAAGGTGGCTCGCCGAAAACCCCCGCCCGCACCTCGAGCGGGTCCTCCTCCTCGAGCTCGTCGGTCGTGACCCCGGCGATGCTCTCGGTGTTCGGGGCGCTCCCCGCCGACTACTGGAAGGGCGCGAAGCCCTCCGCCGCCCTCACCGACCTCGGCCGCGCGCTCTACTACGAAGGGCGTCTCTCGAAGAGCGGCACGATCTCCTGCAACTCCTGCCACCAGCTCGACCGCTTCGGCGTCGACGGCGAGAAGACCTCGCCGGGGCACGACGGCACGCGAGGCGACCGCAACTCCCCGACGTCGCTGAACGCGGCCGGCCATTTCGTGCAGTTCTGGGACGGCCGCGCCGGCACGGTCGAGGACCAGGCGAAGGGGCCGGTCCTGAACCCGATCGAGCACGGTCTCGAGAGTGCCGATCAGCTCGTCGGGATCCTGAAGGGCATCCCGGGCTACGTGCAGCTCTTCGGCCAGGCCTTCCCCGGCCAGGCCGATCCGATCACCTTCGACAACTTCGCGATCGCGGTCGGCGCCTTCGAGCGCGGCCTCGTGACGCCTTCGCGCTTCGACGACTTCGTCGGAGGCAAGAAGGACGCCCTGAGCTACCAGGAGCAAATGGGGCTCAAGGCCTTCTTCGACACGGGGTGCCACACCTGCCACATGGGCGCGCAGTTCGGGGGGCAGAGCTATGACAAGCTCGGAAAGGTGATCCCCTGGCCGGGCGAGGTGAAGGACCTCGGCCGCGGCACCCACACCAAGAACGCGTCCGAGAACCTGCTCTTCAAGGTGCCCGGGCTCCGCAACATCACGAAGACCGGCCCCTACCTCCACGACGGCAGCGTCGCCGACCTCGGCGAGATCGTGAAGCTGATGGCGAAGCACCAGCTCGGCAAGGAGCTCGCGAAGAGCGACATCGACGCGATCGTCGCATTCCTGGGCGCCCTCGAGGGGCGCGTCGACGCGGCCTACACGAAGAAGCCGAGCGCGCCGTAGGCCACGGCTCGCTGCCTTCTTCGTCCTCATCTCGACACCCCGACGAGCCCTCGGCTCGGCGGGGTGTCGGCGTTCCGGGACCTCTCCGCGAGCTCGCGCGCGGGACGCGCGGCGGGAAAGTCGGTTGTGAGGCTCGGGCTCGCGACATCGAGCTCTCGAAGGACCGCGCGCCGGAGCGGCGGCCTCTCCCGCACCACGACCCCCAACGGAGCAGATGAGCCATGGGCCTCAACGAACGCCGGAAGCTGAAGGAGCTGCAGACCGAGACCCTCCCCGCGCGCGAGAAGGAGATCGCCGAGATCTGCGGTCGCGCGATCCCCTACGAAGTGGACTGGGCGAGCTTCGGCGAGAGCTTCGAGGCGCTGAACTTCCTCGACAACCTCTCCTGCCACCGCCTGAACATGGCGCTGCGCACGATCTGCTGCGACGACATGGGCAAGGAAGCCGTGCGCGAGGGGCTGCAGCGCGTGAAGCTGAAGAACGTCGCCACTCCGGCCGAGAAGCAGATCCGCTTCCAGGGCGGCGTGCTCGAGATGAGCTGCGCCTACGCCAAGGGAACGGAAGGGATGCACCGCGACGGCGAGATCCGCGAAGTCCTGCTGGCGGGGCTCTGAGCTCGCTCGGGAGAGAACGCCGTCACTCGTCGGCGTTCGAGCTCTCGTCCGCGTCTTCGTCCTCGTCTGCGGACGACGAGTGCGGCTCGCGCGTCCGCTCGCCGAGCAAGACGGTCTGCAGCTCCGCGAGCAGATGGATGCGCGCCAGCGCCATGCGCTGCTGCGCGCTCATGCGTTCGCGTTCCTTGCCGGCCATCCACTCGGGCTCGAGGTCGTTCAGCGCGTAGAGCGCGAGACGCGCGGCGTTCAGCGCGGCGAGCCAACCGCTCACGTGCGCATCGGGGATCAGCAGGAACTTCCCGCGCCCCGCGGGGAGCTCGCGCATGCGCGCCAAGTCGCCGCGCACGAGCTCCTCGCGCGAGGCGAAGAGGTGGCGGAGCTCCTCGCCCGCGTGGCGGCGCCATTCGCGCTCGTCGGCGTCCTCCGCGTAGGTCTCCGGATGCAGGCGCTCCACGACCCGCGGGTCGCGCGTCGTGAGCAGGAGCGGCACGGCCTCCAGCGTCGTCAGCGCTTCGGGCGCGATGTCGCCGAACGCCCAACCGGTGTCCGTGCGCGCGGCCCACATCGCTCAGCTCTCCACGCGCTCGAGCGTCGTCAACAGGTGATGGGCCTGGAGCTGCTGCGCGTAGATCTCGGCCTGCTCGCGGCCGCCGGTCCAGACGATCGAGCGACCTTGATGGTGTACCTCGAGCATCAGGCGCTCGGCCTTCGCCTTCGCGTAGCCGAAGACCTGCATGAAGACCTTGGTGACATAGGCCATCAGCGTCACGGGGTCGTCGTGCACGACGACGTTCCACGGGCGTGCGAGCGAGGTCTTCTCGCGCTCGCGGGTCTCGGTGGAGCCTCCGGGGCGAGAGCTCATTGCCAGCCTCCAAGCAGGCTTCGACGGACGGGGTAGCCGATGCACCGCGACATGGTGCTCATGCTACGCGAGCGATGAAGAGCTGCCCAAGAGTCTCTCGTGCGTAGTCACGCCTCGCGCTGAGACAGGAGGGCGAGGAGTCTCCGTGGGTGGAAGCGCTCCTCCAAGGCGCTCGCCGGGACGACATCGAGCACCGTGCGGCACCAGCGCTCCGGAATCGAACCGTGAAGCGCCCCGAGGAGCGCGCCCGCGATGGCGCCGTTGGTATCGGCGTCGCCTCCGCGGTTCACGATGTCCAGCAGGCCCGACTCGAAGTCCGGTGCGTGGAAGGCTTCCCACAGCGCGAGGCGAAAAGCGACCCGCACGAAGCCCTGCGCTCTCTGCAGATGGACCTCGTCCGCGTAGAGCTCGGGATCGGCACACCGAGCGAGCCGCAGATCCTCCAGCAGGAGATGGCGCGCCGCCTCGACCTCTCGGCGGAGCGTCGGCTCGCTCTGCGCGAGTGCCTCTGCGGAGCGCTCGAGCTCTGCGCCGAGCACCGCTTCCAGGTGCGCGCGCTTCTGCTCGAGAGAGAAGGGTCTCGCGGCTGCGGCGCACGCGGCGGCGAGCGCCGCGACGTACGCGCAGGACGCGAGCTGGCAGCGCGGATCGAAGTGCGTCACGCTCGCATCCGCGAGGGCCGCGGCGCGGCGGGCTTCCGGATCGCGCAGCAGCACGGCGATCGGGGCGCAGCGCATCAGGGCGCCGTTCCCGGCCGGCTTGCGTCCGCGTACCGCCGACCAGTGCTCGCGCGCGGCATGCTCGGGAGCGCTGCCGCGCGCGATCCGCGCGAGGGCTTCGGCCGTTTGGTTTCCGACATCGAAGGCCTGGACGACCCAGCTCCGGTAGCGCGCGACGACGTCGCGCAGGTCGAAGCCCCGGCACGCGCGGAGGCTCTCCGCGAGGCAGCTCGCCATCTGCGTGTCATCGGTGACGAGACCGGGGCGCAAGGAGAAGGGACCGCCGCCTTGGATCTCTCGATGCGGCCCGGTGAGCAGGGGTCCGAACGGTCGCTCGGGGAGCGTCGCGAACTCGAGCGTGGTTCCGAAGGCGTCGCCGACGGCCAGGCCGAGGAGCGTGCAGCGCTCGTGCTCCGCGACGGCGCTCGCGCCGTAGGAATCGTCGGGTGTGGGTTCGCTCATGGAGTGGGGAACGGAAGCGCGCGGAACTCCGCGAGGGCGGATGGTATCTCGAAGGTGCGCCAGCGTTCGCTCTCCCAAGGAGCGAGGCGCACGCGCAGCCGCCCGTCCGCGAAGCTCTCCGGCTGGAACCAGCGCGCGGTCGCGCGCGAGCGATAGCTCTGGCGTGAGACGAAGTCGAGCAACCACAAGCGTTGTCGGCGCAGCACGCCGAAGCGGCGGAACCAGCGAGGAACGGCGAGCCAGCGCCCGTCGTCGGACCAGAGGAAGCTCGGGCTGCAGCCGGAGAGCTGCTCGCCGCTCGAGAGCACCAGGGTTCCGCTCGTGGGCGCGCTCATCGCGATCTCGTAGGCCGCTTCGATCGCCGCCTCGCGCGCTCCATCGGGGGAACGCAGTCGAAAGCTACGGCGGTAGATCGGCTGATCGAAAGGCCACGGCTCGGTAGGCCAGGGCGTCGCAGGCGCGCCTCGAAGGCGGAGCTCCACGGCGTCGAGCTCGTTCACGATGTACTCGGCGATCGCGCGCACGCGCTGGCCGTAGCGCACGGCTCGCTCGCGGGCTTCGCCGCGCCACAGCTCGCCGCTGCGCGACACATGCCACGTGCTCTCGATGCCGCGCGCTTCCGAGAAGGCGACCCAGCTCTCGGCGAGCGTGGCATCCGCGGCGAGTCGAGGGATCAGGTCCTCCGCGACGAAGCGCTCTCGCAGCTCGCGGTAGCGCGCGCGGACCAGCGCTTCGTCGAGCGCTCGCGTCGCTCGGCTTTCCGCGAGGGCGAGGACCCGCTCGAGCTCCAGCGGCTCGAGCGGCGCGCGGTGCGCGGGAGGCATGTCGCTCAGGCCTGGGTCGCGCGCGGGAACCCGCGCGTCTTCCGCCGCCGCATGCGCGTCGCCGTCTTCTGGCGCTTCTCGTACCAATCGATCAGCGCCTCGTGCGTGCCGCGCGCGCGGCGACCCTTGCCGGGGCGGCGTTGGCGATACGAGCCATCGGGCTGCATCTCCCACGCGCTGCGCTCGTCGCCGATCTGCGTATCGAGCACGTGGCGGAGATGGGCGCGGAGCTCGGGGTCTTCCACGGGAGCGAGCACCTCGACGCGCCAGAGGAGGTTCCGCTTCATGCAGTCGGCGGAGCCGATGTAGTACTCCTCATCACCGCCGTTCTGGAAGTAGAAGAGGCGCCCGTGCTCGAGGAAACGGCCGACGATCGAGAGCACGCGGATGTTGTCGGAGAGGCCGGGGACGCCGGCGCGCAGGCGGCAGGTGTCGCGGACGAGGAGGTCGATCTTCACGCCGGCCTGCGAAGCCTGGTAGAGCGCGCGGACGATGTCGGCGTCCTCCAGCGCGTTCATCTTGAACTGGATGAGGCCGGGCTTCTCCGCGGAGCTCTTCGCGATCTCGCGCTCGATCTTCGAGAGCAGCGCCTGCTTCGCCATCTTCGGGCTCGGCAGGATCTTCTTGTAGTCGCGGCGCGGCTTGAAGCCGGAGGTCAGGTAGTTCGTGAGCTCGGTGAGATCCTCGCCGATCGCGTGATCCGAGGTGAGGAGCCCGAAGTCGGTGTAGAGCCGCGCGTTGCCCGCGTGATAGTTGCCGGTGCCGATGTGCGCGTAGCGGCGCAGGCCGTTGTAGTCCTGGCGCACGACCAGGATGATCTTGCAGTGCGTCTTCAGACCCACGACGCCGTAGGTGACGTGGATGCCCGCTTCCTCCAAGTGGTTCGCGAAGCGGATGTTGGCCTGCTCGTCGAAGCGCGCCTTCAGCTCGACCAGCACCGCGACCTGCTTGCCGTTCTGCGCGGCCTCGATCAGGTGGCGGATCACGTTGGAGTCCGCCGAGGTCCGGTAGAGCGCCATCTTGATCGCGCGGACCTTGGGGTCGCGGCTCGCCTCGCGCAGGAAGCGCTCCACCGAGGTCGCGAACGAGACATAGGGATGGTGCAGCAGGATCGCGCCCGCGTCCCGGATGACGTGGAAGATGTTGCGATCCGGCGTGAGCCCCGGGTGATCGAGCGGATAGTGCGGGACGAAATGGAGATCGCTGCGATCCAGGTTGGCGAACTCGTGGAGATCGCGCAGCGCGAGGATCCCCTCGACCTCGAAGACGTCCGTCGGGTCCTGCAGGCCGAGCTCGGCGGCGAGCATCGAGCGATGGTGGGGCTTCATCTCCTTCGCGACCTCGAGGCGCACGATCGGCGCGAAGCGTCGGTCCTGGAGCTCGCCCTCGATCATCGCGAGCAGGTCGTCGGCCTTCTCCTCCTCGCGCTCGGTGTTGGAGTTGCGCGTGACGCGGAAGGCCGCGAAGGACTCGATCTCCATGCCGGGGAAGACGATGTCCAAGTTGTTCGCGACGATGCCCTCCAAGCGCACGAAGATGTCCTCGGAGCCGACGCGCACGAAGCGCGGGACGCCGTTGCCGTAGGGGATCTTCAGGCGCGCGAAGACGACGCGCGCCTCGTCGGGATGGCGCAGCGAGACGAGCAGGTTCAGCGAGAGGTTCGAGATGAACGGGAAGGGATGCGCCGGATCCGTCACCTGCGGGGTGAGCAGCGGGTAGATGTTGGCGCGGAAGTACTCGCGGAGCAGCGCCTTCTGCGCTTCTTCGAGCTCCGTGTAGAAGCGCAGGCGGATGCCCTCGCGCGCGAGCTCTTCGAAGACCCCGAGGAAGGCGTTCCTCTTGCGCTTCTCGAGCACGCGCACGAGCTCCTTGCACTCCGCGATCTGCTGCTCGGGTGTGCGTCCGTCGACGGTGAGCTCGCGGAGGCG
The DNA here is from genome assembly GCA_016793245.1 of Planctomycetota bacterium. Taxonomy (GTDB): domain Bacteria; phylum Planctomycetota; class UBA1135; order UBA1135; family JADKAF01; genus JADKAF01. Next base: position 17,264 of record JAEUHW010000145.1, read on the forward strand.
CGCGCCGGCCTGTTGCTTCAGGCCGCCGATGCGCTTCATGAAGAATTCATCGAGGTTCGCGCTCACGATGGCGAGGAAGCGCACGCGCTCCAGCATCGGCAGGCGATCGTCCTCGGCTTCGCGTAGCACGCGGAAGTTGAAGTTGAGCCAGGTGAGCTCGCGGTTCAGGTAATGCTCCGGCTGGGTGTAATCCCAGGTGCCGTCCGGAGCGCGCCGCGGCATCGGCGTCGGGTCGGCGGGCGTGCATGCGAGCGCGTGATCGGCGGCGCTGCCGTTCTTCGCGCCGTCGAGTTGGCTCGCCTCCTGCTCGCTCTGCAGCGTGGTGCGCAGCTCGTCGACGAGGCGCTTCACCGCGCGCTCTCCGATCGCGCCGATGCGGTCGGCGAGGCTCGCGCGGATGCGTCGGACGCTGACGGTCGGCTCCTCGCGCAGCCAGGCGAGGAGCTCGTCGCGGAACGGCTCCAGGCGATCGCCCTCGTTCTCGCGAGGGACCGTGCGGGGAGAACGGGAGTCGGGAGCGGAGAAGGCCATGTCCGGAGCGTGAGGGGCTGAGTGGCGTCAGGCGAGAGGACTTCGGCGCGCGAAGGCGGAGACGATAACCGATCCCGAGCTTTCTCCAGTTCGGCCCGTCACGCGCGCGCCGGTGCGGTGATCACCCGAGCGAGGACGCCTGGCAGCCGCGGGTCGCGGCTCGAGGCCGCGGCGTCCACCGCCCACCGCACCTCGGAGGAAGGAACCATGATCCGCTCGCTCGCTCTCCGCTCGTTCGCTCCCGTCCTGCTGCTCGCCTCTCTGCCCGAGCTCGCCGCGCAGACCGTCTCCGTCTTTCCGACCGACCACGGCGCCGTGGAAGGCGTAGGCTCGGTCGGGCTGCCCTTCGGCGATGGCATCGGCCGACGCCAGTTCATCTACCAATCCGGCTTCGTCGGTCTGCCGAACGGCGCGCAGATCACGCGCATCGGCTTCCGCCCGGACGAGAGCGCCAGCGACACCGGGCGCCGCGTGCAGTTCCAGCTCCAGATGGGGCACGGCAGCCGGAGCCTAGCCAACGCTTCGAGCCTCTTCGCGCAGAACTACGATGGGACCCCGACGGTGGTCTTCGCGCGACGCATTCTGCAGCTCCCGAACCTGACCGCCTCGGCTCCGGGACCCTCGACCGGCGCGATGTGGATCCAGCTCGACACGCCGTTCACCTACGACGCGACGAAGAACCTGATCGTCGACTTCTCCATCTCGGCGATCGACAACGGCAATCAGCCGTTCTCGTATCGGATGGACCTGCCGAGCTGGGTCGCCGGTCGGAGCAGCTTCGGCGCGGGCTGCCTGCAATCCGACGGTCGCATTCCGCAGGTCTCGACCACGGGTGGCTTCGTCGCGGGCTCCTGGACCGTGAGCTTGACGCGCGGACTCCCGAACTCGGTCTACAGCCTTCACGTCGGCGCGGGCACCGCGAATTGGCAAGGGCTCCCGTTGCCCTTCCCGCTCGATGCCGTCGGTGCGCCGGGCTGCTCGCTGCTCGTCGAATGGCCGGTCGTGATCTCGCGGCCCACCGGCTTCGCGGGGAACGACTCCGTGACGGCGCAGATCCCGAACGATCTCGTGTTCTACGGCCTGACCTTCCACGCGCAGGCCGTGATCTTCGAC
>JAEUHW010000259.1 GCA_016793245.1 Planctomycetota bacterium
CGAGCCTGCTGCCCTACGCACACGCGCGCGGCATCAGCGTGCTGAACGCTTCCCCGCTGCACATGGGGGCACTCACCCCGCAGGGACCGCCGCCGTGGCACAAGGCCGAGGCGACCGTGCTCGAAGCGGCCCGCCGCATCGTCGAAGCTCTCGCGGCGCGCGGCCTCGAGGCACCGACGGTCGCGCTGCGCTACGCGCTCGCCGCGACGCGCCACACCTCGACCTTCGTCGGCCTCTCGACCGCGAGCGAAGTCGATCGGAACCTGCGCGCGCTAGAGCAGCCGCTCGATGCGGAGCTGCACCAAGAGCTCGTGCGGCTCGCGGGAGCAGCACGGAATCGGCCGTGGGTCGAGGGGTTGGCGGCGAACAATCCCTGAGCGGCGCCTATCGACGCCAAGCTCTCCGAGCGTCACGGAGCGGCCCGTCAATCCAAGGGAGGTTCCGCGACGGCGAAGCGCCGCTCCCACTCCGCCCGCGGAACGAAGGTCTCTTCGCGCTGCCTGTCGAAGACGATCCAACCGCCGCACGCCGCGGCGAGCGCGCGCAGACGCTCGAGCTGCTCGGCGCTGATCTCGAGCCGGCCGAAGCGACGCCGGCGCCCGAGCACCATCTCCCAGAGCGCGACCTCGAGGGTGCCCATCCACGTGGCGCAGTAGGCCAGCTCCGAGAGCTCCTCCATGAGCTCGGCGAGCGCGCGCTGCTCAGGCGTCAGATCCTCCAGCATCCGCGGACCCTCCCGCCGCACTCGTGCCTTCGCGCAGCGGCGGCTTCACGCGCGCGAGCTTACCCACCAGCACGTAGAGCATCGGGATCAGGAAGATCCCGAGCGTCGTCGCGAGCCCCATCCCGCCGAGCACCGCCGCGCCGAGGGAACGACGCGACGCGGCGCCGGCTCCGGTCGCGAAGACGAGCGGGATCACCCCGAGGAGGAACGAGAGCGCGGTCATCAGGATCGCGCGGTAGCGCTCGCGCGCGGCCTCCAGCGCGGCGTCGAGCACGGTGGCACCTGCGGCGACGCGCTCCTTCGCGAGCTCGACGATCAGGATCGCGTTCTTGCTCGCGAGCCCGATCAGGAGCACGAAGCCGATCTGCGTGTAGATGTTGTTGTCGAGCCGGAGCGCCGCGGTGAGCGCGAGACCGCCCAAGAGCGCGATGGGTGCGTTCAGCAGCACGGCGAGCGGTGCCGACCAGCTCTCGTACTGCGCGGCGAGGAAGAGGAAGGCGAAGAGCAGCGCGAGCGCGAAGACGAGCGGCGCGGTATCGCCGGCCGCCTTCTGCTGATAGCTGACGCCGGACCACGCCGTCCCCGCGCCGCTCGGCAGCACGCGCGCGGAGAGCTCCTCCATCGCGCGCAGCGCTTCGCCGGAGCTGATGCCCGGCGCGGGCTGCCCGGTGATCGTCACACTCGCGCTGTTGTCGAAGCGCGTGAGCGTCGGCGGGCCGGCGCGCTCCTCCAAGCGCACGAGCGTTCCGAGCGGGATCATCGCTCCAGAGGCGCTGCGCACCTCGAGGCGGCGGATGTCCTCGAGCTCGTCGCGGAAGCGCGCGTCCGCCTGCACGAGCACGCGGAAGCTCTTGCCGAAGACATCGAAGTCGTTGACGTAGGCGGAGCCCAGCGCAGCCTGCAGCGTATCGAAGATCGCCTGCAGCGGAACCCCGAGGCGCTTCGCCTTCTCGCGATCGAGATCGACGTAGACCTGCGGCGCGTCGAGGCGCAGGTTCAGGTTCAAGCGCGTGACGCGGCCGTCCTGCTGCGCCGCGCGCAGCAACGCGACGGCTTGACCGAGCTGGCGCTCGGGGCCGAAGCCGCCGAGATCGAGCAGGCGCAGATCGAAGCCGCTGGCATTGCCGAGGCCGGCGATCGGTGGCGGCAGGAAGGCGAACGCGAGCGCCGCGGGTTCCTGTGACCAGCGGCGGTTCATCTGCGCGACAAGGGCCTGCGCATGGCGCTCGGCCTGCGGGCGCTCGGACCACGCATCGAACGCGATGAAGTAGATGCCGCAGCTCTGGCTGCCCACCGAGTCGAGCAGGTTGAAGCCCGCGATGCGCGTCACGAACGCGATGCCGGGGATCTGCGAGAGCTCGCGCTCCAAGCGCTCGGCGACGGCGATCGTGCGCTCGAGCGTGGCGCCCTCGGGCAGCTGGAGATGTGCCAAGCAATAGCCTTGGTCCTCGTCGGGCAGGAAGCCGGTGGGCAGCTTCGCGAAGCCGAAGGCCGTCGCCGCGAGGAGCGCCAGGAAGAGCGGCGCGCCGATCAAGAGGCGGCGACAGAGCGCGCGCACGCCGAAGAGGTAGACCGCGCGCGTTCCGCCGAGCGCCGCATCGAAGCCGCGGAAGAAGACGCCGCGGCGTTCGGGCGCCGGCCGCAGCAGGAGACCGCAGAGCGCCGGCGCGAGCGTCAGCGCGTTCAGCGACGAGATGCAGGTCGCCACCGAGATGGTGATGGCGAACTGCTGGTAGAGCCGCCCGGTGATGCCCGGCATCAGCGTCGCCGGCACGAAGACCGCGAGCAGCACGAGCGTGGTGGCGATCACCGGGCCGGTGATCACCTGCATCGTCTTCTCGGTCGCTTTCTTCGCATCGACCTTCTCCTCCGCCATCACGCGCGCGACGCTCTCGACCACGACGATCGCGTCATCGACGACGATGCCGATCGCGAGCACGAGGCCGAAGAGGGTGAGCGTGTTGATCGACATGCCGAGGCCGAGCATCACCGCGAAGGTGCCGATCAACGAGACGGGGATCGTCGCGGTCGGGATCAACGACGCGCGCCAGTCCTGGAGGAAGAGGTAGACCGTGGCGACGACGAGGAGCAACGCGATCCAGAGCGTCTCCAGCACCTCGGCGATCGAGGCCGCGACGAACTGCGTCGTATCGAACGGGATCCGCGCCTCGAGATCCGGCGGGAACGAGCGCTCGAGCTCGGCGAGTCGCTCGCGGACGCCGGCGGAGACGGCGAGCGCGTTCGCCCCGGGGAGCTGGTAGACCGCGAGCGCCACGGCATCCATGCCGTTCAGCGCGGTGGCGCTGCCGTAGTCCTGGGCGCCGAGCTCGACGCGCGCGACCTCGGAGAGACGCACGAGCTCGCCGCGCTCGCCCACCTTCACGATCAAGCGCTCGAACTCGGCTGCGCTGCTCGCGCGGCCGGCGGTCTGCACCGTATACGAGATCTGCGTGCCCTCCGGCGCGGGCGGGCCGCCGATCGTGCCGGCGGCGACCTGCACGTTCTGCTCGCGCACGGCAGCGAGGACATCCTCGGTGGTCAAGCCGCGCGCGCGCAGGCGCTCGGGATCGAGCCAGAGGCGCATGCCGAAGTCGCGCGCGCCGAAGATCGTGACCGAGCCCACGCCCGGCACGCGCCGCACGGTCTCCTTCACGCGCGTCGTGAGATAGTTGCCGAGGAAGAGCGTGTCGTAGGTGCGCTGCGGCGAGACGAGCATCGCGATCAGCACGATCGACGTCGACTTCTTCTCGACGGTGACGCCCTGGCGCACGACCTCCGCCGGCAGCTTCGGCTCGGCGATCGCGACGCGGTTCTGCACGAGCACGGCGGCCTGGTCGACGTCGGTACCGACGGCGAAGGAGACGGTGAGCTCGTAGCTGCCGTCGGAGCCACAGCTCGACGAGAGGTAGAGCATGTCCTCGACGCCGTTCACCTGGTCCTCGATCACCTGCGCGACGGTGCGCGCGATGGTCTCGGGCGAGGCGCCGGGATAGCGCGCCTTCACGCTCACCGTGGGCGGCGTGATGTTCGGCGTCTGCTCGACGGCGAGGTTCGGGATCGCGAGCAGGCCGGCGATCACGAGGAAGAGCGAGACCACCGTCGCGAAGATCGGCCGGTGGAGGAAGAAGCGGCTGAACATGATCGTGGGCTCCGGCCGCTCAGCGAGCGGCAGGCGGCGTTGCAGCGCCGGCTTCCTCGGCGCGCGCGGGGAAGCCCGGGCGCACCTTGACCTGGCCTTCGACGAGGACGCGCTCGTCGCCGCGGAGCCCGCTCTTCACCACGCGCGAGGTGCCGCTGCGCGCGCCGACCTCGATGCCCACGCGCTGCACGAGGTCCTTCTCGTCGAGCACCAGCACGTGTTTGCCGGCGAGGTCGATGCCGATCGCCGCCTCCGGGACGAGCAGCTCCTCGCGCGCCTCGGCGGCGCGGACACGCACGCGGGCGAAGAGCCCCGACATGATGCGCCGCTGCTCGTTCGGCAGCGCCGCGCGCACCACGACCGTGCCGGTCCCGCTGTCCGCACTGCTCGCGACGAAGTCGATCGAGCCCGCGTGCGGGAAGCCCTCGTCGCCCTCGAGCTGCAGCTCGACGGGATGCTGGATCGCGCGCTTCTCCGCCGCGGCGTCACCAGCCGCGGCGCGTCGCCGCAGGAACTCGACCAC
>JAEUHW010000230.1 GCA_016793245.1 Planctomycetota bacterium
AAGGCGATGGCGCGCCCGGCGCTCAAGTCATCTGGCGCGGATTAGAGCGACTTGCCGATATCACGGCAGCGTACCGACTCTTCGTACTGAAAGTAGAGGTGGTGTCCAGAGGACCTGATTGAAGGTAAAGGAAAGGCCTCCAGCGGGCTCCGGAACGGCGCACGATGTCTATCGATGTAGCGGAGCCGCATCCGGAGGCGATGCAAGCGACGTGACCGCCGCGCTCGCTCTCCAATAGCTTCTGACGTTGATCACGCGTCGACGCGCGGTGTCGTTCGACGTCGTGTACTCGCGGCGGGCGCGGCGCTTGCTTCGCCGGAGGGCTGGCGGAGCGGTCGTCGCGAACCTCGCGTCCGAAGGTTCGCGCGCGTCTCGCGTTCGTGCGTCGTTCTCGCCTCGACGCATCGACGCGACTATCCCGGCGCGCGCACGTAACTCAGCCAGCCGCGATCGTCGCCGCGACCGGAGATCGCGGCTTCGAAGGCGCGCATCAAGTTCGTCGTGATCGGTCCGCGCTCGCCCTTGCCGACGACGAGGCCGTCGAAGCTGCGGATGGGCGTGATCTCCACCGCGGTACCGGTGAAGAAGGCCTCGTCGGCGAGGTAGAGCATCTCGCGCGGCAGGTTCTCCTCGCGGACGCGCAGGCCCTGCTCGCGGGCCAGCTCCAGGACGTAGCCGCGCGTGATGCCGCCCAGGATCGAGCTCCCGAGCGGCGGCGTGTAGAGCTCGCCCTTCCAGACGAGGAAGAGGTTCTCGCCGGGGCCTTCGCTGAGGTAGCCGCTCGCGTCGAGCAAGAGCCCTTCGTGGAACCCGCGCTCGCGCGCTTCGATCACCGCCATCTGCGAGCTCACGTACTGCCCGCCGATCTTGGCCATCGGAGCGAGCGTGTCGGGGGCCGCGCGGCGCCAGCTCGAGACGCCGACGTCGACGCCGCGCGTCTTCGCCTCGGGGCCGAGGTAGACGCCCCAGACCCACGTGGCGATGGCGACCTCGACCGGGCAGCTCAGCGGATAGACGCCGAGCGTGTCGTAGCCGCGGTAGGCGATCGGCCGGATGTAGCAGGACTCGTGGCGGTTCTTGCGGATCGTCTCCAGCACGGCGGCGCGGAGCTCCTCGTGCGAGTAGGGGAGCTCCATGCGCAGGAAGCGGCCCGAGAAGCGCAGGCGCTCCAAGTGAGCGTCGAGGCCGAGCACGGCCGGGCCGCGCGGCGTGGCGTATGCGCGCAGTCCCTCGAACACCGAGGAGCCGTAGTGGAGGACGTGCGAGCAGACGTGCACGGTCGCGTCGTCCCAGGCGACGAAGGCGCCGTTCTTCCAGATCCACTCCGAGCGAGGCATGGGCATGCGGGCAGCATGACCGCGTCTGCACGGACGGGCAAGCGGGCTCAACTCCGGAGGCGCCGACGCCCGATCCAGGACGCGGAAGGCCGCGCGCCCGATCGGCGCGGGCTTGCTCCGATCCCCCCGCGCGCGGAGTCCGATGAGCCGCAAGATCCCCCTAGCCGATGTCGCGCCGCTGGCCGAAGGAGAGCTGCTGAAGCTCGGCCGCTGCTGCAATGCGCTCGTGCTGAAGATCCAGCGCGTGCTGGCCCAGGTGGGACAAGAGTGGAACGGCGCCGCGTGCGTCGCCCAGGTGCTCTCGACGGCGAAGTCCATGTCGGACGCCTTCGACGACTTCCTGGCGAAGCGCAACTTCTCGAGCGACGCCGTGCGCGCGCCGCAGGACGCGCTCGGATCCGCGAGCCCGCCCGCGGGGCCGCTCGACGGCGCGATCGCGACGACGCCGGAACCGGGCGATGCGGCCGGCGAGTTCGAGTCGCCGTCCCCGCGCGAGCGCGAGTTCTACGGCCACAGCGACGTCGTGCCGCTGAGCGAGGTGCTCGACTTCGTCGGCTTCACGCGGAAGACCGGGACGCTCCGCATCTTCGCCCGCGAAGAGACCCTCGTCGTCGAGTTCGAGGAGGGCGAGGTGGTCGGGGCGTGCTCCGATCGACCGCCCCTCGGCACCCGCGTCGGAGAGCTCCTCGTCGCGCACCACGCGATCGCCGCCGACGCGCTCGAGTCCTTCCTGGCCTCCACGGGCGAACGCCGCTCGCGCCTCGGCGAGGCGCTGGTCGAGGCCGACCTCGTCACCGCCGAAGAGCTCTTCGAAGCGCTCGCCGAGCAGGTCCAGGGCATCTTCAATCGCCTGGTCGCCATGGAGGACGTCGAGTTCTTCTTCCGCGCGCGCCCGCTCGAGCACAACGCCGAGCGCAGCCCGCTGCGCCTGAACCCGACCCAGCTCCTCCTGGAGGGCGCCCGGGCGCGCGACGCCGCGATCGTCCACGGCTGAGCTTGGCTTCGCTCGCGGGCGGCTGTAGAAGGTTCGTCGCCTAACAGCCTGCGAGGCCGCCCCTTCGATGCCCATCTCCTCCGGCCGAGCACGCGCGCTCTCCGCGCGCGCGCTCCCGTTGCTCTTCCTGCTCCTGGCGCTGCTCCCGAGCTGCCGCAAGGGCGGGAGCTCGAACGCCTCCACGGCGTTCCCGGTGCAGAGCGACGGGAACTCGGGCTGCCTCTTCGCGGGCCCCGATCTCACCGCGCCGACGCTCGAGACGCTCTTCGGTCCCGGCGGTCCGACCGGTCGCGTCGACGGTCCGCTCGCCGATCCCGGCACGCGCATCAGCTTCGCGACCTATGGCGGCGTGAGCGCGGACGGAACGGCGAACCGGGTCTATCTCGCCTGCGGCGATCCCTCGATCCGCGTCATCGACTTCGATACGGGGACGATCACGACCTTGGTCGATGAAGCGGCCTTTGCCGCGTTCGATCCGGCGATCGTCGAGTTGGGCGCGGTGGCGATCCTCGATGCCAACCGCCTGCTCGTCGCCGAGCACTCGCGGAACACGATCCTCGCCGTGAATCGCGTGAGCGGCGCGCTCTCGCTCTTCGCCGGCATCCCGAGCGCCACGGGGGGCTTCGCGGACGGGCTGGCACTCGGGGGCTCGCTGTTCCACTTCGACGGCGTCGGAGGCCTCGCCGTCGATGGCAGCCGCCGCGTCCTCGTCGCGGACTCGGGCAACCACCGCATCCGCTCGATCCAAGGTCCGAACGTCAGCACGCTGGTCGGCAGCGGCGTCCCGGGCTATCTCGACGGTACGGGCACGCGCGCGCAGCTCGACGAGCCGAGCGGCCTCGCGATCGGCTGCAACGACACGCTGGTCTTCACCGAGCGCGGGCAGCATCTGCGCGAAGTGCGGCTCGTGCAGAGCCGTTCGGGCGTGAACGGCGTCGTCACTACGCGGGCCGGGAACGGCCTCGGTGCCAGCGTCGATGGCACCGCCGCGCCGAACGGCATCGCCAGCGTGCACGATCCGCTCGCGCCGATGACGCTGCCGAACGGCGACATCGTCTGGGTCGATCGCGCTTCGGGGAAGCTGCGTTGGCTGCTCGCGCTGCTGAACACCGTCGCGACGCCGCTCCCGGCGTTCACGGTCGACGGCATCGCCGCGATGACGGTCACGGCCGACGACTCGCTGGTGCTCTTCGATGCGGCGAGTCAGGCGATCGTGCGCGTGCGCTGAGAGGCTGAGACGAAGTCGATGAATCCGTTGCTTGGATCCCTTCTGGCGCAGCGCTCGACGACGCTGCGGCCTGTTCTCGATCCATTCTTGCTCGCGCACTGAACGATGGGCGAGATCCGCTGCGAGCTCTCCTGGTCGCCTTCGCGGGCGAAGACCTTCGAGAGCTGCCGTCGCCAGTATTTCTATCAGTACTACGGCTCGTGGCGCGGGTGGGAGGCGAAGGCGAGCGAGGCGGCGCGGCAGCTCTACCGGCTGAAGCAGATGAAGTCGCTCGACGTCTTCGCCGGGATCGTCGTGCACGACTTGATCGCCGCGTGGTTCGGCGCGCGGAAGAGCGGTCGCGAGCTCGCGCCCGAGGCCGTGTTGGCGCAGGCGAAGCAGCGCTTCGACCAAGCGTGGCGCGAATCGCGCGGCGAGGGCTGGAAGCGCGATCCGAAGCGCGTCTCGCGCTTCGTCGAGCACCACTACGGCGAGAGCGTCGCTCCCGCGCGCGCGGGGGCGATCTGGGCCAAGGTCGAGCGCTCGCTCCGCACCTTCTTCACGCTGGAGGCCCTGGAGCCCGTGCGGCGCTCCGAACCCAAGAGCTGGCTCGCGGTGGAAGCGCTCGATACCTTCGAGATCGCGCGCACGAAGGTCTACGCGGTGCCGGACTTCGCGTTCCGCTGCGACGATCGCGTCTGGATTCTCGACTGGAAGACCGGGAAGGAGCGCGAAGCCGACCAGAAGCAGCTCCAGTGCTACGCGCTCTACGCGCGCGCTCGCTGGAAGACCCCCGTGCAGGCCTTGCGCCTGACCTTGGTCTATCTGCCCAGCGCCGAGCTGCGCGAGGTCGCGGTCGACGAGCGCGAGCTCGCGCAGGTCGAAGGCGATATCGCCCACGGCATCGAGCTGCTCGCCGAGCGGCACTTCGATCCCGATCGCGAGCCGGCCGATCTCGCGCACTTCCCGCCGAACGGCGCGCCGCGCGCGTGTCGCTACTGCGTGTTCCGCGAGGCCTGCGATGCCGCGCCGCGCGAGAGCGCGAGCAGCCTCGGCGAAGAGGATCCGACGGCGGAGTGATCCGCGGGCGCGCTCGGCGCTGCTTCTGACGCAGCAGCCGCGGTGCCTTCTGGCGCTGCTTCTGACGAAGCCGCCGCGGTGCCTTCTGGCGCTTCTGCTAACGCAGCAGCGGCGGTGTCTTCTTGCGCTTCTTCTTCACCAGCGCGGCGAGCTCTTCCTTCGCGACGACCCAACCGCGGCACGAGGCCGTGCGGCAGCGGCACTTGATCGCGGCGTCGGCGCACCAGGCGTAGTCGATCGTGAACTCTTCCCCGGGCTCGATGGCGCGCAGCGTGTAGAGCGCCATGTAGCGGCGCTGGAAGCGATCGTCCTCGTCGAGCTCGTCCATCACGATCAGCTCGGCGTTGGGCTCGCACGAGTGATTGAGGAAGCGGAACGGCGCGAACGCCTCGAGGATCATGCCGTCGCCGAGGTCCATGCAGGTGTCCGAGGCGTAGTCCGGATCGTGGATGACGCGGCCCTTGATCTCCGAGACCAGCACTTCGGCCTCGAAGGCCTGCAGCGCGAAGACGCCGCGGCCGATGCGCGTCGTGCGCACCACCACGTCCTGCCGCGCGCGCGCACGAGCCGGTGTGGCGGGTTTGCTCGGCTTCGCGGCGCTCTTCTCGGTTTGCTCCGGGGCGCTCTTCTTCGCGCCCTTCTTGGCGCTGTTCTTCGGACTCTTCGGCGCAGGGCGCGGCAAGGTCATGCTGCGGGGCGAGGGCATGCGGCGTGGGTTCTCGAGGGCGGCTCTCGGCGCTGCGTCGCGCGCGAGGGAGGGGGAGAACGTCTACGGTCTCCACCAGGCGTTGTAAAGGGCGCGCCTCGCCGGTTGCCGCAGGCGATCACGGTCGTTAGCTTGCGCGCGCGCAGGCCTTCGCGGCGATTCCGCGAGTGATGTTCCCGCGCGGCGGTGGAGGAGTACGGATGACGAGCGTCGGGACGACGAGTGTCACGGGCGATGGGGCGGTCGGTACGAAGATCGCCGAGGCGAAGGGCTACGATCCGACCGGGGCGGTCGCGCGCGAGCTCTCGCTCGCGCTGCCTTCGGTGGGCGCGGTGATGGAGCTGCTCGCGGGCGGGGCGACCGTGCCGTTCATCGCGCGCTACCGCAAAGAAGCGACCGGCGGACTCGACGAAGTGCAGATCCGCGCGATCGAAGAACGCTCGCAGACCTTGCGCGAGCTCGAGGCGCGGCGCCAGACCGTGCTCCAGACCATCGCCTCCCAAGGCAAGCTCGACGCCGCGCTGGAGCAGAAGATCCGCGCCTGCGGCACGATGGCGGCGCTCGAAGATCTCTACCTGCCCTACAAGCCGAAGCGCCGGACGCGCGCGAGCATCGCGCGGGAGCGCGGACTGGAACCCCTGGCCGAGCGCATGCTCGCCCAACCGCTGGAGGGCGACCCGCAGAAGGAGGCCGCGGCCTTCGTCGATGCCGCCAAGGAGCTGCCCGACGTGGACGCGGTGTTGCAGGGCGCTCGCGACATCTGCGCCGAAGTCCTGAGCGAGCGCGCGGAGCTGCGCGCGTTCCTCCGCGAGCGCGTCGCGACCGAAGGGGTCCTCGTCTCCGAGCGGGTCGAGGAGAAGACGCAGGAGCCCACGCGCTTCGAGATCTACTACGACTTCCGCGAGAAGCTCGCGACGATCCCCTCGCATCGCTTCCTCGCCATTCGCCGCGGCGAGAACGAAGGGGCGCTGCGCACCAAGATCGATCTGCCGGTGGATGCGGTGCTCGACGAGCTGCGTTCGCGCGTCCCGCTGGTGCCGCGCTCGCCGTTCCGCGCCGAACTCGATGCGGCGCTCGAGGATGGCTTGAAGCGCTTGGCGCTGCCCAGCGTCATCACCGACGTGCGCGTCGACTTGAAGCTCCGCTCCGATCGCGCGGCCGTCGACGTCTTCGCGGGCAACCTGAGCGAGCTCCTGCTCGCCGCGCCGCTCGGACCGCAGGCGGTGATCGGGATCGACCCGGGGCTCCGCACGGGCTGCAAGTGCGTCGCCGTCGACGCGACGGGCAAGTTCTTGGAGCACGTGACGATCTTCCTGGTCGGCAACTCGGAGGATCGCGCGGCGCGCGAGCTGCTCGCGTTCGTGAAACGCTGGAACCCGGTCGCGATCGCCGTCGGCAACGGCACCGGGGGACGCGAGACGGAGGCGTTCACGCGGAAGGTCCTGCGCGACGGCGGGGTCACCGGCGTCGTCGTCGTCGCGGTGAACGAAGCGGGCGCCAGCGTCTACAGCGCCTCCGATGTCGCGCGGGAAGAGTTCCCCGATCTCGACCTCACGCTGCGCGGCGCGATCTCCATCGCGCGCCGCTTGCAGGACCCGCTCGCCGAGCTGGTGAAGATCGAGCCCAAGTCGATCGGCGTCGGTCAATACCAGCACGACGTGCATCAGCCGTTGCTCGCGCGGAAGCTCGACGAGGTCATCGAGAGTTGCGTGAACAAGGTCGGCGTCGATCTCAACACCGCGAGCGCGCCGCTGCTCTCGCGCGTCGCCGGCATCGGGCCTTCGCTCGCGAAGCGCATCGTGGAGCGCCGCGAGCAACGCGGGGCGTTCCATTCGCGGAAGCAACTCCTCGAGGTCGCGGGCCTCGGGCCGCGGACCTTCGAGCAATGCGCGGGCTTCCTCCGCGTGCGCGGCGGCGAGCACCCGCTGGATGCCTCGGCCGTGCACCCCGAGCGCTATGCGCTGGTCGAGCGCATGGCGACCGATCTCGGCTCACCGCTGCCGAGCCTGATCGGCGCGGCCCAGCTCGTGAAGAAGCTGGACCTCGCGCGCTACGTCGGCGGCGATGTCGGCGAGCCCACGCTGCGCGACATCCTGGCCGAGCTCGAGAAGCCGGGCCGCGATCCGCGCTCGTCGTTCGAGCCGCCCGCCTTCCGCGAGGACGTGCAGAAGATCGAGGACCTGGTCGTCGGCATGGAGCTCGAAGGCATCGTGACCAACGTCACCGCCTTCGGCGCCTTCGTCGACGTCGGCGTCCACCAGGACGGCCTGGTCCACGTCTCGGAGCTCTCCGATCGCTTCATCCAGGATCCCGCCGAAGCGGTGAAGGTCGGGCAGCGCGTGAAAGTCCGCGTCCTCTCCGTCGATCTCCCGCGCAAGCGCATCGCGCTCAGCGCGCGCTCGGGCGAAGGTCCGAAGCGCGGCGGCGATCGCCGCAGCGAAGCCGACGGCCCGCGCGGCGGTCGCGACGATCGCGGTCCGCGCGACGATCGCGGCAACCGCGATCGCTCCTCCCCGCCGCGCGCGACACCGCAGGCGCCGGCGAAGGGCCAGAACAACCCCTTCAAGAACCTGAAGCCCCGCTAACGCCGAACCCGCTCCTCGCCGCCTCCTCGCTGCTTCGCTGCTTCGCCCCTCGCTCTCTCGCTCTCGCTCTCTCTCTCTCTCTCTCTCTCTCTCCGCTCCGTCACCCTCACCGACCCCGGACGTACGGTGCCAGGAACGTTTTCACCGGGTTCGGAAGACCCCGGTGAAAACGTTCCTGGCACCGTACGTCCGGGATCCCGCGCGGCGAAGGAGCGGCGAGTGCGCGGCGGCGGGGCGATCCGGAAGAGACCGCGCAGCGCGGGCTAGAGGGTGGATCCGAGCGCGTAGGTCGAGCGCAGGCACTCGGCGTGCGCGAACTCGGCGGGCAGGAGCTCCCCTGGCTCGAGCTCGCAGTCGAGCGCTTGCGCGAGCGCTCGGGCGAGGCGCGCTTCGAGCTCCGGCGGAGCGAGGCAGTCCTCAGGCAGCGCGAGCGAGCCGTGATGCAGTGTCCAGCCGCGGGAGCGGCGCTGCGCGGAGCCCAGGACCTTCCGGCCGTCGAGGGCGAGGCAGAGCTCGGTCGCGCGCTCGAAGCACCACGGTGAACCAGCGCGGTCCGAGCACAGCGCAGGCTCGTCGCGCACGAAGCGCAGGCCGGGGATCGAGAGGCACTCGAGGATCGCGCGATGCACGCGCTCGAAGCTCGCGAGCACGTTCTCGCCGCGCGGCGGCGCGGGCACGACGTAGGCGAAGGTGAGCTCGCGCGCGTCGTGCCAGATCGCGCGTCCGCCGGTCGAGCGGCGCACGAGCTCGTGGGGGCCCAAGTTCGCGCGCAGCGGCTCGATTTCCTCGCGCGGCTGGAAGCGCCCGAGCGAGAGGCCGGTGGGCGCCCAGCGATAGAGGCGGATCGTGGGCTTCGCGCGGCCCTCGAGGAGGGCCGCGTCGAGGGCGAGGTTCAGCGCGGGTGCGCGAGTCGCCGCGGAGAGGAAGCGCGCGCGCACGATCCCTGTGCCCTCAGAGTGCGAGCGAGAGTCGCTCGCCCACGGGACGCCGCGCCGTCAGGCGCTGCGCCGACCAAGCTCTGGGAAGCGGCGGCATCATCGCGTGCGGCGCGGCCTTCTCAGTGCGCGACGACCTTCTCGTAGGCCGCGGCGTCGAGGAGCGCGTCGTAGGCGCCCGCGGAAGCGGGGCGCAGCTTCACGATCCAGCCCTTCTCGAACGGGCTCTGACCGAGCGGCTCCACGTCTTGGCCGAGGGGCGCGTTCACCGCGGTGATCTCGCCGTCCATCGGAGCGTAGATGTCGGCGACGGTCTTCACCGACTCGATCTCCGCGATGAGGTCCCCGGCCTTCACCTTCTGGCCGACCTTGGCCTTGATGTCGAGGAAGGTCAGGTCGCCGAGCTGCTCGACGGCGTGATCGGTGATGCCCACGGCGAGGACGTCGCCCTGCTTCTGGGCCCACTCGTGCGATTCTCGGTAGCGGCGGTCGTTGGGGCGCATGCTCAGCTCTGGCGCTTGTAGAAGGGGAGCGGGGTCTGGCGGGCCGCGATGGCGGTGCCGCGGAGATCGATCTCGAAGGTCGTCTGGCCATCGGCGAGCGCGGTCGGCACGTAGGCCGTCGCGAGGTTCGCGTCGAGGGTCGGGGAGAACGTGCCCGAGCAGACGAAGCCCACGTCCGCTCCGCCGTGGCGCACGGCGTAGCCTTGGCGCGGGATGCGCTTGCCCTCGGCGATCAAGCCGACGAGCTTCCGCTGCGGGCCGGCGGCCTTCACGCGCTCGAGCGCCGCGCGTCCGACGAAGGGCTTGTCGGCGGCGAACTTCACGGCCCAGTCGAGGCCAGCTTCGAGCGGATTGATCTCCTCGCTGAGCTCGTGCCCGTAGAGCGGCATGCCCGCTTCCAGGCGCAGCGTGTCGCGGGAGCCCAAGCCGCAGGGGGCGAGGTCGCTGCCGCCGCTCGCGAGCAGGGCGTCCCAGACGCGCTCCGCTTCCTGGCGGGGGAAGTAGAGCTCGAAGCCGTCCTCGCCGGTGTAGCCGGTGCGGGAGATGCGCACGTCCTTCATCCCGAGGACCGTGCCGCGCATCAGCTTGTAGTAGCCGAGCGAGGAGAGCGCTTCCTTCTCGACCACGCTGCGCGCGAGCAGCTTCTCGGAGAGCGGGCCCTGCAGCGCACACATCGCGAGCTCTTCGGTCAGGTCGACGACGCGCGCGTCGAAGCCCTTCACGAGCTCGCGCATGTGGGCGAGGTCGCGGTCGGTGTTCGAGGCATTCACCACGACGAAGACCGCATCGGTCTCGCCGTAGACGAGCACGTCGTCGATGACGGTGCCCTGCTCGTTGCAGATCAACGAGTAGCGGATGTCGCCGACCTTCAACTTCGCGATGTGGTTCGTGAAGATGCGGTCGGCCGCCGCGATGCGATCCTTGCCTTCGATCCGCACGCGGCCCATGTGCGAGAGATCGTAGAGGCCGCAGCCGGTGCGCACGCGCCGCGCTTCTTCGAGGATCGAAGCGTACTGGACCGGCATGTGCCAGCCGGCGAAGTCGACCAGGCGGCCTCCGGCGCGCACGTGGCAGGCGTGGAAGGGGGTCTGCTTCATCGGCGGGAGGGACCTTGCAGGGGACGTGGCGCGGGAAAGGGGCGGGAGGGTAGCTCGCTCCGACGCGCGATGTCAACGCGACCGAGCGCCGCCCCGGTGAGGCGTCGCGGCGTCCCTCGGCGTCGCTGGAACTCCGGGCTCCGCTCGGGGAAGCTCTGCACTCCGAGGAGGATCCCGACGATGCGCTCACCCTGGCTCGCGCTCTGCGGAGCGAACGGATTCCTGGCCGTGGCCGCCGGTGCCTTCGGCGCGCACGCGCTGCGCGAGCGGCTCGCGAGCGATCTCTTCGAGATCTGGAACACCGCCGCGCAATACCACCTCGTGCACGCATTGGCCCTCGGCCTCTGCGCCTGGCTCGCGGACGCGCGTGGAGGTGCGCTGCCGCTCTGGGCAGGGCGCTGCTTCACGGCCGGACTCCTGCTCTTCTCCGGCAGCCTCTACGCGCTGGCGCTGAGCGGCGTGCGCGGTCTCGGCGCCATCACGCCGTTCGGCGGCTTGGCGTTGCTGGCCGGTTGGCTCTGCGTCGCGCTCGCCGCGCGCCGCGCTGCCCAGGAGTCCGCGCGATGATCCGCATTCGCCGCTCTACGCCGGTCATGATCGTCGAGACGATCGAGCCCGTGCTCGCGTTCTGGTGCGACCGGTTGGGCTTCGCGCGCACGATCGAGGTGCCCGACGGGGAGCGGCTCGCGTTCCTGGCCGTCGAGCGCGACGGCGTCGAGCTCATGTTCCAGACCTGGAGCAGCGTGCAGGCCGACGCTGGAGCCAGCGTGCATCCGCGGCAGCCGCACGATCACACGCCGCTCTTCCTCGAGGTCGAAGCTCTCGCGCCGATCCAAGCCGCGCTGCGGGGAGCCGAGGTGCTCGTCGCCGAGCGCACGACGCCGTACGGCTCGCGCGAGACGATCGTGCGGGCGCCCAACGGACAAGTCGTGGTGTTCGCCGAGATGCCGCCGCGCTGAACGCCGAGCTCGTGGCCCGCGCTCAGAAGCGGATGGCGGTGATGAGGGGCCGGCTCAGCGCCGTCGGCGGCGGGCCGGCGAAGTGCGTGGCGAGCATGGCTCCGATCAAGTTCACGTCGCGCGGCACCGCGATCGAGATCTGCCCGTTGGCGGGCAAGCCCTGCGCGATGACCGGGCCCAGCACATCGACGTAGACCCACTCGCCGCCGCCGAGCTCGAAGGGCTCGGTCGCCGGGAGTCCCATGACGACGAGCGAGAAGAGCCCGCTCAAGTCCTTGAGCTGCACGACACCGCCGAGCGAGCGACCGTAGGTCACGGTCACGTCGTCGGTCCAGGTGATGCGGCGCGTCACGTCCGCCGCGGGACCATCGGGCTGCCGACCCCAAGGTTGGAAGCCGAAGCCCGGATCGAACCACACTTCGCCGCCGAGCCCGCCCGTGATGGAGGAGTTCGCCTCGAGCAGGATCTCGGCGACGACGCCCGCGCCGCCGCGGCTGTCGAAGGGCGCGTTCGCCGGGCACGGGCAGGCGTTGTTCGAGGGCGGGAAGAAGCTCCAGTAGGTCGCGAGCCCGTCGCCGCCGCGGATCTGGGAGTCGAGGGCCGTGACGCGACAGCCCGAGGCCTCGATCGCCGCACCCCCGCGCGGGCCGAAGCGGAACGCGCTGCCGCAGCAGTCGTAGGAGGTGCCGCCGACGACGGCGGTGTCCGCGAGCCAGAGGTGCGCGCCAGGGGCCAGCGAGATCGCCGGTTGACCCACGGCGAGGCCGGTCACGTTCTGCCAGCGCGGCGCTTCGATCAGCGACGACACGATGCGGATGCTGCGGAACCCGCCGCCGGAGATCGCGGGGAAGCACTGCGCGAAGAGCGGCCCGGGCACGCGCCCGTGGATGGTGCAGTGCGAGAGCTCGAGCTCGTCCTGTCCGGAGCCGAGCAGGGTCAGCGCGCGATCCTGCGCGATGCCGCCGCTGCCGGCGAGCGATTGACCCTGCACGAAGATCTCGAAGGTCGGCTCGCCGATGAGTCGCACGCTGCGCCGCACGACGAGCGGCCCCCAAGTGCCGCCTTGCACGCGGATCGTGGCGCCGTGCGGCGCCGCATCGATCGCGGCCTGGAGATCGGTGAAGGGCGCGCCGCCGTTCGGGTTGACGCGAATCGACTGGGCGGACGCGAGCGCCGGATAGATCACGGCCAGGGCGGCGCAGGCGAGCGCGCGCAGCGATGCTGCCGCGACGAGAGATCGGGAACGGGCCATCGAGCTCCTCCGGTTCGGCGCGCTTTCCGTTCGCGCGAGCGCGCCGCCCGCGACGGCTATCGGTCGGAAGGAAGGGGTGGATGCACAGAATTCCCACGGCGGAGGCGAAGGATGGAGGCTCTTCGAGGCACTCTGGTCGGGTCCGTCCCCTCCTTCGAGCAGCGAATCCTCGCGCATGAACCTCCTCCGCGCCGTTGGTCTTGCAAGATCCTACGCAGGTCGCGTGGCCCTGCGCGACTTCGATCTTTCGGTGTCGCCTGGCGAAGTGGTCGGCCTCCTCGGGTTGAACGGCGCGGGCAAGACGACCGCGATCTCGATCCTCGCCGGAGTTCTCCGACCGGACCGCGGCAGCGTCGAGGTGGACGGGCGCGACTTGCTGCGCGAGCCGCTGCTCGCGAAGCGCGCGCTCGGGCTCGTGCCGCAGGAGCTCGCGCTCTACGCCGATCTCTCGGTGGCGGAGAACCTGCGTTTCTTCGGGCGGCTCCGAGGTCTCCGCGGCCGCGAGCTCGAGGCGTCGCTGGCGTACGCGCTCAGCGCGGTCGAGCTCGTCGATCGCGCGCGCGATCCGGTGCGCGAGCTCTCCGGCGGCATGCAGCGGCGCATCAACGTCGCGGTGGGGCTCCTCGGCTCGCCGCGCTTGCTGATCCTCGACGAGCCCGCGGTCGGCGTCGACGCGCTGAGCCGCGCTCAGCTCTTCCAGCTCGTGCAGCGCCTGGCGCAGGTCGAGAACCTGGGCATCCTCTACACCAGCCACTATCTGGAGGAGGTCGCGGCGCTCTGCACGCGGCTCGTCATCTTGCATCAGGGCCGCATCGTCGCGCAGGGGCGCTTGGACGAGCTCGCCTCCCGCGTCGGCGAGGAGAGCGTCGAGCTCGAGGTCGATGGACCGCTCGATGCGCTCGCCGCGGTGCTTTCGGCGCAGCGCGTGCAGCGCGCCGCTGGAGAACGCCTCGTCCTCGCGTCGCCGCATGATCTGGCACCCCTCGTCGCGACGATCGAAGCGCACGGCGGCCGCTTGAAGCAGCTCCGCGTCCTCGGCCGCGATCTCGAGTCGCTCTTCCTGCGCTACACCGGCGTCGAGGCCGAGCATCTGCCCTCGGCGGTCCCCGCCGCCGCCGCCGCCGCCGCCGCGCGCGAAGAGGTGCGCCGATGATCCGTGCGATGATCGAGAAGGATCTGCGCTTGCTGCTCGCCGATCGCGGCGCGCTCTTCGCCACCTTCCTCCTGCCGCTCGTCTTCCTCGGCACCTTCGGCTGGATCTACAAGAGCTTCGATCGCAGCCCCGAGAAAGGCGCGAACGACGCGTTGCCGCGCCAGAAGCTCGCCTTCGCCGCGCCGATCGATCCAGAGCTCCGCGAGCGCGTGCAGAAGGCCTTGGAGAGCGGGCCCTTCCGCGTGATCGCGGCCGATTCGGCGGACGAGGTCGAGCGGCTCGTCGCGCACGGCGATGCGGCGCTCGGGCTCTACCTGCCGGCGGACTTCGAGCCCTTCGCCGGTGCGCGCGGCGTGCTCTACCAGGATCCCGCGCGCGAGCCGCGCTTCGCAGGCGCCTTCGCCGGCGCGGTGCAGGGCTCGCTCGCGAAGGCCATCTTCGCGCCGCAGATGGCGCTGCTCGGACCGCGCGCCGGCGCGCCGGAGCAATGGATCGAACAGCGCCGTCCGCGCGGCTTGCGCGCGAGCGTCGACCTCGACGGCTTCCAGGTCTCGACGCCGACGAACGCCGTGCTCTTCGTCTTCTTCCTCGTGCTCGGCATGGCGCTCTCCTTCGCCGAGGAGCGCCGCACCGGCACCTTCGCGCGCTTGCGTTCTCTGCCCATCCGCCGGGGACCGCTGCTCGCGGCGAAGCTCGTGCCCTTCGCGCTGATCGGCTGCGCGCAGATGCTCTTCCTCTTCGGCATCGCGGTGCTGGTCTTCGGCTTGGAGATCGGCGGCGATCTCTCGGCGCTGCTGGCGCTGACCGTCGCGACCGTGCTCGCCGCGGTCGGCCTGGGCTTCCTCGTCGCCTCGATCGGCGGCAGCGAGAAGCAGATCCAGAGCTACGGCACGCTGGTCGTGCTGGTGATGGGCTTGGTCAGCGGTTGCATGGTGCCGCGCTTCGTGCTGCCGGAGTCGGCGAAGCAAGTGGGGTTGCTGACGCCGCATGCGTGGGCGCTCGATGGCTACGCGGAGGTGCTCGGGCGGCGGGGGACGACGGTCGTGGATGTGCTGCCGGAGATCGGGGCGTTGCTGGCGTTCGCGGCGGTGTTCACGGCGGTGGGGGCAGGGCTCTTCGCACGGCGGGGGTGAGCGAGCAGAATTCGGCGCAGATGCGTGCGCGGTGAGACGAAGCGCATTCCCCGCCGCGTTCGCCTGCTCCCTGCTCCACGTCACCGCCATCCAGGAGCCCGCCATGTCACTCGAGAGTCGCGTCGCTCGTCTCGCTGCGTTCGCTTCGTTCGCGCTGGTCGCGCTCGGCTCCTCCGCCGCGGCGCAGAGCACGCCCTATGGACTCGGCACCGCCGGCACCGGCGCGATCACACCGACGATCGCGAGCGGCGATCCCGCGATCGGCAACACGGCGTTCGCGATCGAGGTCGCCGGCGCGCTCGGCGGCGCTCCGGCGCTGCTGCTCTTCTCCCTCGCTCCGGGGAACCTCCCGCTGCCCGGCGGCACGACGGTGCTCGTCGATCTCATTCCGCCGTCCTTCCTCTTCACCGCGCCGTTCTCCCTCGGCGGAGCGGGCGGGGTTCCGGGCGCGGGCTCGGGCAGCTACGCGCTGCCGCTGCCCGCGAACTTGCCGCGCGAGCTGATTGGCGCCGCCGTCTATGCGCAGGCGCTGATCGGCGATGTCACGCCGACGGGCGGCCTCGCGGCGACGAGCGGTCTCGAAGTGCGCTTGCGCCACGAGCCGCTCGTCTTCGTCGGAACCTCGGTGGGCGGGAGCACGGATCCCCATTGGGTGATCGACGCGCGCACCAACACGCTGCGCTCGAACGCGAACAGCACCTTCACCGACAACGTGACCGACGCGCGCTTCGCTCCGGGCGGCCGCTACCTCTACGTGAGCTCGAGCTTGGGTAACGCCGTGCAGCGCGGCGATCTCGGCACGGCGAACGTCTCTTGGAGCACCTTCTACGCCGCGGGCGGGCCGTGCTACGGCCTCGCGATCGATGCGCCGCGCCAGCGCCTCTACACGATGACCGGCGCGACCTCCTCCAGCTTCGAGCTCGTCGCCGTCGACGCCGATCCGACGAGCGTGAGCTACGGCCAGCCGCTCGGCTCGACCAACGGGCTGGCGGGTGGCGCGCTGATCGAGCGCTGGGCGCTCGCGCCGAGCGGCGACTTCGCGATCGTGCCGACGCTCCTCTCGGACGTCGTGCAACGCGTCGATACGAACCCCGCGAGCGCGACCTATCTGCAAGTGACGGGTACCTACTTCCTCCCGCCGGCGACCTCCGCGCTCCGCATCGCCAACCAGGTGCGCATCCTCCCGGGCGATCGCTACGCCTTGATCCTCATCCAGAACGCGGGCTCGACGCCGGGCGAGATGCATCGCCTCGACGTGCAGACGGGGCTCTTCGTGGATCACGATCCGGCGACGGTCGCGATCGATGCGCTCGGGATCCGTTCGCAGCCTCCGGTCGGCTTCGGCTCCGCGCCGCACGGCTTCGCCTTGGCGCGGGACGGCTCCTTCGCCGTCGTCACCGGGTGGAGCGGCAGCGGCTTCGCGGGCCGCTTGGATCTCGATCCGCAGAACCCGCTCGTGTTCGCGTGGACGAGCTATGTCCCCGGAGTTTCGCTCGGAGGCGCTTGGGCCTGCGATCTCGCGCGCGACGAGCAGAGCGTCTTCGTCGGCACCTTCCCCACCAATCCGCAGCTCCATCGCCTGGACGTGCAGACCGGGACGCTGATCGCGAGCGTCCCTTTGGCGGGGGCCAGCAACGTCTACACCGTGCGCGCGAACTAGCGGGGGAGTCGGAGAGAGAGGGTCTCGCCGCGCATCGTCATGCGCCGCGTGGACACGAGTCGCGTGTGCCGGACAACATGAGCGGAACTTCGCCTCTCGCTCCCTCGTGCTCCTGCCGCATCTCCATGTCGTACCGCTCGACTCGCTCGTCGTTTGCTCTCGGGCTCTGCTTCGTCGCGGTCGCCTCGCTCGCCAGTGCGGCTCTCGCGCAGGATCCGGTGAAGGATCTGAAGGCGAAGGACCTCGCCGTGCGCCTCGCGGCGATCGGCGCACTCGAGACGAGCGATCGCCCCGACGCCGGCAAGCTCCTGCTGGGCGTGCTGGGTGACAAGGATCCCGAGGTGCAGGAGCGCGCGGTGCAAGCGCTCGGCGTTCGCAAGGAAGCGGCGGCGCTGAAGCCGCTGCTCGAGCTCGCATTGGAGGCCGAGTTCGCGCGCCTCCGCTATCACGCGGCCGAGGCGCTGCGCGCGATCGATGCGCGGAGCGCGGCCGGGGAGCTGCTCGAAAAAGCGAAGGGCAAGACGAAGGCGACGGCGTGCGAGGCGCTCGCTCTCGTAGCGCGCGGCGGCGGCGCCGACCCGAAGGCGGAGAAGGCCGAGAAGCTCGAGAAGCTGCTGAAGGACGAGGACCTCCGCGTGCGCGAGGCGGCGGCGCGCGCGTGGCTCGAGGTTTCCGCGGATCGCGCGGCGGCGCTGCGCCAGCTCCTCGGCGACGCGCGGATCGCGCTCGCCGCAGCCGCGCTCGACGCCATCGCGTTCGGTCCGCGCGAAGGCGATCGCGTGGTGCTCGCCGAAGTGCTCGCCGGCAAGACGCGGAACGACGTGCTCGAACGCCGCGCCTTGCGCGCCGCGCTCGCGTTCGTGCGGCACTCGGGGGCGCCGCCCGCGGGAGCCGCGAAGGCGCTGCTCGCCGACCTCGGCTCCGATGCGCCGTCGGCCTTGCGGAAGGTCCGGCTCATCGAAGCGCTGCTCGCCGGCGAATCGGGAGTCCTCGCGGTCGACGAAGCCGAAGCGGCGCTCAGCGGCGCGCTCACGCACGAAGCCACCGCCGTGCGCGCCGCCGCGGCGCGTGCCTTGCGCGCGCTCGCGAGCGCCTTCGCCAGCGCGAGCGCGCGAGCGCGATGGAGCGCCGAACGCGAGCCGCGCGTGCGCCTCCAACTCCTCGACACGGTGGTGGCGAGCGGTGACCTGAGCCGCAGCGAAGACGTCGCTTGGATCGCCGCGGCGCTCTCGAAGGAGAGCGACGCCGAAGTGCGCGAGCGCATCGCGGTGCATCTCGGCGGCACGAGCGACCCCGCGGCCATCCCGGCCCTGCGGAGCATCGTCGCGGGTGCCGATTGGGCCGCCGCGGTCTGCGCGATCGTCTCGCTCGGCATGGTCGGCGGAGACGAGGCCCTCGCCGAGCTCCGCGCGCAAGCCGCGCACGCCGATTGGAAGCGCCGCGGCGCGGCCGCGGTCGGCTTCCAGCATCTGCAGCGCGCTGAAGCGGTCGAGGCCCTGCTGCCGCTGCTCGAAGACAAGGACGGGAACGTGAAGCGCGCCGCGTATGAGGCGCTGCGCGTGCTCTCGTGGCGCAACGACCTCGCCGCGGATCCGGCGCTCTGGCGCTCGTGGTGGGAGCAGAACCGCGCGAAACACAGCTTCCGCTCGCGCGCGGACGAAGCCGAGAAGCAGCGCCGCTACGGCTACGACGTGCCCGACCGCCAGCTCTACGAGAACCTGGACGTGATCGTGCTCGAGAGCCGCGGCGATCACATGGAGCTCTTGCTCGAGCGTTTGTCGCTCCCGCATCGCCGCACGCGCGCGAGCGCGGTGCCCACCTGCGGCCTGCATCAGGAGGCGCTCTTCTTCTCCAACTGCACCGGCGAGCTCGAGGCCGGCGATGTCGAGCCGCTCGCGTGGTTCGTGCGCGTCGGCGGCATGCTCTTCGGTTCGTGCTGGGCGCTGGAGGAGACGATCGCGCGCATCCACCCGGGCGTCGTGCGGCGCTTCGCGACGCGCGAGCAGGTGATGGACGACGTGCGCGCGACGGCGGTCGAGCCCGAGAGCCCGTATCTGCGGGGCGTCTTCCCGGCGGGAACGACGCCGATCTACCACCTGGAGGGCGCCTACTTGATCGAGGTGCTCGACCCCGAGCGCGCCGAGGTGCTGATCGACAGCCCCGACGCCGCGGAGCGCCACGGCTGCGGCAACCTCGCCGCGTGGTTCCGCTCCGGTCACGGCGTGATCCTCGACTCGGTGAACCACTTCGATCTGCAGGGACTCGCGGTCGCGCCGAACTTGAAGACCGATCGCGATCGCCAGATCTACGCCGTCGACCACATGGGGCTCGGCTGGGCGAAGCTGCGCGAGACCTTGAAGGAAGCGTTCTGGAAGAGCGCGGCGAAGGCCTCGCCGGAGATTCCCGATCTCTCGGCGTTCCGCTTCCTCACCAACTTCGTGCGCGCGCGGCGGCTCGGGGGCTAGAGTCCTTGGGGTGATCTGGTCGTTGTCCTTGAGTCTAGTTCGGAACCCAAGGACAGCGCGATCTCGCTTTCACCCTCGCGCGCACGCGATGGACGCGTCGATGCGAGAGCGGTACCCGAACCAACGACGAGCGCGAACAGCTGAACGCGCGTACCGCCACGACCGCTCCGCCAGCCCTCCGGCGAAGCAAGCGCCGCGCCCGCCGCGTGTGAACGACGTCGAACGACATCGTGCGTTGACGCGTGAGCGACGCCGGAAGCGATTCGAGCGCGAATGCGGCGGTCACGTCGCTTGCATCGCCTCCGGATGCGGCTCCGCTACGTCGATAGACATCGTGCGCCGTTCCGGAGCCCGCTGGAGGCGGGGGCTCCGGAACTCATGTTGTCGGG
>JAEUHW010000266.1 GCA_016793245.1 Planctomycetota bacterium
CTACACCCGGCAACACTTCTCCACCGCGGTCTCGCCGTTCTCGCGCGTGCAGGCGAAGGCGGTGTGGGACTTGTTCGTGTTCCTGCTGAACGCGCTGATCTTCCTGATCCTCGGCCTGCAGTTCACGAGCCTCCTCGAGCAAGTGCCGCCGGAGATGCTCGGCTCGGTGGTGCTCTCTGCGGCGGCCGTGAGCGCGGCGGTGCTCGTCGTGCGCTGGATCTGGGTGCCCGTGGCCACGCTGCTGCCGCGCGTGCTGAGCGCCGAGATGCGGCGGAAGGATCCGCTGCCGCATTGGAAGCCGATCTTCCTCGTGTCCTGGACCGCGATGCGCGGGATCGTCACCTTGGCTTCCGCGCTGGCGTTGCCTCGCACGCTGAGCGACGGCACGCCGTTCCCGTATCGCACCGAGGTCATCCTCATCGCGATGGGAGTGATCCTCTCGACGCTGCTGCTCCAGGGCTTCTCGCTCGGGCCGATCATCAAGGCGTTCCGCTTCGAGCCCGAGCACAAGCACCATGAGGAGGCGCGCTTGGCTCGGCGGGAGAGCCTGCGGCGAGCCATGGAAGCGCTGGAGGACATGGAGCACGAAGCCTGGGCCGACCCGGTCGAGGTCGCGCGGCTCCGCGGCGAGCTCACCGACAAGCTCCAGAGACACCAGCGCCAGGCCGGCGGGAGCGATGCGGGCCATCGCCTGCGGCTGGGAGTGATGGAGGCCGAGCGCCGGATGCTGCTGCGCCTCCGGAACGAAGGCGCGATCTCCGACGAAGTCATGCGCGAGATCGAGACCGAGCTCGACTACGAAGCGATGCGCCTCGGCGCGGGCGATCAGCGGACGACCAGCCGCTAGCGAAGCCACGAAGCCGCGCTCCGAAGCCGGGAGCGATGACGATCTCGTCGCCCGGTCGCTAGACGCTCGCGGACTCCAGGGCGGCGGGCGTAGCGGTCGCCCCCTCGGGCAAGCGATCGGTCCGGTCGAGCCGATCCACGTCGATCGCGAGCACGCCGTCCTCGGTCTGCAGGAACATGTCCGCGAACTTCACATCCCAGCGGATCTCGTCCCAGCGATAGGAGGTGCGCGCCGTCACGGAGGTGGAGAAGGTCTCCTCGTGCGCGCGCACGTGCACCAGGATCTCGGCCTGCGCCGCATGCAGCTGCGCCGGCGTGATCCCGCGCAGTGGACTCCGCGCCGTGATCGGATGCACGACCGTCCAGTGCAGCGTGAAGAACTCCACGGAGCTACGCTCGAGCTCGAGCTGATGGAAGCGCCGCTCGCGGCGTCCATCCACCTCCTCGAACCAGGCGAGGTTCAGCTTCACCCGCACATCGCTGACCTCGCCGGGCTTCACGTTCACCATGCGGAACATGAGCCCGCGTCCCCCCCGATACGGCGCCACGACGGCCGACTGGCTGAAGCGCACCTCCATGCGCGGACGCGTGATGCGCGCGACGAGGATGCCGCCGATGCCGAGCATGACCAGCGGACCGATCAATGACTCGACCACCACGAGCCAGGTCGCGGTGGCGCCCACTGCGTACATCGGTCCCGTACCTACCGTGGTGAAGGTGCCCACGCTGAAGGCGAACGCGCGCAGGAAGGGGTCGACGATCCGCAGCTCCTCCTGACCGTGCAGCGCCTCCGGCCCGAGCGCGGTGTAGGCGACCGCGAACAGCCCATTCAGCAGCAGCAGGGTCGCGAGCGACCAGATCAGGAACTGCGGCCACGTGGCGTTCAGCGCCTGCAGATAGAAGCGCGCCGCGCGCTGCGGCCCGAGCCCGTACTTGCGCGAGCTCGGCTGACCGTCGCGTCCGAGGAAGCGCCCGCGCGCGGTCTGCGCCACGACGCGCCCGAAGCCCAGGTCCTCGGCGACTCGCTCGGGCGTCGGATCGGCTTGGTCCTGGTTCGGTCGGGGAGGAGCGGAACTCACGAGCGGCTCGGGGAAGGTTGGAGCGGAACCGAAGGACGACGCGCGCTCCCGAGGATCACTCGCTCCCCGGGCGCGGCGCACCGGGGCATCTTCCCCGCCGCGCTGCTCTCTCGCCACGCAGGATCTGCGAGTCTCTACTCCCCCGCCAGCGCCTCCCGCACGCTCATCCGCCGCGCCCGCCATGCCGGGAGCGCGCCCGCGCCCACGGCGATGACCAGCGAGACGACGAGCAGCAGCACCGGCGACAGCGGCTCGGCGGTGTACGCGAGCTGCGTCCGGAACAGCGCGTTCACGAAGGCGCCGCAGACGAGCTCGCTGAGCGGCCAAGCGAGGAGCACGGCGAAGATCCAAGCGAGCGCCGCGAGGCCGCAAGCTTCGGCGACGACGAGGCGCGCGAGCAGACGCGGAGAGGCGCCGATCGCGCGAAGGATGCCGAGCTCGCGCCGCCGCTCGCGGAGTGCCAGCGCGAGAGAGGAAGCGAGGCAAGCGCCACCGAAGAGGAGGACCAAGCCCGCGATCGCGAGCAGCGCGTCGTAGATCATCACGAAGTGCTGATCGAACGAGAAGCGCGCGTCGCCGGTGCGCTGGCGAGAGAGGACGCGCACTTGCTCCTGCGCCAGGTTGGCCTCCAACGCGGCAAGCAGTGCATTGCTCGCCCCTTCCTCCGCGTCGACGAGATCGAGACGAACAGTGTTGATCATGCCCGCGTGACCGGCGCGCTCGAAGAAGGCGCGCGGTACGTAGCCCATCGGCGGCGAGAAGGGTTCTCTCACGATGCCGACGATGGACCAGTCCTTCCGCTGCGGGCCCATCTGCAGACGGAGCGTATCGCCGACCGACGGCGAGCCGCAGCGCGCAGCGAGCGCCTCGTTGAGCACGAGCGCGTCGACATCCTCGCGGGCGAGGAATCGCCCGGAGACGATCTCTGGCGCGAAGAGCTGCGTCCCCGGCGGCGGCGCCAGCATCGTGAAGCTTTCGCCGGCGGACGCAGCCGAAGCATGCGAGCCGTGCATCCCCGGGAAGCCCACGCGCTTGGCGCTCGACTCCTTCACCGCGACACCGTCGTCGGCGCTCGCCTCGTCCGTGGGCAGCGTCGCCTGCGTCGTCACCCAGCCCTCGACCGCGGCGATGCCCGGCGTCGCCGCCGCGGCGCGCTCGATGTTCGCGAGCGGTTGCATCGAGCCGAGCACCAAGCTCAAGTCGTAGCGGCGCGCCACGAAGAGGCGATCCAGCGTCGCGATCATCGAAGCGCGCAGATCGAGCGCGAAGGCGCAGCCCACGCCGCCGAGCGCGAGCGTCGCGAGCACGATCGCGCTGCGGCCACGCCGGCGCAGGGCATTGCGCAGGGAGTAGAGCAGCGGACGCAGAGCGCCCCCGCCGCTGCCGCGCGCGATCCAGCGCTCGAACGCCGAGCGCCCGAACGCGGCGCGTCCCCCACCGTGCTCG
Organism: Planctomycetota bacterium; assembly: GCA_016793245.1. Taxonomy (GTDB): domain Bacteria; phylum Planctomycetota; class UBA1135; order UBA1135; family JADKAF01; genus JADKAF01. The sequence goes on from JAEUHW010000266.1 coordinate 3,372, forward strand.
GCGAGCGCTTCGCGCAGCGGCACCGCGCTGCCGCTCCAGACCGGCCAAGCCGCGGCGAGCAGCGGCAGCGCGATGCCGGCGCCGAGCTGCAGCAGCAGCACCCACGCGGGAACGGAGCGGTCGAGCAGATCGAAGTTCAGAAAGATGGAGAGGTAGCCCGCGAAGAATCGCCCCGCGACGAGGGCGATCGGCCACGCGCACGCGCAGGCGACGAGGCCGAGCAACAAGGCCTGCGCGAGGAAGAGCCCGGCGATCTGCGCGCGCCGCGCGCCGATCGCGCGCAGCACGCCGACCTGCCGCACCTGGCGCGCCATGCCGGCGCTGAAGAGCAGCACCGCGAAGAGCGTGGCGACGATCAGCAGCGCGACGCCGAAGCCCGCTTGGATCCGCATCAGGAGCTGCATGAGCTCGGCGTGCGGATGCCCCTTCGAGATCTCCGTACGTCGCAGCGGTCGGCCGCGCTCGGAGAGCAGCGCCTGCACGCGGGCGACGACCGCGGCGATGGGTGCGCCTTCGACCGGAGCGAGGAGCAGCCGATCGGCCGCGGCCGCGACGGGGAGCGCCTCCATGGTCTCGCGCGTGACGTAGCCGTAGACCACGTTCTCCATGCGCGCCTGCGCTTGCCCGGGATCGTGCACGGTCCCGCCGATGCGCAGCCGATGGTCGACCGCGTTCTCCGCGCCGATCTGCACGATCACGGTGTCGCCGATCCGCGCTTTCGCGACGCTCCGCGCATCGCGCTCGAGGAGCACCTCGCCGAGCGCGGGAGGCCACGAACCTTCGCCGGGCGCGAAACGGCTCAGCGCGAGCTGCTCGAAGCTCCGCGGCACGACGAGCTGCAGCGTGCGCCACTGCAGCGGCCCGGTCTTCAAGCGCCCTTGCAGCACGCGCCGCGCATCGACGACCGCGACGCCTTCGACCGCCGCGACGCTGGCGAGGAGCTCCTCGTCGACGACATCGGTCCAGAGCGTCGCCGCGGCGGGATGCGTGCCGGCGTAGCCGCGCGCGACCTCGCGCTCGAGGATCGCGAACGCACCGAGCAGCGCGCCGAAGGACGCCAGGCCGAGGCCGAGCGCGACGACGATCAACGTCGAACGCGCGCGCTGGCCGCGCTCGAAGAGGCCGCGCAGAACGAAGCGCAGGGAGGCCGTCACGACGTCGCCACCGCAATGGCGCTGCCCGACGTCGCGCTGCTTACCATCGCCGTGGGAACGAGGGCCCCATCGCGGAGCTCGACGCTGCGATCGAGGCCCGGCACGTCGCGCTCGTGCGTGGCGAGGATCACCGTCGTGCCCCGATCGGCGAGCCGGCGCAGGAGCGCGAACACGGAGGCGCTGGTCGTGGCATCGAGGTTCCCCGTCGGCTCGTCGGCGACGAGCACGGACGGATCGTTGGCGAGCGCGCGCGCGATGGCGGCGCGCTGCTGCTGCCCGCCGGAGAGCTCGAGCGGGAGCTTGTCGGCTTGCTCCGCGATGTCAACGGAAGCGAGGAGCGCCAGCGCTTGCGCACGGCGCTCGCGACGCGGACGAAGCCCGAGGAAGTCCATCGGCAGCATCACGTTCTCGACGACGGTCAGCGTCGGCAGGAGCTGGAAGAACTGGAACACGACACCGACGTTCGCGCCGCGCCACGCCGCGAGCTCGCGCTCGACGAGGTCGTGCACGGCTCTGTCCCGTACGTGCACCGTGCCCGAGGTAGGACGATCGAGCCCGGCGATCAAGTTGAGCAGCGTCGACTTGCCGCTGCCCGAGCGACCGACGACGGAGAGCAGCTCGCCGCGCGCGACGTCGAGGTCGACCTCGCGCAGCGCATGGAACGGTCCGGCCGGGCTGGCGTAGGTCTTCGAGAGGGAACGCAATCGGATCATCGCGGGTGTCGCTCGGCTCGGAACCAATCGGGAGGGAAGCTCGCGCGCTCTTCGAGCGCGAAGAGCACCACGAGCTCGGTGCGCGGCGGGTCGCGCAGGTCGAAGGGCTCGGGCTCGTGCTCGGGCCCGGGGAACCAGCGCAACGCGAGATGTCGCAGGAGGCCGGAGCTCTCTTCGATCCACGCTTCGATGCGATCGGGGCGATCGTCCTGCGCCGTGCGCTGCGCGACCACGTGGAGGTACATGACTCCGGGATGCTCGGCGAGCGCCGTGCGCGCCGGAGCGGCGAGCTGGTAGTCGCGGGCGAGCGGCGCGAGCAGCGCATCGGGCGTGAGCTCGAAGCGTGGCTCGCCTTCGCGCGCGAACATGAGCGAAGCGCGCGGATCCTCTCGCAAGCGCTCGATCATCTGAGCGTGGCCGGAGAACCATGGCGCATCGCCCTCGACACCGGTCGTCAACGGCAGCCCGTGGAGCTCCGCGCGCAGGAGATAGCTCGCTTCGCCGCGCAGGTCGAGCTCGCCGCGCAGCACCGGCGTGTCCTCGCCCGCGATCCACGCGGCGATCGAGTAAGTCCGGTCGCCGAGCTGCCGCGTCTTCTCGCGCGCATCCTCGACGAGCGCCACGGAGTCCATCGGCGCGCCATCGTTCGCGGAACCTCGCGAGGCTTCGGGCGCGGAGCGCAGCAAGAGATAGGCGAGCGCGCACGCGGCCGCGGCGCCGAGCCAGAGCCACGGCCAACGCCGCAGCACACGCTCGCGCCGCGGCGCGGGAGCCTCGAGGGCCACCATCACCGCGTCCACGCGCCGCTTGACTGCTACAGCGTCATCGAGCGCCTGCGAGCGCAGCAACCCGTGCACGAGGAGCTCGTCGGCGCGCGCCTCCCCGGAGCCCGCTTCTTCCGGCTCGATCGCATCCGCAGGGTCGCTCATGCGACGACTCCTCCGCGGCGCAAGCATGCCGCGAGCATCTGCCGACCGCGCTGCACGCGCTTCTTCACGGCCTCTTCGTTCGCCTCCAGCGCTTGCGCGGCGGCGCGGAGCGCGAGCCCGCGCTCGTAGACGAGGCCGATCACCACGCGGAGCTTCTCGGGCAAATGCCGCAGGCAATGCTGCAAGCGCTCGGAGGTGCTCGAGAAGACCTCCGCCGTCGACGCCACCTCGTCGAAGCGCCGCACGAGCGCCTCCAGCTCCGCCGGATCGCACGGCACCGCGACCCGCGCGTCGCGCTGCTGCTGCTTCCGCACCAAGTTCAGCGCGATGCCCCGCAGCCACGGCGCGAACGGTCGCTCGCGGTCGTAGTCCGCGAGCCGCCGCCACACCGTGAGCATCGTCTCCTGGAAGACGTCGTCCACGGCATCGCCCGAGCGCAGCAGGCTGCGCAGGAAGGCGAGCAGCATGGGCGCGTGCTCGCGCGCCAGGATCTCGAAGACCGCTCGGCCGCTCGGGTCGGCGGAGCTCGCAGGCTCGGCGGGCAGGATCGATGCGCGGTTCGTCACGGCGGGAGATTCCACTCCGGGGGCCGTGCGGGGACATCAAAAAGCGAAGGAGCCCGGCGCATCCGCCCCGGGCCACCCGATGCCGCACGAGCTGTGGCAGCAAGCTGGGCCGGCGCCGAGCGGCCGAGCTCGCTCCGCAGCATGATCCGCGCCGAAGCACCCAGCGAGTGAACGGGGAAGCCCTCCGAGAAGATTCGGAGAACCTCGACGCAGGAGCACCGAGCGAGCGGGCTCGCCGAGCCCTCCCCTTGCCCTCCGCGGCCTCGTCCGCGAACGTGACCCCGCATGAGTCGGATGTTGGATCCAGCGGCGGCCGTGCTCTGGGAGCGCCTGCTGCGCTTCGAGCTCGACGATCCGAGCGCCGCGCTCTCCTTCAGCGATCGCCTCGCGCGAGAGAACGACTGGACGAAGGAGCACGCGCTGCGCGCCATCGCGGAATACAAGCGCTTCCTGCTGCTCCTCTGCGTCGCCGGACATCCCTGCACTCCGAGCGACGCGGTGGACCAGGTCTGGCACCTGCATCTCCTCTACACCGAGTCCTATTGGCGCGAGCTCTGCGGAGAGGTCCTGCGGCGCGAGCTGCACCACGGACCGACGCGCGGAGGTGCAGCGGAAGCCGCGCGCTACGGCTCGGCCTACGAGGCGACGCTCGCGAGCTATCGGCGCCTCTTCGAGGAAGAGCCGCCCCTCGATCTCTGGCCTCCCGCGCGCGAGCGGTTCCGCGCGGCGAGGTTCGTCCGCGTCGATCGCTCTCGGTACTGGTGCATCCCGCGTTTCTCGAGGTGGTTCCGATGACGCTGCTCGAAGAGTGGACTCCCGCCGAGGTCCTACTGCTGACGGATGGCTCGCGCGCGCGCTTGCGCCCGGCGCTGGAGGCGACGCTCGCGCATCTCCTCCAGCGGCGCGTGCTGCGGATCGAACGCGAAGCCAACGGCGAGGCGAGCTATCTCCGACGCGGGGATGCGTTCGCCAGCGCGCGCACGCTCCGTCACGAAGAGGTCTTCCTCGGGCCTCTCCGCGCGCGACCCGAAGTACGCACCTTGCTGGCGAACGCCGTGCAAGTCGCGTTCGAACGTGCGCGCAGTGCCAAGCACTTCTTCCGCCTGGTAGGCCACTCTCCGCGCCTCGCGGGCTGCTTCCGCAAGGGCTTCCTCGATCTCTTCCTCGCGTATCCCGGACGGCGCAGCGCGCGCGGCAACGAGCTCGCCTCCGCGCTCCAGCGCGAGCTCGACGCGGTGGAGCGAGCCCTCGCCGAACCCGTCGATGCCCCGCAGCTCAGCCAGATGATCGAGCGCTATGCCGGACACCTGGCACTCTGCGGAGCTGCGGCGCTGCTCTGGCAAGGTGCCGCCGACGACGCGCTCTTCGCGCGCGCCGAACGCCGCATGGCTCCGGACACGAGCTCCGGTAGCTGCTCCGGAGCGGGGAGCTCGTGCGGCGGAGACGGCGGCGACGAGCTGCGCCAGGAGTTCGACGCGGCGGCCGACGCCGCGGAGGCGAGCTCCGATAGCGGCAGCTCGGGATGCAGCGGCGAGGGCGGCTCTTCGGGGTGCTCCGGCTGCGGCGGCGGAGACTGAGCGTCGCTCGAGCGACTCCCGATCAAGCCCTCGGCCGCGAGCGCAGCACGAACGGAATCCCATCCGGGTCGCGCAGCACCGCCATCCGCTCGCCGTTCGGCAGCGTCTGCGGCGGCACGAGCACGCCGGCGCCGAGCTGCGTCGCCTCGCTCACCTTCTGCGCGACATCTTCGACTTCGAAGTGGAGCTGCACGAAGCCCTGCGCTTCGGCTGGCGTAGGCCAGATCCCGCCGTCGATGCCGCGGCCCGCATTCGTCGCGAGCTCGCGATAGCGCAGCGGGTTGTCGGCGTTCATCGTCCAGCCGCAGAACTGCGTGTAGAACGCGGCGAGCTTCTCGGGGTCCTTCGTGACGATCTGGAAGTGCGTGACGGGTGCGCCCGTGTTTCAGGTCCTCGAGTCGTTGGAAATGCGCGTGAGGGGATAGAGCCGCAGATCGAGACGATAGACCTCGTCTCGCGCGGCATCGGCGGCGAAGAGCTGCGCCCGACGCGATGCGGTGTCACCGGCGCGGGGCGCAGAACGCGGGGCAATCCCTTGCACCATGTGCGGCGCGTTGGACCGGCGTGGATCACGGGCGCGAAGGCTGCCGGGCTCGCGCTTGCCCTCGGAGAGCCGTCCTCCGACAATCCCCGCCCTTCAACCCTGGGATGCCCCGCCTCGCGGGGAGACGCGCATGCAGCCTCTGCTCAACTTGATCGGCGGTCAGTGGGTCGCCGGCCCGAAGTCCTTCGAGACCCGGAACCCCGCGGATCTCCGCGAGGTCGTGGCGACGCTCTCCGGAGCGAGCGTGGAGCAGGTGGCGCAGGCGGCGGCCGCCGCGCGGGCGGCGTTCCCCGCGTGGAGCGCGCTGGCCGTCGACGACCGCGTGAAGCGCATCCTCGCGGCCGGCGAGGCGATCACCGCGGCGAAGGACGAGCTCGCGACGCTGATCTCCCGCGACAACGGCAAGAAGCTGCCCGATGCGCAGGGCGAGGTGCTGGGCTCCACCTTCGCGATCTCCTACCTGCCGAAGATCGCGAGCGGGGCGAACCCGTACACGATCCACGAGACGATCGACAAGCGCCGCGGCGCCTGGACGGTCGTGCTCGGCGAGCCGGCCGGGGTCGGCGCGCTCATCACGCCGTTCAACTTCCCGTTCTGGACGCCGATCACGAAGGTGATCTCCGCGCTGGCCGCGGGCTGCACGATCGTGCTGAAGCCGGCGAGCGACGCGCCCGCCGCCACGCATCGCCTGGTCGAGCTCTTCCAGCAGACGGGCCTCTTCCCCGCCGGGGTGATCAACCTCGTACAGGGCGACGGCATCGGGCGCGCGTTCACCTCGCCGGAGCACGTGCGCCGCTGGGACCGCATCTCGTTCACGGGCGGCACCGAGACGGGCCTCTCGATCGCCGGCGTCGCTGCGCAGGCGAACGTGAAGACCGCGCTCGAGCTCGGCGGCTTGAACGAGCTGGTGCTCGGACCCGATCTCGCGGAATCCGATGCGCTGTTCCAGAAGTTCCTCACCTTCGCGTTCGAGGGGATGCTCTGCAACGGCGGGCAGATGTGCACCGCCGTCTCGCGCCTCGTCGTCCCCGAAGAGCGCTACGCCGCCGTGCGCGACGCCCTCGTCGCGAAGCTGCGGGCCGCGAAGATGGGCCCGGGCACGAAGGAAGGCGTGATGATCACGCCGCTCACCGGCCCGTCGCGCTTGAAGGAGATCGCCGGCCTCACCGCGCAGGCGATCGCCGGCAAGGAAGGCGAGCTCCTCTGCGGCGGCAAGCCCGCCTCGGTGCTCGCGGGCTTCGAGCGCGGCACCGGCTGGCAGCTCGACGCGGATCCCGCGCAGAGCTGCTTCATGGAGCCCACGCTCTTCGGCAAGGTCGATCCGCGCTCGAAGATCTTGGGCCAGACCGAGATCTTCGGACCCGTCGCGCACATCTGCACCTATCCCGCGGCGCAGTTCGAGCGCGTGCTCGAGATGAACGCCACCTGCCCCTTCGGCCTCCACGGCGGCATCGTCACCGGCGACGGCAAGATCGCCGCGCGCTACGCCGCGGGCGCCAAGATCGGCACCATCTTCGTGAACAAGCTCTCCGTCTTCGCCGACCCGCGCGTTCCCTTCGGCGGCATGAAGCTCTCGGGCAACCACGAGAAGGAGCTCGGCTCGCACGCGCTGCGCTTCTGGCAGGACCAGAAGTCGGTCGAGTTCGATGACGCGACGGGGATGTTCCCCGAGACACGGCCCACTGCACAGTAAAGGTGCCAGGCACCTTTACTGTGCAATGACACTCCGCGCCGCGTCAGTCGAGCTGCATGTCGCCGACGAAGGTGTGAACGCTGCGATAGTCGCCTCGCCCCGTGAAACCCTCCACGGTGCGCCGCACGACATAGCAGAGCTCCTCCATCGACCACGGCCCGTCCGCCGGCGGTTGGATCAACGCGCAGCCGAGCCGATGCACGAGCTCGCGCAGCGTCTTCGGGCGCGGCACGTGGAGCGGCCAGTCGTACGACGCGCAGCGCGAGAGCAGCTCATCGTAGATCGTTCCCCAGCGCCAGAACGCGATCAGGAGCGGCGTATCCAGGCGCAGGCTTCGCGCATCCCAACCCTCGAGCTCGGCGAGCGCACGCCGGAGCTCGAAGAAGAGCTCGCGGCCGCGACAGCGCTCCTCGCGCCGCAGCGGCCGACGCTTCGCGACATAGCGCACGACATCTCGCGGCGTCGCGAGCTGCGCGGCGCGCGCATCTGGGATCCGGAGATGCAGTGCCTCCTCCAGATCCATCACGAGCTCCACCGTATCGAGACCCATGTCTTCTTCTCCTCACTGTACAGTAAAGGTGCCTGGCACCTTTACTGTACAGTGGCTAGGCGAGGAGCTTGCGGACGATCGAGGCGTGGTCCTCGGGCCCGATCCAGCGCTGCTCCAAGCCCTGGAACGGATAGCGGAAGCGGAAGGGATCGAAGCCCAGGAGATGCAGGATCGTCGCCTGCAGGTCGCGGACGTGCACGGGATCGGCGACGGGATGCGTGCCGAGCTCGTCGGTCTCGCCGATGGTGACGCCGGGCTTCATGCCGCCGCCGGCGAAGAACATCGTGAACGCTTCGGGCTGGTGATCGCGGCCCATCCACGGGGCGTTCGGCACGTTGTTCTGGCGCATCGGGGTCCGGCCGAACTCGCCGCCCCAGACGACCAGCGTCTCGTCGAGGAGACCGCGGCGCTCCAGGTCGAGGATCAGCGCGGTGATCGGGCGATCGATCTGGCGGCACTTGATCGGCAAGTTCGTCGGGATGTCCTCGCCGGGGCTCACGCCGTGGTGATCCCAGCCCCAGTCGAAGAGCTGCACGAAGCGCACGCCGCGCTCGACGAGGCGCCGCGCGAGCAAGCAGGAGTTCGCGAATGCGGCGTCATCGGGGCGCGCCGCGACGCGCGGATCGGGCGCGCCTTCGGTGCTCGAGCGATGGCCGGGCCGAGCACCGTAGAGCTCCAGCACATCTTCTGGCTCGCGCGAGAGATCGAATGCCTCGGGCACCGCGGTCTGCATGCGGAACGCGAGCTCGTAGCTCTCGAGGCGCGCGAACGCGTCCGGGTCGCCGCTGCGCGCGGCCTCGTCGGCGCTGAGCGCGCGCTGCGCCTCCAGGATCTCCGCTCTTCCCGCGCGATCGAGCCCCGCGGGATCGGAGACGTGCAGCACGGGCTCGCCGTGCGTGCGGCACTGCACGCCTTGATGCTGCGGCGGCAGGAAGCCACTGCCCCAGAGGCTCTTCCCCGCGTCGGGGGTCTTCCCGCCCGAGACGAGTACCACGAAGGTCGGCAGATCCTGCGTCAACGAGCCGAGCCCGTAGCTCACCCACGACCCGAGCGTCGCGGCGCCGAAGCGCGGGTTCCCCGTCAGCATCAGGAGCTGCGCGGGCGCGTGATTGAACTCGCTCGTGTGCACCGTCTTCACGAACGCGAGCCGATCCGCGATCGACGCAAGATGCGGCAGGTGCTCGCAGAGCACGGCCCCGCTCTGCCCGTGACGCGCGAAGCGGAACGGCGAGCCCTGCAGGTTCGGCGTGCCTTGTAGGAACGCGAAGCGCTTCCCCTGCAGCAGCGACTGCGGACACGGCTGCCCCGAGAGCTCCTGCAGCTTCGGCTTGGGATCGAAGAGATCGAGCTGGCTCGGACTCCCCGCCATGTGCAGGTAGATCACCGCCTTCGCGCGCGGCGCGTGCATCGGCCCGCGTTGCGCTCGTGCATCGAACGCGCGCGCGTCGCGACCGAGGAGCTGACCGAGAGCGATGCCGCCGAGCGAGAGCCCCGCCTGCGAGAAGAACGCGCGCCGCGAGAGCTCGTGCGCGTGGCGATGCGAGGTGCTCATCAGCCCTTCCCCCAGCAGGCTTCGCTGTTCAGGAGCGCGCTGCAGCAGGCGGTCAGCGCCGCGAACGCGACGGGATCCTGATCGTCCTCGAGCGGCCCGAGCGGCTCGCAAGCGAAGCGCCGCGCATCCTCGCGCTTGGCACTCCACGCCGCGAGACGCCGCGCGTGCAGCGCGAGCAAGGCGTCGAGCTCCGCCGCGCGCGGCGCGCGCGTCGCCGCGTGGAGAAACGCGGCGCGGAGCTGCGCCTCGAGCCCTTCCTCCTCGCGCGCGACACGTCGCGCGAGCGCCTGCGCCGCCTCCTGGAACGCGGGATCGTTCCACGCGATCAGCGCCTGCAGCGGCGTGATCGTGCCGAAGCGCCGCGGCGCGCAGAGATCGCGCGTCGGCGCGTCCAGCGTCTGGTAGGTCGGATAGGGCGAAGAGCGCCGCCAGTAGGTGTAGAGCGCGCGGCGATAGCGATCCTCGCCCTCGCTCGTCTTCCAGTCGGCGGCGTCGTAGACGACTTGCCAGATGCCCGGCGGCTGCGGCGGGAAGACCGGCGGACCGCCGAGCTTCCGCGAGAGCAGGCCGCTCGCGAGCAGCGCTTGATCGCGCACCATCTCGGCGCTGAGGCGCGTGCGCGGGCCGCGCGCGAGCCAGAGGTTCCAGCGATCGCTCGCGAGCTTCTCCGCGCTGCACTCGCTGCGCTGGCGATAGGTCGCGGAGAGCAGCAGCAAGCGCAGCATCTCCTTCTGCGACCAGCCGCGGCGATGCACCTCGAGTGCCAGCCAATCGAGCAGCCCCTGATGCGTGGGCTTCGCCCCCTGCGTGCCGAAGTCCTCCTCGGTCTCGACGAGGCCGCGTCCGAAGAGCCGCGCCCAGAGGCGATTCGCGAAGACCCGCGCGCTGAGCGGGTTCGCGGGAGCGACGAGCCAGCGCGCGAGGGCGAGGCGATCGATCGCCGTGCCTTCGCCGCGCGGGCCGAACGCCGCGGGCAACGCCGCGGCGACAGGTTCGGTCGGATCGAGGAAGCTGCCGCGCCGATGCACCTTCGTCGCGCGGCGCTTGTCAGTCGGCAGCTCTTGGAGCACCGGCACGCGCGGCAGCGCGCGCTCGCGCTCGGAGCGCTGCGCGATCAGCGAGGCGAGCTCGGCATCGACGGCGCACCAGAACGCCGCGGGGCCGCCCGTGTTTCTCACCTGCACCAGCAGCTCGTGCTCCCCGGCCGCGAGGGAAAGCTCGAGCGGATCCTGCGCCGGAACGAGGCCGCGCGGCTCGGGCCGCTCGAGCATCTTCTCGCCATCGAGCCATACGCAGAGCGTATCGTCGCTGCCGAACGCGAGCCGCAGCGAGGTCGGCTCCGCGCAGCGCAGCGTGCGACGGAAGAACGCGGCGCTGCCCGCGGGCAGCTCGAGCGCGAGTGATCGTGCATCGACGAGCTCGGGCGCGGCACTCCACGCGAGCTCCGCGGGTCGCTCGCCGAAGGGCGAGCTCGCGACGACGGCGCTCTTCTCCCACGCGCCCCAGGTCACCGCGCTGCCCTCGCCGCCCGCCGCGCGCCGCGCCGCGATGCGCTCGTCGAGAGCCGCGAGCTCCGCGCGCTGCGCCTCGCTCGCGACCGCCAGCAACGGCGACTCGTCGTAGCGATCGGCGTCCGCGGTCTGATCGAAGATCGCGTAGGCGCCGTAGTAGTCCTGCGTGGAGATCGGATCGTACTTGTGCGCGTGGCAGCGCGCGCACTGCATCGTGAGCCCCATCCACACCTGGAAGGTCGTCTCGACGCGATCCTTCACCGCCAGCGTGCGGAACTCCTCGTCGTCGGTGCCGCCTTCGTCGTTCGTCATCGTGTTGCGATGGAACGCCGTCGCGAGCCGCGCCTCGTCATCCGCGTCCGGCAGCAGATCCCCGGCGAGCTGCAGCTCGGTGAAGCGATCGAAGGAGAGGTCCGCGTTCAGCGCGCGCACGACCCAGTCGCGCCACGGCCAGATCGTGCGCCCCGAGTCTTTCTCGAAGCCGCGCGAGTCGGCGTAGCGCGCGAGGTCGAGCCACAGCGTCGCCCAGCGCTCGCCGTACGCGGGATCGGCGAGCGTGCGCTCGACCATCCGTTCGTAGGCCTCGGGGCTCGCATCGGCGAGGAACGCCTCGAGCGCCTCACGCGTCGGCGGCAAGCCGGTGAGATCGAGCGAGACCCTGCGGATCAACGTCGCGCGATCGGCTTCGGGCTCGGGAGCGAGACCGCGAGCGGCGTGCGCGGCGGCGACGAAGCGATCGAGATCGTTCCGCACCCAGGTTCCACCTGCGTCCGGAACGGCGCGAAGCGCGGGCGGCGTGAAAGACCAGTGCGGTTCCTGCGCGGACAGCGCCGCGCCGAGGCCGAGGCCGAGGATCGAGGAAACGAGGAGTCGCACGCGGGGGCCGTCCTTCGGAAGTGGACTCGCGAGGAAGCGCAGCTCAGTCCTTGCCCGATCCTTCGACCGGCTCTTCGGGACGCACCGGCAACGGCCGCGCGACGTGCGTCACGGCGACCTCGCGTCCGAGGTCCGAGCGGAAGACCATCTGCGTCGTCGACTGCGTTCCGTCGGCGTGGACGTACCACTCGACGTCGCCCGCCATCTGCTTGCCGACGATCGGACTGAACGGCTCCTCGGGCGGCCAATGGAGCAAAGCCGGTTGCTTCACGCCGTTCAGCGGCGGCATGAAGGTGCCGTCGGGATAGCGGATCATCTCCGCGGGAACGGGCGGCGTCCGCGTCGGCGCGGGCGCTTCGCGCAGCGGCACGCGTGCAGCGGTAGGCGGCGGCGATTCCTGCGCGGGATTCGGCCTGACCGCGGGCGGCGCCGTCGAGGTAGCGCCTTCCGGCGAACGCAGAGCGAAGTTGACGCCGAGGGCTCCCGCGGAAGCCAGCACGAGGATGAAGAGACGTGAAGACATCGACCGGAGCATCAGGTGGGCACCTACGCGCAAGGAGAGCGCAACGCCGATGGGCGGTCGGCAGAAATGGCGGAACGCCTGGTATCCAAACCGGAAGACATTACTACCACACATCCCGCCTCGTCGGGCCGTAGGTACACTCCCTCGCCAAGTCCTCCCACGTCCGAGCTGGCCGCACCGCGAGAAGTGCCCAGCTCTTCCCACCCGGCATACATGCGCATCTCTACTGCCGTCTTCACCACCCTTCTGGCCCTGCCGGCCCTTGCCTCGGCGCAAGCGCCGAACAACCGCCACCTCTTCTACAAGGGCGAAGGTGCCCTCCCCAACCGCTTCTTCAGCGGCACCAACTTCTCCACCCGCGTCGGCGCGACGAACACCGTCGCGGTCGAGTGCTTCTCCGATCTGTCGGCGAGCCAGTTCCGCGGCATCGGCGCTTCGTCGAACACGAGCTGCACCGTCACGGGACAGGTCTACATCATCCAGGACAACGATGGCCTGACGGCGAGTCCGTTCCAGATCATCCTCCGCAGTCCCGTCGCGCCGGACGGTCTGCCGGATGGCTCGGCCGCCGGCATCATCGCGCAGTCCGGAACCCTGAACACGCCGGTCAACACCACCGCTGGCGGCGTGGCGTGGCAGTTCTCGTCCACCTGGGCGACTCCGGTGACCGTGCCGTGCGAGACGGGCTTCTACCTCGGCGTGTCGCTGCCTCCGGGCGCCTCCGCGACCGACGTGCTCGTCGTGAACACGGCCAGCGCGATCAACACGACGACGCTGACGGGCGACAACCCCCGCGTACCGGCGCCGAAGTGGCACGCGGCCCGCGTCGATCCGGTGACCGGCGTGGCTTCGCGCACGACCTCGCAGCGCACGCTCGCGATGGTCGCTCTCACGGACCAGGCGACTCTCAACATCGGCAACATCGATGCCACCGTCGGCGGCGGCTACGTGAGCTACGGCCTCGGTGGCCTGTATCCCGCGGTCAAGGCCGGCGTGCGTGACGACGGCCTCGGCTGCCGCGTCGAAGACGGGTCCAACGCGGGCGGCGCGGTCTCGGTGTTCGTGAGCACGGGCTTCCTGCCCGGCGGCTTCGCGTTCGCGGGCATCGGGGGCGCGCTTTGGTGCGATCCGACCACGTTCATCTCGGTGTCGAGCGGCGCGATCCCGGCCGCGGCGCCCTTCGTCTACGAAGCCGTGATGGCGCCTCCGGGCTCGATCCCGCCGGCCGCAGGTCTGACCGTCACCTTCACGGCCGTCACGGTCGGCGCCGGTGGCATCCGCTTCTCCAAC
>JAEUHW010000274.1 GCA_016793245.1 Planctomycetota bacterium
GCCGCGACCCGCGCCTCGCCGGCTCCTCCGGGGCCCACGGGAAAAGCGTTTGACCCTCCCCCGTTACCTCGGTACCCTCCCGCCCTACTCGCCGTGGTCCGCCCGGCGGCGCGTGCGTTCGTTCTCGCTCCGCGAGACGAGAGCACCCCGTCACCACGCCGAACGAGCGCTCGGCAACGAGCGCCTCGTCAGGAGCGCGGCCGCGAGCGGCGACTGCCACCTGCACCGTCAACCAATCAGGGAATCGAACATGCGCCGTCTGCTGGGCCTGCTCTTCGTCCTTGCGCTGCTCGTCCTCGTGGGCGGCTGCAAGAGCGTCTGGGATGACGTGAAGTCGGACATCTCGGGCACCGCCACCGCGTGGCACCGCGACTGGAACCACGCGAAGGATTCCATCTTCCGGCACCTCCTGAACTACGACGAAAACGATCCGTACCTTTAGTCGGCACGGGTCTCCGGGCGGCGTCTCGCATGCGCCGCCAGTTGGTGCATCTGCGATCGCCTGACGTCACTCCGATATCAGCGGTCGATCTGTCCGAGGGCATTCTTCGCCAGTCGCGAAGCGTGCCCTCGCGGCGTTCTTGGGGATCCGGGAGGAGCGGCTCAGTCGCGCGGGGCGTGCACGGTGCACGGTCTCAGGGGCGATCGAGCTCGAGGCGTCGCTCGACGGCGGCGGCCAGCTCTTCCACGGTGCTCTCGGGCGCGACGTGGACCCACTGGATCTGCGGGAACGAGCGGTACCACGTCATCTGGCGGCGCGCGAAGCGGCGAGTGGCGGTCGCGATCTCGATCTCCAGGCCCTCGCGCGGGCGCTCGCCGCGGAGATACGCGGCGATCGTCGCGTAGCCCACGGCCGCGGCGGCTTGAGGGCCGAGTCCCCCACCGGCTTCGAGACGCGCGACCTCGTCGATCCAGCCCGCGGCGATCATCTCGCACACGCGAGCCGCGATGCGCGCATCGAGCTGCTCGCGCGGCATCGTGAGGCCGACGATGCGCGCACCTTCGCCGGGCCGCCGCGACCACTCGCGCTGCAGCTCGGAGATCGGCTCGCCGGTGAGCTCGAATACTTCGAGCGCGCGCACGATGCGCTTCACGTCGTTCGGATGGATGCGCGCCGCGGCCACCGGGTCGCAGCGCAGGAGCTCGGCGTGGAGCACGTGCGATCCTTCGGCCTCGACGCGGCGCTGCAGGCGCTCGCGCACTTCGGGATCGCTGGAGGGACCTTCGAAGAGCCCGTGGGTCAGCGCCTTCAGATAGAGCGCGGTCCCGCCCACGAAGAGCGGCTTCCTGCCGCTGGCGCGCGCGCGCACGCGCGCTTCCTCCGCGGCCTCGAGCCAGCGCGCCACCGAGAAGGACTCGCGCGGATCGACGAGGTCGAGGAGCTCGTGCGTCGCGCGTTCGCGCTCCGCCGCTGTCGGCTTCGCGGTACCGATGTCCATCCCGCGGAAGACCTGCATCGAGTCGAGCGAGAGCAAGCGGAGCGGCAGGCGCTCGCCGAGCAGCTGCGCGACGGCGCTCTTGCCGACCCCCGTCGGGCCCACCAGATAGCGATCGAGCGCTGCCCCGCTCGTCTCCGGTACCTTCGCGCTCACCGTTCGCCGCTCCTTCGTTCGACCGCTGGACTGGCGCCGAAGCACAGGTGACGGGGTTATGATCCCCCGCCGCTCGATCTCGGGCCAGCAGCACTTGAGGCTCCCTCGTACCCTTCGCCATGAATCAGCGTTCCCGGATCGGCTTCGCGTTCCTCCTCGGCCTCGCTCTGCTCGCGCCGCACGCTCTGGCGCATCAAGATCCCTCGGCGGCCTCTGCGCCCGCTGCCAGCGCTGCTCCGCCCGCGAGTGCCGCGAAGGGCGAAGACGAGAAGCGCGCGCGCGAGCTCCTCGCCAGCGCCATCGCGAAGCAGCTCGGCTTCGCACGCGATCACGTGCTGCGCTCGTTCCAGACCGAGATCAGCCTCGTCGATCAGCGGCAGGGCAACGTGGAGGCGCGGCTCGCGATCGCCTTCGCAGCCGGCTCGATCCCCGAGCAAGACGGCATCAAGATCCGCACGCGGCTCGGCGACGAGGTCGAGACTTCGCGCTGGGGCGTGCAGTACTGGATCTCCCGCAAGTCGCAGCCCCTGCCCCTCCCGATGACGCAGGCGGAGTATCAGAAGGACAAGGCGGACCTGCGGCGCTACGCGAAGATGTGCCGGACGCTCATGCACGCGTTCTCGCTGGCCGGTCTCGCGCACAGCTTGGAGAATCCGAGCGCGCAAGTCGATCTCGACGTCGACTGGTTCGATGGCGGGAAGCGCAAGATGGCCTTCGTGATCGCGGGGACCTCGACCGACATCGGCGGACTGCTCGCCGAGAGCGGCGGAGCCCAGACGCCGCCGGCCGGCGGCGAAAAGGGCTTCGAGCCCTTGGGCTCGCTCGGCGCGGAAGCGCGCGAGCGCGCCGAGGTGCGCCTCTACTTCAACGCCGCCCTCGAGCTGGAGCGCATCGACGTGCGCCGCGCCTCGGCGACGCCGGAGAGCACCTGGCAAGCCTATCGCTTCCTCGAGTTCGGCCTGAAGGACGTCGGAGAGCGCCGGCACATCCGAGCGCCCAGCGTCTTCCACGTGTACGAGAGCCTGCCGCAACCTGGCGCGCCCCTCGCTCACGCGATCCAGGTGCGCCTCACGACGCTGAAGCTCAACCCGAAGCCGGCACTGGAGAAGGACTACTTCCAGAACCGCGGCTTCTAGATGCCCGCAACCAGCGAGCTCAGCGCCGCTTGAACGCGCGATCGAGCTCCTCCACGCTGAACGCGATGCGCGTCGGCCGACCGTGCGGACAGGTGCTGTCATCGGCGAGCGTGGCCGCGCGCTCCAAGAGATAGCGCACCTGCTCCGGTCGCATCGGATCGCCGACCATCACCGAGCCACGACACGCGCGCGAGGCGAGCACCTCGGCGAGAAAGTGCTCGGGGGCGAGCTCCTCTCCATCCGCGGCCTCGCGGAGGAGCCGCAGCGCGCGCTCGAGCAGATGGCCGGGATCCTCGCCCGAGAGCCGCGCGGGCAAGCCGAAGAGCGCGACGGAGTCGCGACCGAACGGTCGCAGGTCGAGGCCCAAGCGCTGGAGCTCTTCGCCGCGCTCCTCGATGCTCGCCAGCAGCGCGGGATCGACGGGCGCGATCTCCGGCGCGAGCAAGCGCTGGATCGCGATGCCCTTCGCCCGCAGGTCCGAGCGGAAGGCCTCGTAGTTCACGCGCTCGTGCAGCGCGTGCTGATCGATCACTTCGAGCCCGCGATACGTCGCGCGCACGAGGTAGCGCTGATGGAGCTGGATCACCTCGGCGCCCGCGGAGCGCGCGGGCTCGCGATCCGGCGCGATCGCCTCCCGCGCTCCGCTCGTCGGCGCCGTCGCCGAGGTCGCTTCCGCGGCGTGAACATCGAACGGCAGCTCGGGGCGCGCGACGATCGGGAACGAAGCGCCACTCGACGGCGAACCTGCGCGTGACGGCGGCCCCTCGTCGCGCACGCCGATGGGCATCGGCATCTCGGGCAGCGGCTCGCCGTCGCCCAGCAAGAGCCGCGCGCCCGGCGCGGCGTGGCCGCTCGCGCGCAGGCGCTGCTCCACGCTGCGGCGCAGCAAGCCGAAGATGCGCCCCGCGTCGCGGAAGCGCACTTCGATCTTCGTCGGGTGGACGTTGGGATCGGCGAGCGCCGGATCGAGCGAGAGATGCAGGACGTACGAGGCCTGCACGTTGCCGAAGAGGAAGCTCGCGTACGCGTCCTTGATCGCGCGCTGCAGCGCGCGATCGCGGATGTGCCGGCCGTTCAGGAAGAGGTATTGGCGCGCCTCGCGCTTCGCCTCCGACGGCCGCTGCAGCACGCCCTCCAAGCCGAGCTCGGCGTCGCGCGTCGCGAGCTCGAGCGGCTCCTCGCCGAGTGCGGCGCCGAGCGCCGCGCGCAAGCGCTCGAAGAGCCGCTCCGCCTTCGGCAGCGTGAGCACTTCCTTGCCGTCGTGCCGCAGGTGGAACGCGACGCCGGGATGCGCCAGCGCCAAGCGCAGCACGGCCTCGACGCAATGCCCGAGCTCGGTGGAGTCGCGCTTCAGGAACTTCCGGCGCGCGGGTGTGTTGAAGAAGAGATCGCGCACCTCGACGCTCGTGCCGGGAGGTGCCGCCGCCGCGCGCACGTCACCGACGCGCCCGCCGTGGTCCTCGATCTCGGCGCCGGCCTCACTGCCGCGCGCGCGCGAGCGGATGCGCGCGCGAGAGATCGAGCCGATGGACGCCAGCGCCTCACCGCGGAAGCCGAGGGTCGCGATGTGCTCGAGATCGCCGACGTCGGCGAGCTTGCTCGTCGCGTGCGAGGCGAACGCCAGCGCGAGCTCGGAGGCGGGGATGCCCGAGCCGTCGTCGACGACCCGCACGAGACCGCGTCCGCCTTCCATGAGCTCGATCGCGATCCGCGTGGCACCGGCGTCGAGTGCGTTCTCGACGAGCTCCTTCACCACCGAGGCCGGCCGCTCGACGACCTCGCCCGCGGCGATCTGGTCGACGATGCGCGGATCGAGGAGGCGGATGCTCATGCGCTGCGCCCCTTCGCGCTGCGCACGCGGACGCGCAGGAGCAAGCGCTCGAGCGCGAGGGGGGCATCCACCGAGCGCCGCTTCAAGTCGAGCTCGAGCTCGCGGATGCCGGCCAAGAGCTCGCGCATCCCCGCGAGGTCGCGCGCGAACAGCCGCGCGCGGAACGCCTCGCGCGCCACGCTGATGTCCGGCACCGACAGCGCCTCCGCGATGGTCTCGAAGCTGAGCCCCTGCTCGCGCATCTCGGCCGCGGCGAGCATGCGCCGCCCCTCGCGCACGAGCGCCGCGACGATGAAGCCGGAGAGATCGCCGAGGTCCTGCATCGCGCCCGAGCGCTTGCCCGGCGCGTCGCGGCGCGCGCCGCGGCGCTCGACTTCGCGCAGCCAGCGCAGCGCGGCGCGCGAGTCGCCGCGCACGATGCGATCGGCGAGCTCGAAGGCCTCGCCTTCGAGAGCGCCGCCGGCGACGTTCGCGCGCACTTCGTTTTCCGGCACGCGGCCCTGCGCATCGGCGGAGCTCGCGAGCTTCTCGAGCTCGCTCTCCAAGCGCCCGAGATCGGAGCCCAGGCGCTGCGCGAGATCGAGGCGCGAGTTCGGCCCGAGCTGGAGCTTCCGCTCGCGCGCGGCCTCGCTCAGGAAGCGCACCAGCTCGGTCTGCAGCGGATCGGGGTTCCACGGCGGCGGGGTGTCGTAGAGCCCGCGCAGCGGGAGGAACAGCAGGCCTTCGCCCAGCTTCTCTTGCAGCGCGGCGACGAGGGTCGATTCGCTGCTCGCGTTCGGCAACGCGAGATAGAGCCGATGCCCGAGTGCTGGCGTCGCGGCCCAGTGCAGCAGCGCGCGCTCGAAGGGCTTCGCCGCTTCGGAGCCGCCGCGCCTCCGCGTCGTCGTCTCGAGCAGCGGCGTTCCATCGGCGAGACAGACGAAGCGTGTCTCGCCGAAGAGCGAGGGCGAGGTGAGATCGGCGCAGAGCTCGTCGAGATCGAAGGCCTCGTCGTCGGGCTCGTAGCTCGTCCAGACGTACTGGCCGTCGGCCCGCACGCGATCGCGGAGCGCGCCGAGGAGCCACGAGGCCTGGCCCGCATCCCAGGTCACGCGATCGCGACCGCGCGCCGTGCCGACGAGCAGCACCGCGCGCGGCAAGGTGCGGGCGCGCAGGCGCGCGCGCGCGGCGAGCAGCGCCTGCGCTTGGTCGATGGACTTCTTCTTCTTCGCGGGCTCCACGGCGTCGAGCTCTCAGAGAGCGAGCAAGAATTGCTCGCGAACGGGCAGCAGCGCCGTCAGGCGCTGCGCCAGCAAGGATCTGAGAGGCTGCATCATGGATTTCTGCTCAGCCTCTCAGCGCAGGGCCAAGTCCAGCGCGGTCGCGCCGAAGTAGATCACGCTGGCCCAGCCGTTCAGCGTGAAGAACGCGACATCGACGCGCGAGAGATCGCTCGCGCGGACCAAGGTGTGCTGCAGCGCGAGCAAGCCGAGGAACGCGGCGCTGCCGAGGAGCTGGAACCACCCGAGGCCGCTGGTCACGGCGAGTACCAGCACGACCGCACCCGCGCCGACGTGCAGCAAGCGCGCGATCCAGAGAGCCTTCGCGACGCCGAAGCGCGCCGGCACGGCGTGCAGTCCCGCGGCGCGATCGAAGCCCGCGTCCTGACACGCATAGATCACATCGAAGCCCGCGACCCACAGCATCACCAGCGCGCCGAGCAGCAGCGGCGCGGTGAGATCGCCAGCGATCTCGCCGCGCACGGCGACCCAGGCGCCGAGCGGCGCGAGCGCCAGCGCGAAGCCGAGCACGAGGTGCGCCGCGGCGGTGAAGCGCTTCGCGTACGAGTAGCCGAAGAGCACCGCGAGCACGAGCGGCGCGAGCGCGAGGCAGATCGGACCGAGGAGCGCCGCGGCGCCGAGGAAGACCGCGCTGCAGCAGGCGATGAAGCCGAGCACGAAGCGCGGCGAGAGGAGCCCCGCGGGCAGCGCGCGGCTCGCCGTGCGCGGGTTGCGAGCGTCGATGTCGCGATCGACGTAGCGATTGAAGCCCATCGCGGCGGAGCGCGCGGCGACGGCGCAGATCACGACCAGGCCAAGGACGCGCGGCGCGGGCACGCCGCCCGCGGCGAGCCAGGCCGAGCACAGCGCGAACGGCAGCGCGAACACCGTGTGCGAGAGCTTGATCATCTCGCTCACGGTGCGCAGGCGACCGCCGAAGCTCGCTCGCAGAGCTCGCTCAGCCACGGCCCGCCTCCTCGATCGGCTCGGGATCCCCGCCGCCCCAGCGCCGGAAGAGACGGTGCTCGATGCGCAGGCGATCGAGGATCTTCCCCACCACGTGATCGACGAGGTCCTCGATCGTGCGCGGGCGGTGGTAGAAGCCGGGCGAGGCCGGCAGCACGACGGCGCCCGCGTGCGCCAGGCGCAGCATGTTCTCGAGATGCAGCGCGGAGTAGGGCGCCTCGCGCGGGACCAGCACGAGCGGGCAGCCCTCCTTCAGCGCGACATCGCCGACGCGCTCGATCAAGCACGACGAGAAGCCCCAAGAGATGCGCGCGAGCGTCCCCATCGAGCACGGCACGATGACCGCGCCACGGCGAAGCGCGGAGCCGCTCGCGGCGGGCGCATCGATGCGCTCGTTCGCATAGAAGCGCACGCGCTCCGACGGCAGCGGGCCGAAGAGGCGCTCGAGATCGGGAGCGGCGGCATCGAGCACGAGCCCTTCCTCGTGCCGCAGGACCTCGAAGGCCGCGCGCGAGATGCAGAGATCGACGCCCCAGCCGAGCTCGACGAGCGCGCGCACGAGCCGCCGCCCGTAGCAGGCACCGCTGCCGCCGGCCATGCCGACGAAGAGCCGCGGTTCGCCGCTCACGGCCACACCAGCGGGAAGAAGAAGAAGACCAGGAGATCGTAGGCCGCGTGCGTGTACACGACGACGCCGAAGCCGCGCAGGATGAAGATGATGCCGAGGATCCCGCCGCCGATCGCGCGATAGACGAACTCCTTCCACACGAAGAGATCCGCGCCCGCGCCGATGTAGTGGAAGGCCGAGAAGACGACGGCGGAGATCAGCACGGCGAGCCCGCCGGCCTGCAGCTTCGCGCGGCGCCAGCGCTCGCCCGTCTCGCCGTGCGCGAGGCCGCGCAGCAGCAGCACGTAGAGCCCCGAGAGCAGCAGCAGGCGAAAGACGATCTCCTCGTACACGCCGGCGCCGAGCGAGAGCACGGCGTCGAGCCACGCGCGATCGGCCGGCGCGGAAGCGCCGAGGGGCAGCACGCGCGAGTTCGGGACGAGCACCTCGTGCAGCAGCAAGGTCAGCGGTCCGAGCAGCAGGCCGAGCAACGCGGCCTCGCAGCAGAGCACGAGGAGATAGCGCAGGAACGGCGTCGCGAGCCGGAATTGATGCACGGCGGCACCGAGCACGGCCGCGGCGACCAGCCCCCACCACACCCACAGCGACCACGACGGCGCCGCTGCCTCCAGGCCGAGTTGGAGATAGAAGTCGGCGCCGTTCCGCACGTCGGCGTCGAGCCGCACGAGCCCGACGTGATAGGCGGCGAGCAAGGGCAGGACCGCGACGATGCCGAACGACGCGCGGCTCGACTCGCGAAAATAGCCGAGCGAGGCGCCGCCGGACGGAGCGAGCTCTGCTTCCTCGGGCTCGATCGCGACCTCCGCGCGCGCGAGCGCGCGCGGACGGGGCGCCGGGCTCTTCGCGTTGGGCCGAGCTTTGCTCGACGAGCTCCCACGCGAGCGTGTCATCGCGCCGACCTCGCCGGCTTGATGCCGAGGTGCAACGTCGCGATGCCGCGCGTCAGCCGCTCGTAGCGCACTTCGCCGAGGCCCGCTTCGCGCATCAAACGCGCGAGCTCTTCGGGATCGGGGAAGCCCATCACCGAGTCCGGCAGGTAGCGATAGGCATCGCCGCCGCGGCGCGCGAACCAGGCCCCCACGCGCGGCAGCAGCCGGCGGAAATAGAAGAGGTAGAGCGAGCGGAAGATCGCCCCCGGAGGTCTCGAGAACTCGAGCACGAGCACGCGTCCGCCCGGCTTCACCACTCGGGTCATCTCGCGCAGGCCGCCGACCACGTCCTCGACGTTGCGGATGCCGAACGCGACGGTGGCGGCATCGAAGCCGTCGTCCTCGAACGGCAAGTTCATCGCGTCGGCGAGCACGAAGCGCACACGAGCGGCTCGCGCGCCGCGCTCGCGCCGCTTGGCCTCCGCGCGCGAGAGCATCTGCGGCGTGAAGTCCCCGCCGACCACCGCGCAGCCGCTCTGCGCGAGGGCGAACGCGAGATCGCCCGTCCCGGTACACGCGTCGAGCACGCGCTGCCCCCGCCCGACCTCCGCTCGCCGCACGACGCGACGCCGCCAGAGGCGGTCGATCTGCATCGAGAGCAAGTGGTTCAGGAAGTCGTAGCGCGGGGCGATCGTTCCGAACATGCCCCGGATGCGAGTCCGCTCGGGCATCGCGCTGCCTTGGTCGAAGGGGCTGCGGTTCTAAGGGTCGCGCACGCGATTCTCAAGCGGTGCGACGAAAGGCGCGAGGCTCGGTGCTCCCCCTAGGGAGCACCGAGCCTCGTTTCCTAGCAGCCCGTGAGGCCGCCCCGCCTCGAGTGCGACCGCCAGCCGTCAGCTTCGCCACCACGCCGTTCCGCTAGCCATCACGCCTCGGGCGTGATCGCCCAGCAATCACAGCGCGGTCGCCCAGCATCACCGTCGCCACCGCGCCGGTCCGTTGGCCATCACGCCTCGGGCGTGATCGCCCAGCAATCACTGCCTCCAGTAGTCAGCCACGTGCCGCGCACCCGAAGCCGGGATCGAACGCAGCAGGTTGGCGTTGCGAAGGTCGATCACGTCGATCACCCCGCCCGCCGGATTGGCGATGAAGAGCAGCGTCGGGAACGAGACCTGCACCGGCACCATGATGATGCGGTAGAGCGTCTTGCCGTCCTGCGTAGCACCCGGAACACCAGCCTGCGGCGTCGAGAGTCCGCCGACAGCCCCGACGTTGGTCAGGTTGTCGAGCGCGGTGTCGGAGGGGAAGCCCGCGGTGAGCTTACGGAAGTCGTAGCTCGCGACGATGCTGAACCCGCGGTCGCGGAAGGACGGCGGCAGGATGATGCCGCCCGAGGTCACCGACAGCGGGAGCGCCCCGACCGGCGAGTCCGTGAGAGCGAGACGCGAGACCGCGCCGCGTCCCGTCGTGTCGACGTGCGTGATCCAGACCGCCGAGTTGAAGTCGACCGGGTCGACTTGGATCGACTGCGGGCTGGGGAACGTGGCCGAGACGATGCCGATGACGTCGTCGTAGCCGATGCCGTTCGTGCCGTCAGGTCCCGACTCCATCACGGCGATGTTGCCGGACTGGTTCAGGAAGTAGGCGAAGTAGAGGCCCGTCTGGAACCCGAACCCGATCTGCCGCGGGGTCACGGCGACGTCGATCGGCCGGTTGATCTGGTTCGTGATGACCTTGCGCGGCTCGAAGTCGAGCTGGCGGATCACCGAGACCGAGTTGCCGAGGTAGTTCACGACGAACAAGTCCTCGTTCTCGCTGTGGAACGCGCAACCCCGCGGTCCACCACCCACCGGCACCGTCTTCAGGACGGTGTGGAAGGTCGGAGAAGCCGGGTCGATGTCGATGATCGTCACCGTGTTGCTGGCGAAGTTGGTGACCGCCATCGCACGGAGGTTGCCCGAGATCGCGAGATCGGTCGGGTCCGGTACGTCGATCGCATCGACGAGCGTCATGCGGTTCGAGTTGAAGACCTTCACCTGCCGCGCGCTGCGGTCGACCACGTAGAGGAAGTGACCGATCTGCTGGCGGATCGCGTAGGGTCCGCAAGCGGTCGGGACGCCGCCGTTCAAGGCCGGCGGCACGGGGCCGAAGAACCCGTCGTTGTCGACGAGCAGACCGGAGGGCGGAACGCCCTGCGTCGGGCGGCCGAAGGGATCGCCGAGACCGAGCAGGTCCACCGCGGGCTGCAGGCCCGAGCGCGGATCGAGCGTCGGCTCTTCGCCTTGGATGAAGGGCGCCACGCAGATGGGCGGGAAGACCAGCTTCGGGGGATTCGGGTGCGGTGAGACACCGATCGTGTTGCCGTTCACCGCGGCGCCGCCCGAGTTGTGCAGCGGACCGGTGGCAGCGCAGACGTTGCCACCGCCGGAGCGGCACTCGAGGCTCGAGTTGTTGAAGAGCTTGTCGAGCGGGTGACCGATGTGAATGTCGTCCACCGACAGGATGAGCGGTGCGCGCACGAGCAGGTTGGTCAGCGCCGAGTCGCGCGTCAGCGTGAGGAAGCCGCCCGAACCGCCGTCGATCGTCGTGGTGCCCTTCGAGATGGGCGGCACGATGTTGGCGCCGTAGCTCAGGTTCGGGTTGTAGATGAAGGTGTTGCCCGCATCGAGGGTCGGCGTCAGCGGGTTGTCGTCGGTCGGATCGCCGGTCGACTGCCCGAAGCCGTAGAGGTCGATCACGCTGAGGCCGGGGTTACCGCCGACGCGCCCGACGTAGATCGTCGACGGCGAGACCGGCGCGTTCACCAGACCGGGACCATCGCCGACGGTCCAGAGCACGGCGGGCGTGCGCAGGTTCACGTTGGCGGTGATCTGCTGCTGCGGGATCTCCTCGACGAGGTCCTTCACGATCTGCGGGTTGACCTGCACCGTGACCTCATTCAGCGCTTGAATGGTGCCGCGGAGCGGATCGCGCCCGGGGAAGTTGAAGAGCGGGGTCAGGACGTAGCGCGCGAGGTTGTACGGGCTCTCGGGGATCGCGGTGTACGGCACCGAGATGCGCGAGGTCTGCGGTCCGAAGGTGATCGAGACCGCCGACGAGAGGCCGGGAGGGAACGGTCCGGGGAACTCGCCGACCGTGATCGGCTGCACCGGCTCCGAGAACTCCACGCGCACGTCGGTCAGCGGATTGACCTCTTCGGCGCCGTTCGCGGGATCGAACGCGATCGCTTCCGGCGAGAAGGTGTCGGCGCTGACGGTGCCGGCGCAGAGGACTTCGGTCGTGAGCGCGCGGCCTTGGCGGCTCTGGACACCCGAGGTGACCTCGATGCGCGTCTGGAACTGGATCGGGTAGGTCTCGAAGCTCGAGAGATCGCCGTCCTGGTCCGGGATGAACACGAAGCTCGTGGGCTCGACCAGTCGGGTGTCGCCGTTGAAGACGCTGGCGACCCCGGGGAAGCCCGCCGCTTCGCCGTTCGGCGAGACGTCGGTCACCCGGTTGCCCACCAACTCGACCCAGGTCTGGTAGCCACCGAGACCGTCCGGGGTGACCCCGCCCAGGAAGCCGCGCCCGCGGATCGGCGTGATCGAACCGGTCGTCGAGTCGACGCGCGAGATGGTGATCGTGCCGAGGAGCCCGCTCGAGTTCTGGCCCGCGGGCGTCGGATCGAAGATCGAATCGATGTCCGGTTCCGACGAGAACTGGATCAGCAGGAAGTGGTTGCCGAGGTTGCCGTTCGGCAGGACCGGCTGGTTGTTGCCATCGACGCGCCAGACGCTCGGAGCGTGCACGGGGTTCGTGCTCCGGACGTTGTTGAGCAGGTCGTCCATGCTCCGGATCTCGATCACTCGGTTCCGGTTCGGCTGCCCCGTCGTCGCGTCGAACGCGTAGGTCTGATGCGGGATGAGGGGCGCACCGGAGAAGCCGTTCGAGACGAGCTCGACGGAGATGCGACTCGAGCTGCCGCCGCCACCGCCACCACCGCAAGAGGGCAGGACGGCGACGAGGGACCCCAGCACGATCCAGGGCAGGCCACGGCGCAGCGGCGCACCGCCGGAGAGCGGGGTTCCGCGGCGCAGCACGCTGCTGCCGTCGCGCACAGGGAAGAGCATCATGAGCGAGTTCCTCCAGGGAGATCGCTGCAGCGCCGTCAGGCGCTGCGCCAGAAGACAGAGAGCCGGAGCCAGACCGCGGCTCCCGCCTAGACCGGATTCGAAGGGGCGGGCCCGTGCCACGAGAGATGCGCGGCACGTACGGACACGACCCTGATTGTCAGCAACGGGGGAAACCGATTGCAACACCCCGGTACGAGGAAGTTCGGAACCTGCTCCCGAGCACGGCAAAATCTGGCTCCGAGCGCGCCCTTCTCCGCCGCCTCTCCCCCCGCGGCTTTGCACCCCTCCCGCGACCGCGAGTATCCTCCCGCCCATGGTCTCGGAGCAGCACCCCTTCGACCCCGGTCGAGAAGACGATCTCGATCGCGCGTTCCGGCCGAAGTCGCTCGGCGACTTCGTCGGACAGGAACGCCTGAAGGACAATCTGCGCATCGCCATCGACGCCGCCCGCACGCGCGGCGAGCCGCCCGAGCACATGCTCTTCAGCGGTCCCCCGGGCCTCGGGAAGACCTCGCTGGCCTCGATCATCTCGCAGGAGATGGGCACCCAGCTCCACCTCGCCTCCGGTCCGGCGCTCGAGCGCAAGAAGGACTTGGTGGGGATCCTCACCCAGCTCCAACCCCGCGACATCCTCTTCATCGACGAGATCCACCGGATCCCGATCCCGGTCGCGGAGTCGCTCTACACGGCCATGGAGGACTTCGCGCTCGCCTTCACCCTGGACGAGGGACCGAACGCGCGCGTGCTCAACATGGCGCTGAAGCGTTTCACCCTGATCGGGGCGACGACGCGGCGCGGCCTCTTGCCCGGCCCCTTCTTGGCGCGGTTCGGGCACACTTTCCAGCTCGATTACTACGCGACGGAAGAGCTGGTCGCGATCCTGGAGCGCAGCGCGCGCCTCACCGGCGCGAGCTTCGAATCCGAGGCCCTGGAGCTGCTGGCCTCTCGCGCGCGAGGCACGCCGCGCATCGCCAATCGCTTCCTGCGCCGCGCGCGCGATCTCGCGCAGGCGCTCTACGCCTCGGCGCCGGTCGATGCTCGGATCGCCGCCGAGACGCTCGAGAGACTCGGCGTCGATGGCCGAGGTCTCGAGGAGACCGATCGGCGCATCCTCCGCGCACTCGCTCAGAACGACGCGCGTCCGAAGGGCCTGCGCACGCTCTCCGCGCTCGTCGGCGAGGAGCCGGACACGATCGAGCTCGTCTACGAGCCCTTCCTGCTGCGCGAGGGCCTGATCGAACGCACGCCGCAGGGCCGCGTGATCACCCGCCGCGGCTATGCCGCGCTCGGCGAGCCCGCCCCATCGGCATCGAGCCTCTTCGGCGAGCTCGAGCCGTGAGCGCCCGCGGCGGCGCAACGCGCTGGCTCCCGCTGCTCGTGGTCGTGATCGCGGCCACCGCGGGCTTCTTCTGGTTCGGCCTCTTCGAGCAACCCGATGCCCATCAGATCCCGCCGTCGGCGTTCGAGGTGCGGGTGCGCTTGAGCTCGCTCGAGGATGCGCGCCCGACGAAACTCGTGCTGCGTTCCGAAGGCGGCTTCGAGCTCCACCTCGGCGACGATTCGTCGAGCCCGGGCGAGACGCTGGAGGGCGCAGCGCTCGAGCTGCGGGCGAGCGTCATTGACGGCGCCACCCCGACGTTGGCGGTGCTCTTGCCCGATGCGCGTCGCGCCCCGCGACTTCACTTGCGCGGGCGCGGAGAGTCGGGCGAGATCCGCCTGGGAGAACGGCGCTACGCCGGTGCTCTGACCATCGATATCGCGGGCGACTACGATCCCAGCACGACGGGAGACACGACGTACTTGCGCGTCACGAACACCCTCGGGGTCGAGACCTACTTGGCGGGCGTGATCGGCCCGGAGATCTCGCCGCGCTCCGCCATGGCGGCGCTGGAAGCGCAGGCCATCGCCGCGCGGAGCTACGCCGCGCAGCGGATGGCGGGCACCGGCCTGCTCTTCGACACGGCGAGCTCGCAGGTCTATCGAGGTCTCGAGGCGCTCGACCGACGCGTGATCGAGGCGCTGCGCCGCACGGCCGGCAAGATCCTCTCGATGGACGGCGCGAAGCCGCTCGCGACCTTCTATCACTCGACCTGCGGAGGGCACACGGCGAAGGGCGCCGAGGTGTTCCGAGGCGAAGCCGATGCCATCCCCGGAGTCGCATCGCCCGATTGCGAGGGCACGGCGCGCTACCGCTGGAGCTATGCCTTGAGCAAGGAGCAGTCCGGGAAGCTGGTCGAGTACTTCGGTCTCGGCTCACGCCTGATCGGTCTCCAGGCGGAGAAGCGCGATTCCGCTTCTGGCCGCTGGGTCCTGATCCGCGTCACCGGCGATGTCGCCGAGCGTCCGATCGGCTGGCGCGAATGGAAGATCGCCTGCGGGCGAACGGGAGCTCCGGTGCCGAACGACTTCCTCTGGCACGACGTGAGCTTGGTCGATGGCGCGCTCGCGGTGAACGGCGGCGGCTTCGGCCACGGCGTGGGCATGTGCCAGATGTGCGCGCGTCGCATGGGCGATCGCGGCGCCTCCGCCCAGGAGATCCTCGCGCGCTTCTATCCGGGAGCCCAGATTCACAAGCTGAGCCAGGAGTCGGCGCGTTGAGCTCGTTCCGCTTCGAGGAGATCCACCGCTCGCGCACCTCGAGCGCGCGACGCGGCATCTTCCACACGCCGCGCGGGCCGGTGGAGACGCCGGCCTTCATGCCGGTCGGCACCAAGGCGACGGTGAAGGCGATGTGGCCCGAGCAGCTCGAGACGCTCGGCGCGCGCATCGTCCTCGCGAACACCTATCACCTGAACCTGCGCCCCGGCCCGGAGATCGTGCAAGCGCTCGGCGGCCTGCACGCGATGATGGCGTGGCACGGCCCGATCCTCACCGATTCGGGCGGGTTCCAAGTCTTCTCGCTCGCCGACATGGCCAAGGTCGACGAGGACGGCGTCTCGTTCCGCTCCGAGGTCGACGGCAGCCTCGTGCGCCTCGACGCGGAGCGCGCGCTCGAGATCCAGAGCGCGCTCGGCAGCGACATCGCGATGGTCTTCGATCAGTGCCCGACGAGCGTCGACGACCGCAGCGAGGTCGAGCGCGCCGTCGAGCGCACCCTGCGCTGGGCCGCGCGCGCGCGCGCCTGGCACGGCGAGCGCGGTGGCGCCGCCCGCGGCCAAGCGGTGTTCGGGATCGTGCAAGGCGGGGCGTTCGAAGACCTGCGGCGCGCCTGCGCGCGCGAGCTCGTCGCGATGGACTTCGATGGATACGCGGTGGGCGGCGTCTGCGTCGGCGAAGGCAAGGAGGCAATGCACCTCGGCATGGAGCACGGCGCGGCCGAGCTGCCCGCGGAGAAGGTGCGCTATCTCATGGGCATCGGCGCGCCGGAGGACTTCTTCCCCGCCGTGCGCGCGGGCATCGATCTCTTCGACTGCGTCTCGCCCACGCGGCTCGGCCGCATCGCGATCGCGTTCACCTCGCGCGGTCGCGTGCGCGTGAAGAACGCGCGCTTCGCCCGCGATCGCGGTCCGCTCGATCCCGCGTGCGCTTGCACGGTGTGCGCGCGCTGGTCCGTCGGCACGCTCCGCCATCTCTTCCAGGCCGAGGAGATGCTCGCGGGGATGCTGCTCAGCTACCACAACCTGCACTTCCTGCTCGACCAGATGCGCCGAATCCGCGAGGCCATCGCGGTCGATCGCCTGGACGAGCTCGAAGCCGACTTCCATTCCCGCTACGGCGCGGCCGCCGCCGCCGAGGAACCCGCATGAGCTCCCCCGCCGCCTCCGCCGATCGCGCGCTCTTCTCCCCCACGCTGCTCGCCGGACGCTGCGCATTGATCACCGGCGCCGGCACGGGCATCGGGCGCGGCCTCGCCGAGACCTTCGCCGCCGCGGGTGCGCGCGTGGCGCTCGCGGGACGGCGCCGCGAGCGACTGGAAGAGGTCGCCGCCGCGATCCGCGACAGCGGCGGCGAGAGCCTCGTCGTGCCCGTCGACGTGCGGGACGACGCGCAGTGCCGCGCCGCGATCGACGCCGTGGTGCGCCGCTTCGGTCGACTCGACGACCTGGTGAACAACGCCGGGCTCTTCCGCCTCGGCACGCTCGAGTCGACGAGCGACGAGGACTACGCGGTGCAGATGGATGCCAACGTGCGCGGTCCCTTCCAACTCGCGCGCGCGGCGCTGCAAGCACTCGGCCGCGGCTCCTGCATCCTGAACATCGGCTCCGCCGTCGTGCGTCGCCCCGTGCTGCCCGAGGGCGTCTATGTCGCCACCAAGCATGCGCTCGCGGGCTTCACGCGCGCGTGGGCCGCGGAGCTCGCCCCGCGCGGCATCCGCGTGAACTGCATCCACCCCGGCGTCGTGCGCTCGGAGATCGCGGCGGCGGCCGGCTTGCCCGCGCCCGCCGATCCCCCGGCGTTCCAGAAGGTGCTGGACGGGCTGCATCCGCTGGGCCGGATGGGCGAGCCCGCCGACATCGCCGCGGCGGCCGCGTTCCTCTGCTCGCCGCTCGCGAGCTGGATCACCGGCGCCGAGCTCGACGTCGACGGCGGCTTCGGCATCGGGGCCATCGCGCTCGGTTGAACGAGCGCGACAAACAAGCATCGCGCTCGGTGGAACGAGCGCGGCGAGCGAACATCGCGCTCGGTGGAACGAGCGCGGCAAGCAGACATCGCGCTCGGTTGAACTTCACTCGCTCAGGACAGCACCGAGCCGCCGTTCACGGACAGCACCGAACCGTTCATATGCCGCGCGAGCGGTGAGAGCAGGAACACGATCGGCCCGGCGAGGTCGTCGCTCGTGGCGACGCGCCGCAGCGGAATCCCCGCGCGCGCTCTCTCGCCGCCCGCGCCGCGCAGCGCCTCCGCGGTCATGTCGGTCTCGACCCAGCCGGGCGCCACGGCGTTGACGCGGATCCCGGTGCCCGCGAGCTCGGGCGCCCACGAGCGCACGAGCCCGATCATCGCGGCCTTCGAGGCCGCATAGCCGGAGTACTCCGCCTCGCCGCGCTGGCCGGCGGTCGAGCTCACGAGCACGACGGACGAGCCTTCCGCGAGGAAGGGCCGTGCCGCGCGCATCAGCGCGAAGCTCGCGGTGACGTGCAGCTCGAGCTGCTCGCGCACGTTCGCGATCGCGTCGCCTTCCGCGTCTCCCGCGAGCGGCGACGGCAGCCAGATGCCGGCGTTGATCACGAGATGGCGCGGCGAGAGGCGGTCCTCGAACGCGCGAGCGACGAGCGCCGCGCAAGCATCCGCGGACGCGAGATCGCCGGCGAGGGAGCTCGCGCTGCCTCCCGCGGCGCGGATCGCCGCGACGCAGGACTCGGCCGCAGGCGCATTGGCGCGATAGTGGACGACCACGTGCGCGCCGGCGCGGGCGGCGAGCAGCGCCGTCGCGCGGCCGATGCCGCGGCTCCCGCCGGTGACGAGGCAGGTGCTGCCGGAGAGATCGAGGGCGACGAGAGAGCTCATGCGCGGTCCTCGCGCGGGGCGCGCGCGAGCTCGATGCGGTGCGTAGTGCCGAGAGCGTCGAAGCGCTCGGGATGACAAGTGAGCACGAGGATCTGCAGGCGCTCGCCAACGAGCGCGAGCAGGCGCGCCAGCGCGCGGGTGCGCTCGGGATCGGCGCTGCCGAGCGTGTCGTCGAAGAGCAGCGGCACGCCGCCTTGCTCGGCGACGCTCTCCGCCACGGCGAGGCGCAGCAGCAAGTCGAGTTGCTCCTGCGTGCCGAACGAGAGGAGCTCGAACGGCAGGCGCTCGCCGTTCATCGTGCGCGACAGGAGATGCAGCTCTTCGTCGAGCTCGACATCGAAGCTCGGTCCGAAGACGTGGCGCCCGAGGCGCGCGATGCGCTGCTCCAGCGGACGACGCCGCGCCGCGGCGCTCGCATCGCGCTCCGCGAGCAGCGCGTCGTGGAGGCGCTTCGCCGCGCGCGCGCGGCGCTGCGTGCGCTCGAGCGCGGCCGCGGTCTCCGCGGCGCGCGCTTCGGCTTCCTCGACGAGCTCGCCGAGGCCCCGCCCACCCGCCGACTCCAGCGCGCCCGCGCAGCTCGCGCGCTCCAAGTTCGCGGACTCCATCTCCTTCCGCTTCTGCTCGCAGCTCTCGCGCGCCGCCTTCGCGAGCTTCTCCAACATCTCCCAATCCAGGCTCGCGAGCTCGGCTCGAGACCGTACGAGCGCGAGCTCGGCGCGTTGATGCGCGTCGCGCGCCTCTTCCAGCGCGCGACGCAGGTCGTCGTCGCTCTTCCGCGCGCGAGCCTCGGCGAGCGCGGCCTCGGCCTTGGCCAGCTCTTGGCGAGTGGCCTCGACCGCGCCCGTGAGCTTCGCGCTCTCCTGCGCGTGCTGCGCCGCGCGGCGCTCGGCTTCGCGCAGCTCGAGCGCGCGCGCCTCGACCTCGGCGAGCCGCTCCTCTCGCGCGCGCGCCGCGGCAGCGTGCTCGACCTCCGCGCTCGGCAGATCCGCCGCGAGCGGCAGCGCCGCATCGCGCGTGCGACGCCAGTCGGCGATCTTGCGCTCATGCGTCTCGAGCTCGGCGCGGAGACCGGCCTCGGCTTCGCCGGCCGAACGTGCGCCCTTCCGCGCCGCGAGGCGCGCGCGGAGAGCTTGCTGCACGTGCTCGAGCTCGGCGCGCGCGCGCAGCAAGCGCGAGCGCAGCTCCTCGGCTTCCGCGGCCTCGCGGACGCCGAGGGCCGCGCTGTGCGCGCGGATCTCCTCTTCCGCGCGCGAGAGCTTCTCGCGCAGCTCCGCGCCGAGATGCTCGACGCGCACGGCGAAGCGCGCGAGGCCGGGCAGCTCGATCTCCAAGTCGCGCGTCGCGCGCGCGTCGAGCACCTCGCCCGCGGCCAGCGAGCGCTCGGCTCCGTCCCAGCGCAGGTTCAGCGCGCGCAGCGCGCGCAGCTCGATCCCCGGGGCCGCACCCGCGAGGCTCGCGCGCAGCCCCTCGCGCTCCGCGAGCGCGCGGCGCAACTTCGTGAACAGCTCCTCGGAGAGCTCGGGGCGCGCAGCGGCTTCCAGTTCCGCCACTCTCCGCGCGAGGCGCTGCAGCTCGACGAGCAGCTCGGAGAGGCGCTGCGTCTCGAGCTCCGCCTGCAGGCCGCGTCGATCGAGCTCCAACGCCTGCACGCGAGCGTGTGCGAGCTCGTGCGCGGCGCGAGCGCGCGCCTGCGCTTCGGCCGCCGCGGCGCGCGCGCGCTCGAGCTCGGCGGCGCGCTCGCGCAGCGCTTCCACGCTCGCGCCTGCGTTCTCGAGCTGGCTCACGAGCGCTCGCACGCGCTGCTGATCGCGCTCGCGCAAGGCCAGCTCCTCGCGTGCGGCGCTCTCGCGCGCGAGCAGCTCCGCGACGCGGCGCTCCT
>JAEUHW010000281.1 GCA_016793245.1 Planctomycetota bacterium
CGCGAACTTCGCGCCGAACGACCAGAGCTCGCCATCGGCGGAGACCAGGAATTCCACCTCGGCAGTCTCGAAGGCGGCGTTGGCGGCGTCGGGTGTGCTGCGCCGCGGCGGCAGGGCGCCGACATAGTGCGCGTTCTTCCATGCGAAGTGGCGCGCTCCTTTGGCTCGCGCTTGCTCGAGGCGCGCTCCGAGCTCCTTCAGCTCGTCCTTTCGCACCTGCTCCATGCCACCGCGCTTGCGGACCAGCTCCTCGACGCGCTGGCGCTCCTCGGCGCTCTCGTTCCGCAGACGCCACGTGTTGTAGGCCTGCATCTCCTCCGCCGAAGGATACTTCACCGTGAGCGGTTCGAGTCGTCCGCTCGCGAGCGCCTGGTATGCCGCGCGACATGCGGCGTCCAGCTCGTCCACGGATCGAGTGCTCGGCGGCGCGTCTTGCGGCGCGGCGAGCGTGAGCAGGGCGGCGAGAGCGAACCAAGTGACGGGCATGGAGAAGGTCCTCGGAGAAGTTCCGTGCGAAGCAGGCCCGGGCGCGCGGCTGCGCACGCCGAGCTCGCACGGATCGGCGAGAGGGAACGCGCCCGCACGCGGCAACGGCGGACGTTCGACGCCGCGAAAGCGGCGGCAAGAGAGAGGCAGAATCTCGATGTGCCGGCCGACGGAGGTAGGACGAAGCTATCGCGCGGTTGAGGCGCCAGCAACGGCGGACCGAGGACGGGTCGAGAGCGGTCGAGACGATTCGTGCGCCACATCGACGAAGAGAGCCAAGGCCGCTGTCGCAGGAACCGACATACCCCAGATCGACCCTCGGATGCCGACGATCCTAGTCGGACGGTTGTCAGGAAAGGGCGAGCGGGTCACGATGCTCCTCTGCCTTAGGTCGAGGAGTGCGTTCTTCGCGAGGAGTGCGGTCATGGAGAGCTTTGATCCGAACGCGACGTCGAGTCGATCGATATCCGGTCCCGTGTTTCCACAGGGTCTCCCGTTCGAGCTGATGACTCCGTGGTTCACCGCGCTCGAGTCGCTGGGTGAGCTCGAATTGGCGGCCTTGGTCGGTCGCTTCGGTATCGGTAAGAAGCGCTCCCGATCGATGGAGGCCTTGCTGCGCGAGAGAAATGCGAGTCGCTCCGAGTTGGAGCGCGCGTCGCATCGCGCGCTGGAGCAGCTCGCGAGAGACGAGCGGACGCGGCCCTTGGTCGTGTACTTCGAAGAGCTCGAACAGGCGCCGCCGGCGCCGGCAGAGGTCGCTAACGAGGACTCCCCGAGGGCCATCCTCGCCGCCCCTTCGCCAGATGCGGTCGAGGTCGAGGAGCTTGCCGTTGGACCGACCGAGGACGCGGTGCCGGAGCCGAGCGAGGATGCCGAAGCGGAGCCTTTGCCGGAGGAGCTCGACGCGAGCGGGGCCCTCGTCGAAGTGCAAGCCGCGGATCGCGCGCTGGCAGAGGCTCTCGCGCACTGTGAAGAGCAGGACTTCTCTTTGATGATGGCGCTGCGCCAGTCGCGTGCAGCCGTCTCCGTTGCCTTGCGCGAGCTCGGTCAAGTCGTCGACAGCGAAGCAGGAACGCGCCACGAGCGACCGGCCGTTGTCGCCGACGCAACCGATGAGGTCGTCCGAGAATCAGGGAACGCGCTTCCGTGGGACGTCGAAGCCGCGGATGCCGGAGATGGCACGGCTTCCACCGCCACCGCGATTCGACCCGCTCGGCCCGCGAAGGAGTCCTATATCGAGCGCCGCGGTCGCAAGGAGAACGTCGTCGAGACCGCGCGTCGCCGAGCGATGCTCGATCGCGTACTGGCAGGCGAGCTCAGCAACGCGGAAGCCGCCTTGGAGCTAGGCCTGAGCCCTGGCACGTGGAGCAATTGGAAGAGCTATTACTCGAAGCGCGCGGGACTCTCGACCCGACGCCGAGCATCGAGCAGCGAACCGACGATCTCGCTCGTGCCGGAGGCACCCCGAAGCCGTCGCTCTCCCTTGTCCGAGAACTTCGAGCAACGCGTCGCCGTGCTCCAGCGCTTCCGAGCGGGAGAGATCACGAACGCGCAGGCCGCGAGCGAGCTCGGCTTGCTCCGCGAGACGTGGGACGCGTGGAAGTCGAGCTACACCAAGCGCACGGGCTTGACGCAGGAACCGCCGCCTCCGGTGATCCCGCACGCGGCGGATGATGGAGGTGCTCTGGAGCGCCTGGCCGCCCGCTTGCATCGGCTGGAGAGCCATCAGAACGAGCTCGAGCGGCGCTTGCGCGAGCAGGAAGCGCGGCTCGAGCTCGCGCTGCAGCGTCTGGCGCCGACGAGCTCGTCTTGAGCGTGTCACTACGAGAGCTTCTGCTGCGTAGAGCGAACGCGGGCCACTCGTCGGGCCGAGCTTCCGCCCAGCCGGTCCTTTGGCTTCGCGGCCAACGGCTGCGGGGGAATTCCCACCATGGCTGATCGGGCGCCGCGGTGGAGGAGCTCTCTCGTCGTCGGCGCGGGCCTGCTCGCGTTCGCCGTGCTCCTCTTCGTCGTCAGGCCTGGAACCGAGGAGCCCGCGCGCGTTGCCGAGAACTCCCCTGAGCTCCGCGCTCCCGGTGCCGCAAGCATGGAGGCCAGCTCGTCGCCTGCCATCGCGCAGCGCGAGACGGAGTCCGCTGCTGCGACGCGCGACGCCTCGAGCACCGGCGATCTCCTCGTGCGCATCCTCGATGCCAACGCTGAGCCCGTCTCCGATCTCGCGGTCACGCTCGAAGTCGAGCGCCAGAGCGCCGAGCGTGCGAGGCCCGAGCTTCTCTACGCTTCGACGTGGTCCAGCGCAGAACGCGATGCGAGCGACGCGATCGCGATCCCTGCCGACGAGGTGGAGGGAGCGCTGCGGCGCGCGCGCCACGTGCGAGCCGACGGTTTCGCCGTCGAGCTCCGCGTGCGTCTCGCGTTCGCGACGCCGCGTTGCACGCGCTATGTCTGCGAGGATCTCGACGCGATGCCGCGCTCGCTCGCGCTGCAGCTGGAGGGCAGCGGGTTCCTGCGCATCGAGGCCGTGACGCCGGAGGGTTCGCCCTTCGAAGGCGCGTTGCATGCACGCGTGCGCGCGCGAGCAGCTCCCGATGCCGGTGATCCAGGGGCGCGGCGCTTCGTCGGGACGCGCGAA
>JAEUHW010000293.1 GCA_016793245.1 Planctomycetota bacterium
AACGGCGAGACCGGCTACTACCTCCGCGATCGCGGGATGCCCGAGGACAACATGGCGAACACCGCCCGCGTCTTCCTCGGGACGCGCCTCGAGTGCGCGCAGTGCCACAACCACCCGTTCGACAAGTGGACGCAGAAGGACTTCTTCGAGCTGGCCGCGTTCACCGGGGGGATCGAGTACACGGATCAAGAGCTGCTGCAGAGCGAGCAGGGGCGCGCGCTGCGCGAGCAGATGGCCGCGCTGCGCCGCGAAGGCAACCAGCAAGCGCAGCAGATGATCAACCGCTTCCTGAGGCCCGTGCTGCAGGGTGTCAGCGGCAGCGGCACCGGCTACGCGCAGCTCCCGAAGGACTACAAGTACGACGACGCGCGCGGCAATCAGTGGATTCGCGCGGCCGTGCCCTTCGGCGAGATGCCGACGCTCGAGTACCCGGCGAAGGAGCAGACCGCGCGCGCCCGCACGCGCCCGCGCCGGCAGAACGAGGACGGCCGCCGGCGCGATCCGCACTCGGCCATCGACTCGCGCGAAGCGTACGCCGACTGGATGACCTCGCCGCAGAACCCGCGCTTCGCGCCCGTGTTCGCCAATCGCCTGTGGAAGCGCGCGTTCGGCCTGGGACTCGTCGAGCCCGTCGATGACTGGCGCGACGACACGAAGCCGGTGAACCCCGAGCTGATGGCGCATCTCACCTCGCTCGTCGTGCAGCTCGGCTTCGATCTCCGCGAAATGGAGCGCGTGCTCTACCGCACGCAGGCTTGGCAGCGCCAAGCCACGCGCGCAGAGCTACGCGAAGGCGAGGCCTATCACTTCCCTGGTCCCCTGCTGCGCCGGCTCTCGGCCGAGCAGCTCTGGGATTCGCTGCTGACGCTGATCGTCCCGGATCTCGACGCGACGCTGGCTCCGCCGGGGGCGCGCGCGGAGGAGGTCTACGCGCGCTACGAGAGCGTCATCTCCGCGCAGGGCGACGAGCTCGCGTCGCAGATGGAGGAGTACGAGCAACGCGTGAAAGACCCCGAGGCCTTCCGCGCGAAGATGCGAGAAGAAGCCGCCACGCGGGCTCGTGCCGAAGGAGAAAAGCGCCGTGCAGCGCTCGCGGAAGCACGTCCGCTGATCGCCGAGCTCGGCCGCGCGCGCCGCGCGGGTGATGCGAAGCGCGTCGCCGAGCTGGAGGCCGAGCTCAAGCAGCGCGGCTTGCTCGGCGAGGGTCTGCAGCGCCGCGGCGACTTCGCGCGCGATCTCCGGCGCGCGAGCGATCTGCCTTCGCCCGCGCCGGAAGGACACCTGCTCCGCGAGTTCGGGCAGAGCGATCGCGAGACGATCGAGGCGGCCTTCGACGCGCCGTCCGTCCCGCAGGTGCTCTCGCTGCTGAACGGCTTCGTCGAGGAGAAGATCTTGGCGCAGAAGGGCGGCGTTCTCATGCGCACTCTCGAGAGCGCGAAGGTCCCCGAAGAGAAGATCCGCGCGGCCTATCTCGCGATCCTCTCGCGCCAGCCGACGGCCCCCGAGCTCGCGCTCTGGCGCGCGGAGGTCGGGAAGGACGGTGTGCAAGGCGAGCAGGACCTGGTCTGGACCCTGCTCAACACCCACGAGTTCCGCTTCGCGCGCTGAACGAGGAGCACGAGCACCATGCGATCCCACGAATCGAATCACGATCCCGAGCTCGACTCGCGCCGCGCGTTCCTCGGCAGCGCCGCCCGCAGCCTCTTCGGCCTCTCGACGCTGCCGCTCTTCGCGCGCGCTGCGGGCGCCGTGCCGCTCGCGTTCGCCGAGGACGGCGTGAAGCTCCGAGCGGCGACGGCGCGCCATGTGATCTACCTCTACTTGAGCGGCGGTCTCTCGCACTTGGACAGCTTCGATCCGAAGCCGGGCCACGAGAACCAGGGCCCCGTCGAGGCGATCGACACCAAGGTCGCGGGCATCCGCCTGAGCCAGCACTTCCCGCTGCTCGCGCAGCAGATGGAGAAGGTCGCTCTCATCCGCTCGATGAGCTCGACGCAGGGCGCGCACACGCAGGGTCGCTACTTCCTGCACACGGGCTACGAGCTCCGCGGCACGATCCGTCACCCGAGCATGGGAGCCTGGCTCTCGCAGATGGCCGGGCCGATCCATCCGAACCTGCCCGCGCACGTCGCGGTCGGCGGCGATGCGTTCACCGCGCAGTCGGGGTTCTTGGAGTCGATCCATGCGCCGCTGCCGATCGGTGATCCGCTGGCAGGCTTGCAGCACGGGAAACCCGCGAAGGGCATCACGGAATCGCGCTTCTCGGAGCGCCTGGCGCGCCTCGCGAAGATGAACCAGGAGTTCGAGCAGGGCTTCGATCAGAAGCCGGTGCGCGCGTACGGCGACATGTACGAGCAGGCCGTGCGGCTCATGCGCTCGAAGGACCTGGCCGCGTTCGACATCACGCAGGAACCCGAGTGGGTGCGCGAGGCCTACGGCGATCAGCGCTTCGGCCAGGGCTGCTTGCTCGCGCGACGCCTGGTCGAGCACGGCGTGCGCTTCGTCGAGGTCGTCTCCGACGGCTGGGACACGCACATCGACAACTTCGATCGCCTGGAGGACCAGTGCCCCGCGATCGACCGCGGCCTCGCAGCACTTCTCGCCGATCTCGACGCGCGCGGCTTGCTGTCCGAGACGCTGGTCGTGCTCGCGACGGAGTTCGGCCGCACGCCGCAGATCGTCTCCGGACGCAACGGGCGCAATCACCATCCGAAGGCCTTCTCCGCGCTGCTCGCCGGCGGCGGGATCCGCGGCGGACAGGTGTGGGGTGCCACCGACGCGGAAGGTGAAGAGGTGATCGCCGACAAGGTGAGCATCCCCGACTTCAACGCGACGCTCGCGCACGCGCTGGGTCTGCCGCTCGATCACATCACAACCTCCGCGTCGGGCCGTCCGTTCACCGTCGCGGACAAGGGGCAGCCCGTGCTCGGGCTCTTCGCATGAGCGCGCGACGCATCGAGTTCGCCCTGCTCGCGGTCGCGCTCGCGACGACGCCCGCGCTCCGCGCGCAGAGCGATTCGCCGCGCGCGGTGGACTTCGCGAAAGAGGTCCTGCCGATCCTCGAGGCGCGCTGCTTCTCCTGCCATCAAGCGCCGAAGGCCGACGCGCGCGGACGCGTGCAGAAGCCGAAGGGCGGCCTCCGCCTCGATGGCGCGCACTGGCTGCGAAAAGGCGGCGACACCGGCCGCGTGGTCGTCGCGAACCAGCCCGAGAAGAGCGAGCTCCTGCGCCGCGTCGAGCTCGATGCGGACGATCCCGATCTCATGCCGCCGAAGGACGGGGCGCTCAGCGCCGATCAGATCGCGACGCTGCGCGCGTGGATCGCGGGCGGCGCCGAGATGGGTGCATGGGTCGGAGCTCCCGCTCCCGCGGGAGCGAGTGACGCCCCCGCACCGAGCGCTCGACCTGCGAACGCCGTGAACGCGCGCCAGCTCGCGCTGCGCGAGCTCGGCGAAGGCCTGACTCCGCTGCCCGAAGCGACGCTCGTGAAGCTGAAGAGCGAGAAGCTCCGCCTCGAGCCCGCCCTCCCCGGCAGCGCGCTGCTCCGCGCGAGCTTCCCCGCGCATCGCACGGAGATCACCGACGCCGACGTCTTGGCGCTCGCCCCGCTCCGCGAGCACCTCGCCATCGTCGATCTCGCGCGCGCGAAGCTCGGCGCGAAGAGCGTCGCCTTCCTCGCCGAGCTCCCGCGCCTGATGAAGCTCGACCTCACCGACACCGGCCTCGCCGCGCGCGACCTCGAAGCCTGCGCGACGGGACTCCGCACCACCCGCGAGCTCAACCTGAACGGCACCGGCATCGACGACACCTCTCTGGTCTGGCTCGCCGGCCTCCCCGCGCTCGAAGACCTCTACCTCTGGCGCACCAAGATCACCGCAGCCGGCATCGCGAAGCTCCGCGCCGCGAAGCCCTCGCTACATCTCCGCTACGAGCTCGCTCTCCCCGAGCCCCCGCCCCCCG
Source organism: Planctomycetota bacterium (assembly GCA_016793245.1). Classification (GTDB taxonomy): domain Bacteria; phylum Planctomycetota; class UBA1135; order UBA1135; family JADKAF01; genus JADKAF01. The sequence goes on from JAEUHW010000293.1 coordinate 3,961, forward strand.
GCGACACCCCCGAACGTCGCCGCCGCCGCTGAGGCCTTTGGGGCGCGACGGTCATTGTTCTCGAATCAAGTTCCGAACCCTAGGGCTGCTCGACCTCGCGGCGCAGCAGCGCGGCTAGGAGCGCTCGTGAAAGCGAGGAGCGAGAGGCGAGCGAACGCAAGATCGCGCATGCGCTACGCCCGGCCCTCCGGCGAAGCAAGCGCCGCGCCCGACGCGCCCAACGTTCGTCGGTGGTGTTCGTAGATCGACGCGCGTACGGCGCGAGCGAGAAACGCGGAGCGTAGCGCGTCGTGCACGTCGCTTGCTGCGCCTCCGGGCGCGGCTTCGCTTCGTCGATAGACGTCGTGCGCCGTCTCGGAGCCCGCT
>JAEUHW010000360.1 GCA_016793245.1 Planctomycetota bacterium
GGAGTGCTGGCACGGGTCTACGACGATGTCGAGCAGCCGGATGGCACCAGCCAACCGCTCGTGCATCCGGTGCTGACCACGGTGGGTGCCGAGGCCGAGGGTTTCGGCATCGAGATGAACCACAGCTTCGCGACCGGTGATGCGGCGCTCGTGATCGCCGACGCTCTGGCAAGTCCCGAGACCTATGCTCTCGGAGCCGAGGGCAAGGTTCGAAGGCCCGCGCTCGACGGCTCGCTCTACGTCCGCCAAGGTCAGGGCACGCCCTACTTCTTCGGCACCGACACCAGCGTCGGGCTGGGAGTCGCGTGGAACGGGGGCAACGTGCCCAAGTCGGTGACGATCGGCTACCGCCGGAAGGAGCTCGCGGTCGTCCCCCTCGACAACCAGGTCGTCTGGCGCTTCGCCGCCTGGAACAAGAACTACGATGAGGCCACGATCCAGCACATGGAATCGAGCGGCGTACGGCTCGATCCCCTCGACTCGACGCACAGGGTTTACCAGCCCGATGCAAGCGATCTCCGTGCGAGCGCGCTTCGCATCACCGAGCTGAAGAGCGCAGGCTTGCTCGTCGCGTACGAGAAGTCCAAGCTGCCAGCGCTGATTGCGACCGCGCAGGCGAGCGCACGCGCCCGAGAGATCGAGAAGACCGGCATTCGCGTAGGCCAGACCTTTGCGACGGGCGCAGCAGCGACGCTCCTCGCGCAGCACGGCGCCGTTCGTCGAGTCCTTGGGCCCAGCCTCGTGCCCGGCTGGGAGGAGATCACCGCCATGGAGAGCGGCTCCGTCGGCGATCTCGCCATGGGACAGCAATTGCTCGACATCGTCAGCGAGCGAGCCCGAGCCGGAGATCCGCAAGCGATCGCCCTTGATTCCGACCTGAAGAAGATCGTCTTCTCTGCCGCCGACTACCCCGCATTCCCGCTCTACCTCTCCTTCGCGCCGGCAGTACCCGGAGGAGCCCAGGCGACGATCGATCGCGACGCAGCCTTCGCGGATGCGGTCACCGATACGGCGAGCGCCATCAGCTACCTGGTCAATCTACGCACTTCGATCGACACGCTCGGACGCGCACAGCGTGCAGGCGCGCTCAAGGGACCTCTGCTCATAGGCGATTCCGTAGCAGGGACGGCCCCTGCGCTAGCGGACGGCAGCCTCCTGATGCGGATCCAGAGGGACTTCGAGTTGCAGGCGCGTCTCCTCGCCGAGAGATCTGGCGCCCTCGGCTCAGATCCCCGCATCGTAGCCGCCTGCAAGTACGCAACGCAGCAATTCCTGAAGAGGAAGTGAGATGCCTACCTTCGATACCGGCGCGCTGAAGACGAGCTACCGCCAGGACGAGTTCACGGATCCCGACGAGCAGAATCAACGCCTGGCGCAACTCCTCACCACCATCTGGCGGCAGAAGAAGATCCACATCATCGTGCGCATCGAGAACATCGATCCTGCCTCCGCGATCCGGGGCTGGCGGATCTACTTCGAAGGATGAGCGCGCGAAGGCGGGGAGTGGAGCCCTGGCGGTGCCTCGCCCCGACCACGCCAGCAACTTCGCTGCAGCCCGCAGATCCAGCCCGCTCTACGCCCTTTGGAGCCCTCCCCACCTCACCGCTCGGAGCTACGCTTCGCCTTCCTTTCGATGGCGAGTCAGAACCCATGGGCGCCCACCAGAATCCAAGCCAGCACCCCCACCACCAACCCCAGCGCCACCCGCAACGCGACCAGACCGGAACGCTTCGCGATCCGTATGTGGAGCAGAAGAAGGCACCCGGCATCGAGGTATGCCAAGTGTGCGCGCTCTTACATCACGCCGGACGTTGGTACGAGGGTACGCCGCCGCTCGAAGATGTAGAGCTGACGATCTGCCCCGCGTGTCGCCGCGTGAGGGATCGCGCACCCGCGGGGACGGTGCGCTTGCGAGGATTCTCCCCTGGCCACTTCGAGGAGATCCGCGGGATCGCGCGCAACGTCGAATCGAAGGAGCGCGCGGAGCATCCGCTCGAGCGCTTGATGGAGATGGTCGAGACGAACGGCGAGATGCGCGTCACGACGACGGGCGCGCATCTCGCACGTGGGATCGGGGAAGCTCTCCGTCGGAGGTTCCGCGGTGAGGTGAGCTTGCGCTATCTCGGCGAAGCCGGGGAGCTGCAGGTCGAGGCGCAGCACCGTTCTTGACGCTGCTCTAGCGCGGAGCGCGCTTCTTCGAGCTTTTCTTCGCTTCCGTCGCTTCCTTCGCGGGCGCCGTCGCCCCCGCGCGCTTCGGCTGCGGCTTCAGCGTGTTCTTCGAGGCCTGTGCCCCGCCCTTCGCTTTCCGCCCGTTCCGCGCAACATCGCTCGGCCGCGCGAACGCCGCATCGCGGAACGCGAGCCACACCAACTCCCCATGCGCGCGCTGCAGTCGCGCGTGGTGCTGGGGCAGCGACTCCCCATCGGTGCGCTCGTAGCGTTCGGCGATCTGCTCGAGCTGGTCGCGCGTGAGGGGCGGGTTCTCCGCCCAACGGCGCGCGGTGCGTTCGTAAGCAGAGGGGACGCGGCGGCCGAGACGCGGGGCGTAACGGAGGAAGAAGACCTCGAGGGCGGTGAGGGAGGCGGCGTAGAGCTCGTTCCAGAGCGGATCGAGGGTGCGCTGGCCCTGGTTCCAGGTGTGGCTCGCGAGGGCGCAGAACTCGGCGAGGAGCGCGAAGGCGGAGCCTTCGGGTTCGGCGTTCAGCGAGCCGTCGTTGGAGTCGTGGACTTCGATCGCGAGCTCGCGGTTCGTGAAGCGGGAGAGCCAGACGCGGAAGGAGCGGAGGCGTCGGTGCGCGTGCTCGTGCGCGCCTTCGAGGTCGAAGGAGCGGAGGACGAGGGCGGCGACGAGGGGCACGTGGGTGAGGTCGGCTTCGCTTGGATGGCGGGTCGCGCGCTTCTTCCAGAAGTCGGCGGCGCGCATCTGGAGAGAGCTCTCCAGCGCGGGATAGAGCGCGCGCAGCGCGGGGAGCGTCGCGGGCGGGAGGGGTTGGTCGCCGACGAGGGCGCGCACGGCGGGCGAGAGCTCGGCGTCGAGCTGCGCGCCGAGGAAGAGCTGGATGAAGGTCGGCGAGGTGAGCGCGTCCCAACGCAGGCAACGGCGTTGATCGGCTTCGCGCGGCGAGGCGTGGATCGCGCGGAGGCGCGACTCGAGGATGCGGAGCTTCTCTTCGCGTTGCGCGCGCTGAGCGGAGAGCACGGAGTCGGCTGCCGTGTTCGCGCTGGCGTCGCGCGCGATCGGGAGCGCGTAGATGCTGCTCGGCGAGTCACCGCGGTAGGTCGCGCGAACGCGCACGCTGCGCGGTGCCCCGCCCGAGCGCGCGGTGAGCGAGGCCAAGCGCGCGTCGCCGTGGCCCGGGATGAGCTCGACCGCGGAAGCGGCGGCGCCGGTACCTTCGACTTCGAGATCGACGACCTCGGTGCGTCCGAGCCCGAAGCCGATGACGAGGTCGGCGGCCTCTCCGGCGGCGAGGCGGCGGCGCGCGTCCTCCGGCACGTCGACGTCGAAGGTCGCGGAGAAGGACTCCTGCGGCGTGATCGTGCACTCGCAGACGAGCTGCTTGCTGCCCGTGCCGTTGGGTTCGACCAGCACGTCGTCCTCGGCGCTGTTCAGCGGGTGGACGTAGGCGACATCTTCGCCGACCGAGGTCCAGATCTTGCCGTTGGTCGAGGAGGAGTTCACCAACAGGTTGTAGTCTCCCAGCACTTCGCTGAGATGCACCTGGATGGCCTGCTGCTGCTCGGCATAGGACTCGCCCTCGATCGTGAAGTCTTCGAGGTCGTCGAGCAGGCTGCTGAGGGTCGCGAGATAGCCGGCGGACGCGTTCTCCACGCCGTAGTAGCCGAAGCCGGTGGGATAATCGACGAAGGTTCCGACGGAGCTCGAGATCGAGACGGTGTAGAACTGAGTCAAGGGGCACCTCACGCGGAGCAACGCGACCGCGGAGCGAGGGGACCGCGCTCTCGAGGGCTCGGAGATTTCGACCGTTACTCCGGGGCCGCGGAGCGGGGTCGCGAGCCAGACGAAAGGCGCTCTTCTGCGTCCGGGTCGTGGAGAGTAGGAAGGTCGAGCCGGTGGAGAGCGGGGCGCGGAGAACGCGACCCAGTGAGGAGCTCCACCGGTCCTGCGACGGCGACGCTGGAGTCGTATGCGGTGCCTGAGAACGCACCGTCGGACTCACGGAGTCGCCGACGAGCCCGCGGGCGACGGGATGCGGGCTCCGCCCTCTTCACGACAAAACCGGCTGTGGTCCGCCAAGTCGTTCGGAATTCCGATGGAGCAGCGCCTTCGCTCGGCTCCGCGCCTTCCGTACACTCTCCCCGCGCTAGCCGACGCTTCCCAACCGAGCGCCTTCTGCCGAACCCGCCGACGGAGACCCTCGCGTGAACGCCAGCCCCTCCCCTCTGCGCGCGCTGCGCAGCGACTTGCCGGCCGCGCTGGTCGTGTTCCTCGTAGCGCTGCCGCTCTGCCTCGGGATCGCCGTGGCCTCCGGAGCGCCGCCGATCTCCGGCCTGATCGCCGGCGCCGTGGGCGGCATCATCGTCGGGCTCGCGAGTGGTTCGCCGCTGGGCGTCAGCGGGCCGGCCGCGGGCTTGACCTCGATCGTCCTCGTCGCGATCCAGCAGGTCGGGAGCTACGAGAAGGTGCTCGCCGCGATCATGATCGCGGGCCTCTTGCAGATCGCGCTCGGGTTCCTCCGTGCGGGCGTCATCGCCTATTACTTTCCGAGCGCGGTGATCAAGGGGATGCTCGCCGGCATCGGCGTCATCATCGTGCTGAAGCAGCTCCCCCACGCCATCGGCTACGACAAGGACCCGATCGGTGAGATGGGCTTCGTTCAGCCCGATCAGCACAACACCTTCTCCGAGCTCTATTACATGCTGCTCGAGCCGACGGCGGGAGCGATCGTGATCGCGCTCGCCTGCTTGGCCGTGCTCTTGATCTGGGAGCGGCCGCTCGTGCAGGGCCATCGGCTGCTGAAGCTCGTCCCCGGCCCGTTCCTGGCCGTCCTGGTGGGCGTCCTCCTCGCGCAGGTCTTTCGCGGCATCGACGCGCTAGCCATCGGTCCAGGGCACTACGTCGACCTGCGCGAGCTCGCCTCGTACCCGCGCCCCGACTTCGAGGCCCTGCTCTCGATCGAGATCTGGACCCTCGGCCTCTCGCTGGCCATCGTCGCGAGCCTGGAGAGCCTGCTCTGCGTCGAGGCCACCGACCGGATGGATCCGCTGAAACGGATCACTCCGACCAATCGAGAGCTCCACGCGCAGGGCCTCGGGAATGTGGTGAGCGGCTTCCTCGGCGGGCTGCCGGTGACGCAGGTGGTGGTGCGCTCCTCGGCGAACGTCCAAGCGGGCGCTCGAACGAAGCTGAGCACGATCGCGCACGGTGGTCTGCTCATCGCCGCCGTGCTCGCCATCCCGGGCGTCCTGTCCGCGATTCCCCTCGCGAGCCTCGCCGCGGTGCTGCTCGTCGTGGGTTGGAAGCTCGCGAAGCCGGCGCTCTGGGTCGCGATGTGGAAGGCCGGCAAGGTCCAGTTCGCGCTCTTCGCGGTCACCGTGCTCGGCGTCGCCTTCATCGATCTGCTGAAGGGCGTGTCGCTCGGCCTCGCCGTCGCGGTGGTTTGCATCCTCTGGAAGAACTACAAGACGCCGTTCCAGTACGATCCGCGCCGCGCGAAACCGGGCATGCCGATCTACCTGGTGCTGAGCCAAGACGTCACCTTCCTCAACAAGGCCAGCATCATGCGCACGCTGAACGAGCTGCCCGACGGCGCGCGCGTGGTGATCGACGCCAGCCGCTCGGTCGACATCGATCCCGACGTGCGCGAGATCATCGAGAACTTCGCCCAAGCGGCGCCGCTGCGCCGGATCCGCGTGGAGCTCCTCGACTTCCCGATGTCCGACGAGGACCAGCTCCAGCAGATGACCGTCCTCGGCGGACGGCCGCGCTCGCGAGCGAAGTCGCGCGCGGCGGCCTCTCACTAGCCAGAACTCAAGCCACCGAAGCTCCGGGAGAGCGTGAACCGTGGAGTCCTACAAGAAGCTCCTGCTCAACAACAAAGTCTGGGCCTCGAACATGGTCGAGAAGGACCCCGCGTTCTTCTCGCGCATGGCGAAGACGCAGCGACCCGAGATCCTCTGGATCGGGTGCAGCGACAGCCGCGTGCCAGCGAGCGAGATCACCGGTACGCTCCCCGGCGAGATCTTCGTGCATCGCAACATCGCCAACATGGTGGTGAACACCGACTTGAACCTCCTGAGCGTGCTGCAGTACGCCGTCGAGGTGCTGAAGGTGCGGCACGTCATCGTCTGCGGCCACTACGGCTGCGGAGGCGTGCAGGCGGCCATGACCAACCAGTCGCTCGGCCTCATCAACAAGTGGCTGCGCAACATCAAGGACGTCTACCGCTTCCACCGCGCGGAGATCGACGCGCTGCCGACGCTCCAGCAGAAGTTCGACCGCATGGTCGAGCTGAACGTCCAGGAGCAGGTGCACGACCTCTCGAAGACCAGCATCGTGCAGCGCGCCTGGAAGCAACGCGGCGCGCCGTTCCTGCACGGTTGGGTCTACCGCCTGGACGACGGGTTGATCCACCCGCTGATCGAGCTCGAGGCGGGCTCGGAGATCGATCCGATCTACCGCTACGACAACCTCGAAGAGTAGCAACGCTTCAACGCCGCGCGTCGCGCGCTACGGCACGAGCTGGATCTCGACCACGTTCGTCGGTTCGCCATTCGCGGCGTTCGCGTTCGCGAAGACCCAGGCGTCGAGCGTCCAGCGCGTGCCGACCAGCGCGGGCGGGAGCGACGGGAAGATCGAGAGATCGAGGGCGCAGCTCGCGGCGCCCTGTGCATCGAGAACGCCGAGCGAACCGGGGAACAGCGCACTGCCGGCGAGGGCGATGCTGGTGTCGGTCAGCGAATCCCAGTTGAGCGGCAGCGTCGCGAGGCCGGGGTAGAGCGTGCCGGGGAAGTTCCCCGAGTTGCTCGCGAGCAGGAGGTAGGGCTTGCCGGCGCGAGAGCTGCCACCGTGCACGGCGAGATCGACGCGCGCGGGCTGGGCGACGCGCACGCGGCGCGACGGCGCGCGCAGCGCCGGGCGGCGCAGCAGCTCCTGCTCGAGGACGCTCGAGAGCGCGCGCGGCCGATCGCCCGAGAGCTCCCAGAACATCGCGCCGCCGAGGCCGGCCGCTTGCACGAACCAGCACTTCTCGCGCAGCGAGCGCGGGTCGTCATAGCTGATGAAGGTGCCGTTGGTCGGATTCATCAACCACGGCGTGCGCGAGACCTCGTGCCAGAACGACGCGTAGCCGTTGCGGCCGACGTAGTTCGCGGCGAGATCGGAGTGATCGAAGACCCCGGGTTCCCAGGTGCCGTTCCCGCTCGGGCCGCTGTAGCTGCGGTAGAGGCCATTCGTGCTGCCCGCGCTGACGCCCGCGAAGCCGCGCCCGTAGAACGCCATGCCGACGTGCAGCTTCTCGGGCGGAACGCCGAGCGCCAGATAGGTCGCGACGGCGGCCTCGACGTTGAACTGCGAGCGCATCGGCTCCGCGTTCGGATCCGAGGCATCGGCGCGGAGCGGCGAGTTCATCCCCGTCATGGGCTCGCCCCACGGGCCGTGGAAGTCGTAGCTCATCAAGTTGATCCAGTCGAGCAGCGGATGGATCTGCGCGACCTCGTAGTTCGCGATGATGGCTGGACCCGCGGGAGCGGCGATCGTGAGCAGGTAGCTGCGACCGGTCGTGGCAGACCGCTGCGTGAAGCGCGCGCGGAGCTCCTGCAGGAAGAGCGTGTAGTTCTGCCGATCCTGCGGACGCGTGACGTTGCTCGCGAGGCCGCCGCCGACCGGGTACTCCCAATCGATGTCGGCGCCGTCGAAGTCGTACTGCACGACGAAGTCGACGATCGACTGCGCGAAGGTCGCGCGCGACGCCGGAGTCAGCACCGCATCGGAGAACTGCCCCGACCACGTCCAGCCGCCGACCGAGATCAAGGTCTTCAGATGCGGGTGGCGCTGCCTCAGGAGCTGGAGCTGATGGAAGCTGCCGCGGAGACAGCCCGGGTTCCAGCAGTCGCCGGGGTAGAAGCGATCGATGTCGGCGTAGGGGTCACCGAGGGCGATGCGGCCGTTCGCGAGGTTCGCGAAGGCGTAGTTCACATGCGTGAGCGACGCCGCGGGGATGTCCGTGACGTGGTAGTTCCGACCGTAGATGCCCCAGGAGACGAAGTAGCCGACGATGCGGCGGGCGGGGTCTTGGGCGAGGGCGCTAGAGCCGAGCAGCAGAGCCAGACCGAGCCCAGCGGAGAGGCGACGCAGCATGACGGCCCCCGATCGGCGAGCTACTTCTTCGCCGGCGTGAACTTCAGCGACACCGAGTTGATGCAGTAGCGCTGCCCCGTCGGCGTCCGCGGCGCATCATCGAAGACGTGCCCGAGATGTCCGTCGCAGCGCGCGCAGAGCACTTCGGTGCGGATCATACCGTGCGTGCGATCGACGATCAGCTTCACGCGGTCCTCGGCCTTCGCCGCGTAGAACGCGGGCCAGCCACAGCCGGAGTTGAACTTCGTGTCCGAGGTGAAGAGCACCGCGCCGCAGCCGGCGCAGGAGTACTCACCGGGCTCGAAGAACTCGTCGTACTCGCCGGTAAAGGGCCGCTCGGTGCCCTTCTGACGCAGCACGCGGTACTGCTCGGGGCTGAGCTTCTGCTTCCACTCGGCGTCGGTGCGCGCGACCTGCGTGTCGTTCGGATCAGCGGGCATGGCTTCGGCGGGGCTCGGGGTTGGCTGGGGGGACGGAGGCGGCGGCGCGGTCTCGCCGCACGCCGCGAGGGCGAGGAGGAGCGAGCAGGGCCAGAGGGGGATGCGGTTCTTCACGTGGCTTCGTGGTTCGTGGTCCGACGTCCTTCGAGACGCACCGGCCCCCCGAAGATACCCCCGTCGATCAAATAGGGGTCAGACCCCTTCTTGATCGACGCCGTCGATCAAGAAGGGGTCGGACGCCTCTTTGATCGACGGGGGTCTCTTCGGGGGGCCGGTGCGTGTCGATGGACGTCGGACCACGAACCCCGAAGCCACGGGAAGACCCGCA
>JAEUHW010000364.1 GCA_016793245.1 Planctomycetota bacterium
ATCTACCGCCGCACGAGCAGCGGTGCGCTAGGTGCCGGTCTCTTCGCCTCGGCCCTCGATCTCGCGACGAGCGGCAGCTTCGCCACCGATCTCGCGGTGGGCGACTTGGAGAACGACTCGATCGCCGGTCATCTGGCGCGCGTCGATCTCGCCCTCGCGCACGCGGGCAGCGGCACGGTGGAGGTGCGGCACGGCTTCACCGGCAGCGCGTTCTCCTCCAGCTCGAGCCCGAGCGTCGGCACGAACCCCGTGGCCCTCGCGATGGGCGACCTCAACAACGACGGCTGCCTGGACCTCGTCGTCGCGAACCAAGGCAGCAACGATGTCAGCGTGCTGCTCACGACGGCGCCGGCGCTCGCGCAGAGCTACGGCGCGGGCTGCGGTGGACCGGTGCTCTCGGCGCTGGGCACGCCGACGCTCGGGAACGCAGCCTTCGCGGTGCAGCTCGCGAGCGCGCGCCCCTTTGCGCCAGCTCTCTTCTTCTACGGCCTCTCGGCGGCGAGCACGCCGCTGCCGCCGAGCGCCTGCAGCCTGCTCTTCGGGAACTCGTTGGGCAGCCTGCTCAGCTTCGTGAACGGCGCGGGGACGACGACGCTCGCCTTCGCCGTGCCGAACGACCCCCTGCTCCGCGGCGCTGACCTCTTCTTCCAGTGCGGCGTCTTCAGTAGCCCGGGCGGTGCGTTCAGCGGCACGCTCGACCTCAGCAACGGTCTGCGTCTGCAGGTCGGCTCGTAGCTCGCGCCGAGAAAGCGCGACGCTCGGGCGGAGAACTCCCGTTCGAGATCGATAGGGGCGGCACTCCCCGAGTGCCGCCCCGCTCGTTTCTCCGGAGGAACCCGCCATGCCGTCCGCCGCTTCCCATCTCCTCGCCGCCGCCGCAATCGCCGCGCTGCTGAGTGCGTCCGCGCTCGCGCAGCAGCCGCCGGCGCCGAGCGCCGCGCCGAAGCTCCCGATCTTCTTCGTCTCCTGCGACTCCGCCGCGCCGGACGCTCCCGCGTTCGTCGGGCGTGCCGGTGGCTTCAGCGCCGCGTTCCACCGCGATCGGCTCGAGCTCGTGCGCTCCGAAGCGGATCGAACCGCGCGCGTGGCGCTGCACTTCGTCGGGGCCGCGGCGACTCCCGAGAGCGCGGAGGCGTTGCCCGGCAAGCTGAACCTCCTCGTGGGCGCGCCGGAGCAGTGGCGCGCGAATCTCCCGCTCCACGCAGCGCTGCGCTATCGCGCGCTCTGGCCGGGCGTCGATCTCGTCGTGCATGGCGTGGAGGGCGCGCTGCAGTACGACCTCCACTTCGCTGCGGGCGCCGCGCTCGATCCGGTGGCCTTCCGCGTCGAAGGCGCCGCGGAGGTGCGCGTCGATGTTAGCGGCGCGCTCGTCATGCGCACGGCACTCGGGGAGATGTCGCAGCGCCCTCCGCTCACGTGGGAGGTCGCCTCCGATGGATCGCGCGTGATCGTGCCTTCGCGCTTCGAGCTGCGCGGGGACGGGAGCTACGGCTTCGCCGTGCAGCGCGTCGATGCCGCGCGTCCGCTCGTCGTCGATCCCGTGTTGGGTTGGGCGAGCTACTTCGGCTCCACGAGCGACGACGTCATGAACGGGCTCGCGGTGGATGCGGCGGGTTGCGTGTACCTCGGCGGTACGACGCCGAGCCTCGGCGCATTGCCGACGCCGGGTGCCCATCGCACCAGTGGCAGCGACGAGGGCTTCGTCGCGAAGCTCGATCCGAGTCTCAGCGGAGCTGCGCAGCTCCAGTGGTGCACCCTGATCGGCGGGACGGGAGCCGACGAGCTGCATGCGCTCGCGCTGCGCTCCTCGGGAACCCTGCTCGTCACCGGCATCGCGAGCGCCGGCTTCGGCGTGTCGCCGGGTGCCTACGCTTCGAGCGGTCCGGCCTATCTCGCCGAGCTCAGCGCGGATGGAACGACGCTGCTCTACGCGACGCGCCTCGGCGGCATCTCCCCGGGACGGCTGCGCCTGGCGCTCGAGCCGAGCGGGCGCGTACTGCTCGCGGGCACGGGCTCGGGCAGCCCCGGCTACACGACGACGGCTGGCGCCTATCAGCCAGCGAACGCCGGCGGCATCGACCTCTGGTTCGGACGCATGGATCTCGCGCTGAGCGGCAGCGCGCAGCTCGTCTGGGCCTCGCACTTCGGCGGTCCGGATGACGAGGTGCTCGCGGACTTCGCGCCCTCGGCGACCGAAGCGGGTGTCTTCACCTTCCTCGCCGACACGCGCAGTGGCGCCGCTTGCCCGCAGACGCATGGATCCGGATCGATCTCCGAGGAGGATCTCTTGGTGGGCCGCTTCGACACGACGCTGAGCGGTGCGGCGCAGCTCCGCTTCGCGCACGTAGCGGGTGCTGCCGCCGTCGGCGTCGGCGACCGCGCAGGTGCTCTCGCGTTGGCGCCTGATGCGAGCGTCTTCGTCGCTTGCTCGCGAGCGACCGGCGGAGGCGCGAGCGATGCGGCGCTCCTGCACTTCGCTTCCAGCGGCGCGAGCGTGCTCTCGGCGTGGAGCTGGGCTCCCGGTGGCGCGCTGCTCGACGTCGATCTACATCGATCCGCCGATGGCACGCTCACGCTGGTCGGTGCGACGAACTCGGCCGTGCTGCCGTCGACGCCGACGGCGATCCAAGCGAGCTTCGCGGGTGGGGGTGCGGACCTCTACGTCGCCCAGCTCGACGCATCGACTTCGCAGGTGATCTTCGGCTCCTATCTCGGCAGCAGCGCGCTCGAGGTCTTCGCCGAGGATGTCTCCGCGCTGCGCAGCAATGTGCTGACGCTCGGCGCGCGCGCCAGCGCGGCGGGAGGTCTGCCGACGCAGGCGCCGTTCGCGACGGCCGCCGGTGGCAGCGGGAACGATGTCTATCTCGCGCGCCTCGAGCTCCCCGCGGGAGCGGATCCGGCTGCCGGCATCGGTCCGCGCGACATCGTCCTCCTCGACCTCGACGGCGACGGCGATCTCGACCTCGCGACGGCCAACGCCGGCTCCGACAACCTGGGCCTGCGCACGAACGGCGGAGCCGGGGTCTTCGGCAGCGAGCAGACCGTGGCGCTGACCGCGGGCGACGATTCTCCGGTGGCGCTCGCGCGTGGAGATCTCGATGGCGACGGCTCCAGCGACGACCTCGCCGTCGCTTGCGAAACGTCCTCCACCGTCGTGCTCGTGACGAATGCCGGGAGCGTCTCGCGCTCGCTGGTCTCGCTCTCGATCGCCGGCTCGCGCGGCTCCAGCGTCGCGTGCGGCGACCTCGATGCGAACCCGCAGGACGACGTGGTGGTCGGCCGCGAAGGCCTGCCGCTCGCGGGCGGCCGTGGGATCGCGCTGAGCTTGAACGGCGGCGCCTTCGCGAGCCTGACCATCCCCGCGCCGCACCCGACGCAAGTCGTCGCGGTGGCGCTCGGCGATCTCGATGGCGACGGCGATGCCGATCTCGCGGCGGTCGCACGCGGCGCGAGCGATGCGCTCCTCCTCTTCGCCGGCGATGGCGCGGGTGCTCTCAGCTTCGCCGCGGCACTGCCGCTCGCGACGAGCGGTCTCGCGAGCGGGCTCACACTCGCCGATCTCGATCGCGATGGCCGCGCGGACCTCGCGGTCGCGCAGCCGGTGCTCTTCCCGCCGTCGCAGTCGCTGCGCATCTACCGCCGCACGAGCAGCGGTGCGCTAGGTGCCGGTCTCTTCGCCTCGGCCCTCGATCTCGCGACGAGCGGCAGCTTCGCCACCGATCTC
>JAEUHW010000365.1 GCA_016793245.1 Planctomycetota bacterium
GTGTGGGGGCTTCTTCAACACCCTACGCTCCGGCTGCCCGTGTTTTGCCCCCGGGGTTGGGGCCCACGGCGGGCCCGCCCGCCTCCACCCGCGGGGGGCCCCCCGCGGCGAGCGCGCCGGAGCGCGCTCGCGAGTCGTGGCACGACGATCAGCCGATCGTGACGCGCACCGTGTTGGAGAGGCGGAACGGCAGCGGGCTCGTGCAGCCGCCGGCCGAGCCGACGTCCACGCCTTGCACGTAGACCTGGCCGCCGATCAGCAGCGGATCGCACGGGATCGGCGAGGCCGGGATCGTGGGGCCGCCGATCGACACGTCGATCGTGGCGCCGAGCGTGCACGCCGCGCAGAGCGGCAGGTTCACCGGGACGAAGCCCAGGAAGATCGCCTGCAGGCCCGTGCCGCCGACGACGGTATAGCTGACGGTGGTCCCGAGGTTCGGGGTCCCCGTGGTGTTGAGGGTGAGACCACCGCAGCCCGTCGGGAGGGAGGTGAAGTTGCCGCCGCCCGAGCCCTCGCTCACGACGACGTCGAAGTAGCCGCGCTGGTTGTTGTAGCCCGCGACGCGCACGAGATAGGTCGTGCCGGCCGTGCCGAAGACCGTCACGCGCGAGCCGAGACCGCAGGCATCGTCATTGCACCCCACGCTGGTGAGGGAGGTGCAGCTACCCGTGAACACTTCCATCACGGTGTCGATGGCCCGCGTGGCCGTGCAGGTCTCGAAGTTGACCTGGCAGGCCGTCGAGGTGTAGCGGAACCAGGCATCGCCACCATTGCTGAAGCCGCAGGGCATCGCGGTGCCGGTCGTCGCCTTCTGGTTGCCGAAGGGGCCGTTGACCCCCGCGCTCAGATTGAACGCTCCGCCGCAGTCGTCGTTGCTCGCGACGAGCACGACGTCGAAGTTGCCTTCGTTGTTGTTGTAGCCGCCGACGCGGAAGTAGTAGGTCGTGCCGGCCGTGGCGTTGAAGCTCACTTGCGAGCCGAGGCCGCAGGTGTCGTCGTTGCAGGCGATCGAGGTCAGGGCGGCGCAGGTGCCGCTGAACGCCTGGATGGTCGTGTCGAAGGAGCGCGTCGCGGTGCAGGTGTTCACCGAGATCGGTCCGTTGGCGATCGCGGTGTGGGAGAACCAGACGTCCTTCTGCACGTTGAAGCCGCAGGGCCAGGCCGGCGCCGAGGTCGTCGCGCCTGGGTTCCAGAAGGCGCCGTTGGTGCCGACGTTCAGCGGGATCGCGCTCGCACACTCGTCGTTCGGCACGACAGGCGTGCAGGCGACGTTGAGGCCGAAGGTCCCGCTGGCGCCATTGAAGCCGCCCGCGCGCACGAGGTAGGTCGTGCCCTGCGTGGCGTTGAAGGTGATGCTCGACTGCAGCGAGCACGAGTCGTCGTTGCAGGCCACCGAGGTCAAGCCGGCGCAGTTCCCCGTGAAGACCTGGAGCGTCGTGTCGAAGGTCGTCGGCGCGTTGCAGGTGTTGATGGTGACCGAGCCGAAGCAGGTCGCGGTGTAGGAGTACCAGAGGTCCCGTCCACCGCCCCCGCAGGGCCAGGCCGGAGCCGAGGTCGAGGCATTCACGTTGCTGAACGGGCCGTTCGCGCCGTTCGCGATTGCCACGGCACCACCGCATTCATCGTTCGGTCCACCCGCGGTCTGGAGGCAGCCAGCCGCCACCGTGGCCGCGCGCATGTCGGTGGCGCTCTGGGCCGCGAACACGAGCGAGATGTTGCTCATGCCGCCGGGGCAGGTGTGGCAGTAGCTCATGATCGTGCCGGCGGGGTTCGAGCAGTTGCCGAGGCCGCAGGGATCGATGGGCGGGTTGTAGTCGTGCGTGTGGATCGCGTTGAAGTTGTGCCCGATCTCGTGCGCGACGACGACGAAGTCCCAGGTGAGCGGGCCCTGCGCCGGCGGGAACGGCGTGCTGCCGTCCATGTTGCCGCTGACACCGAAGCCGAAGTTGCCGTTGCAGAGGACGTTCAGGTACGCGACGCCGCCACCGCAATTGGAGCCGGTCATCAGGTGGTAGAGCGCCGCGGGCACCGGGGCCGCGCCGTTGTCCCAGGCGTTCCGGAACTGGTCGAGCATCGTGCCGCAGCCCGCCGGGGTCCACGGGTCGGTGTTCGAGGTGTAGAACTGCAGATACGGCACCTGGAAGATGGCTCCGATCTGCGCATCGTAGCGAGCGCTGATCGCCGCGATGAGCGACTGCGCGTAGGTCTGCGCGGCGCCGAGGTTGTTGAAGATCGTGTAGAACTCGTACGCGGTCTCGAAGGCGATCGGCACGAAGTAGTTCGGCAGCGGTCCGCCGGTCGGGTTCTGCGTGCTCGGGTCGGTCGGCAGCGTCGGCGCCTGACCGGGCGGGAGCTGCGCGTTGCAGGTGTAGCCAGGCGCGCTGCCCGCGGCATCGAGCGTCGGTTGATCGACGATGCGCAGCGTGGTCTGCGACCAGTCGCCGTTCACCGGCTCGGCCATGAGGTGATTCATCATCTCCGGCGTGCCGAACCAGCCGCGCGTGCCGAAGGGCGAGAGCGCGAGGTAGGCGTCGCTGTTCGCGAGGCCGCGGATGCTGCCGGTCCAGAAGCTCGTCCCCGGCGCGAAGACGTCGGCTTGCTGGATGCCGTTCACGCGGACGCTACCGGGCTCGAACGCGACGGCGGCGCGACGGAGGTCGAGGGTCAAGAAACGGCCCGCGGCATCGGGCACGCCTGTGAGCGTGAGCTCGGAGAGACCGGCGATCTCCTTCAGACCGGCGGTATCGGGAGCGAGGCGGATGTCGCCGACGTTCACCTGCAGGGGCGTGAACGGGAAGTGGTGCGTCGGCACCTGCTTGCCTTGCGCGAACAGGCCCGCGAGCGGGACGGTACCGCAGATCGCGAGCGCGCAGAGAGTGCGCTGGGAACGACTCATGGGGCTCTCCTAGAGAGGGCGGGACGGGGAACGGTCCCGAGGCCGCGCGACGGATCGGCGATCCGTAGACGGAAGATCTCTCGCTTGTCGAGTGAGGCCGGATCACGGGCCAGAGGGGACCTGCGAACTCGGCCGCTCTCACTCGCGTGGGGATCGGAGCGGAATCGGGGGCCGCTCCTTCGGATCCTATTCGAGTGGCAGAGCCTGTCCATCGCTCGCTCGAGTCTCATCCGCGACTCCGCCGCGGGATCGCGCTAGGCTGTCGCGATGTCGCACTGGCTCGTGGAGGAAACGTCAGATGGTTCGCGCACGCTGCGCTCGCAGCGCTTCGCGCAGTGCTGCCATTCTTCGGCGGGAGCTCGCGCGGAGACCCTGTACGTCTCCTTGGAGCTCAGCGGTGTCACGGCACGCTTGCGCGCCGGTGCCGCGACGCGCGTGCTGGAAATCGGCTTCGGCACCGGGCTCGGCTGGCTCCTCAGCGCGGACGAAGCGCTGAGCGCAGGAGCCGCGCTCGAGTTCGTGGCGCTCGAACGAGATCTCCTGGATGCGCCGACGCTGCGCGAACTCGGGAGCGCGGCGCATCTGCGCCATCCCGAGCTGGAGGACGCTCTCGCGAGCTGGATCGAGCCAACACCGAGCACGGGGACGGCGCGCTTCGAGATCGCGCCTCGACTCGCGCTGGAGCTCTATCTCGGCGACGCGCGCGAGCGGGTGCGCGAGCTGCCGCGCGCGAGCTTCGATGCGTGCTATCTCGATCCCGTCTCGCCCGACGTGAACCCCGAACTCTGGACCGAGGAGTTCCTCGGCGACGTCGTCGCGGCGCTGCGCCCCGGAGCCATGCTCAGCAGCTACTGCGTGCAGGGGGCCGTGCGGCGCCGGCTGCAAGCGCTGGGGCTGCAGGTCGAGAAGCGCCCCGGCCTCGGCAAGAAGCGCGAGGTGCTGGTCGCGCGCAAACCCGTGGACTCGGCGACGTGATCGCGATCGTGGGAGGTGGGATCGCAGGAGCCTCCGCTCTGCACGTGCTCGCACGCGCCGGGTTCGAGGTCGAGCTCTACGACGACGGCGACGCCGTGAGCGGCGGCGCCTCGGGCGTGCCCGTCGCGCTGCTCAATCCCTATCGCGGGAAGCGCGCGTTGCCTTCGGCCGAGGATCTCGCGGGACACGAGCGCTTCCTCGCCGAGGTCGCCGAGCTCGGCTCGGAGCGCGCCGGTTGGCACGCGGTCGGCGTGCTGCGCCTCGCGGATTCCGCCGAGCGCGCTGCGGCTTGGCGCGAGCTGCCTCTCGTGCGTTGGATCGCGTCCGAGGAGCTCTCGGCGGTCGCGGCGCTCGAGCTCCGCGCGTCGCACGGCGGCTTCCTCTTCGAGCGCGGCGGGTTCGTCGATACGCGCGCGCTGCGCGAGGCACTGATCGCCGCCGCGCGGTCTCGGGGCGCCGTGATTCACGCCGGCGTTCGCGTGCATTCCATCGAGCCCGAAAACGATGGCGTTCGCCTGCACACGACGATGGGTGATCGCCGCGCGCGGATCGCCGTGAGCTGCACGGGAGCCGTGAGCGCGCCCTGGGCTCCGCGCGACGATCTCCGCGCCGTAGCGGGCGAGGTTCTCTGCTATGCGAGAGCTCCCCTCGGACCTGCTCACATCGCGGCGGTGCGCGAGCCGGTGCTCGTCGCGCGCTGCTTGATGATCCGGACGCCGCAGGAGATCCACGTCGGTGGAGCCCACGGCGGCGACCGCGCGGAGGCGCAGGACGCCGCCGCGCTGCTGCATGCGGCGGGCAGCGCGCTGTGGCCGGCGCTGGCGACCCTTGCCCCGACGAGCTCGTTCCGCGCCACCCGCGCTGCGACGCCGAGCAATCAGCCGCGCGTGCGCCGCGTCGCGGAGCGGCTCTGGTCGGTGGAGGGGCTCGCCGGCCGCGGCTACCTCCGCGCGTTCGATCTCGCGGCGCAGCTCGCGATGGAGCTGCGCCGCGAGCTCGGCTGATCCTCCTCGCGCTTGATCGCGCGCCTCGGGTCTTGGCCGGCGCGCGGCGATCGCTAGGATCGCGCTTCATGGAACCGGCTCCCAACCTCGACGATCCAGCCGTCTGGACGCACCTCGTCGAAGCGGCGAACCCCGCCTCCCTCCTCGTCGCCATCGGCAGCCGCATGGGCGCTGACCTCCGCGCGCGCCTCAGCGAAGAGGACATCTGGCAGGAGGCGCTGATGAAGGCGTGGAGCGCCCGGCGCAGCTTCACTTGGGCGGACACGCCGTCCTTCCGGCGCTGGCTCCTGCGCATCGCCGAGAATTGCATCGGCGACCACCGCGACTACGAGCTCGCCGGCAAGCGCGACATGCGGCGGAACGGCAGCCTGGCGCTGCGGTCGGGCAGCTCGTCCGACGACGGGACGAGCGGGCCGTCGTTCGAGCCCTGGGGCAGTACGACGCCGAGCCGCATCGCCTCGGAGAAAGAGCGCGCGGAGAAGATGCGCGCCGCGCTGGAAGGCCTGCCGGAGGAGGTGCGCGAGGTGGTGCGCCTGCGCCTCTTCGAAGATCTCCTGCTGGAGGAGATCGCGGTCAAGCTCGACCTCGGCATCTCGGCGGTGCGGCATCGTTTCCGCAAGGGCTCCGAGCTCTACCAGCGCCTGCTGCGCGGGTGATCGTCTCGCGCGGCGCACCGGACTTCGCCGCACAGGCGCGACGCTTCAGGCGCTCCGCACCGTTCTCCTATCTATCGCTACCCAGGTCGGAACATGGAACTCCCCGGCGCCTCGGCCGATGACGAGGCCTTCCTCGACGAGCTCTTCGAGCGCGCCGTGCGCTCGCGCGAGCTGGGGCGCGAGCTCGATCTCAGCGCGCTCCTGCTCGATCGCGAGCATCTGCGCGAGCACGTGCTGCGGATGCTCGAGCTCGCGCGAGAGGTCACCACCGTGCGCTCGCCCGCGTGGAGAGAGCGTCCCTCGATCGCCGTCTCGGGCTACGAGCTGATCGAAGAAGTCGGCCGTGGCAGCAGCGGCATCGTCTTCCGCGCGCGCCAGCTCGCGCTCGGGCGCGAGGTCGCGTTGAAGGTCCTGAGCCCCGCGCTGGTCGCCTCCGCCGACGCGCGTCAGCGCTTCGTGCGCGAGGCGCATGCACTCGGGCGCGTGCGCCATCCGCACGTGGTGGCGATCCACGACGTGCAAGTCTCGCCCGAGCTCTGCGCCTACGCGATGGAGTGGATCGGCGGGGGCAGCCTCGCGCAGCGCCTCGCGGCGAGCTCCGCTCCGCTCGATCCCGTCGAGGCGGCGCGCCTCGGCGTCGCGCTCGCGCGGGCGCTCGAAGCCCTGCATGGCGTCGGCCTCGTCCATCGCGACGTGAAGCCGTCGAACGTGCTGCTGCGCGCCGCCGGCGTTCCCGCGCTCGGCGACTTCGGGCTCGTGCGCGACGCGGAGCAGAGCGCGCTCACCGGCTCGGGCGAGTTCCTCGGCACGCCAGCCTATGCTTCGCCCGAGCAGCTCCGCGGCGACAACGTCGCGGTCGGGCCGTGGAGCGACGTGTACTCGCTCGGCGTGACGCTCTACGTCGCGCTGAGCGGTAAGAACCCCTTCGGCGGCGCGCCGTCGAGCTCGGCCATGTTGCGCCGCATCGAGAGCGGCACGGCGGAGCCTCTCGCGAAAGCCAACCCACGCGTGCCTCGCGACCTGGCCACCGTGATCGAGAAGGCCATGGACCCCGATCCCGCGCACCGCTATGCGACGGCGCGCGAGTTCGCGGAGGACCTCGAGCGCTTGCTGCGCCTCGAGCCGGTGCTCGCGCGACCGGCGGGGTTCCTACGGCGCTTCCAGCGCTGGATGGAGCGCAGCCCACAGCTCGCGCTCGCGCTGCTCGCGCTGCTGATCAGCCTCTCTCTCGGAGCGGCGATCTCCATCGCGCTGGCGTTCGACCTCGCGCAGCAGGCCGTCGAGCTCCGAGCCGCCGCGGAGCGCGAAGCCCTGCTGCGCCGCGAAGCGGAGGAGCAAGGCTCGCGTGCCCGCCGCGAAGCCGCGCGCGCGAATGCCGAGGCGGCGCAGCAACGCGGGCTGGTGGACTTCTTCTGGAACGTGCTCACGCAAGGGAATCCCGCGTACGCCAACGGCGTGCGCGAGCGCACCGTCGCCGAGGCCGTGCAAATCGCCTCGCGCCTGGTGCTGAACGATCCGAAGGATCTCTCTCCCGAGCTCGAGTTCGAGATCCACGAGATCGCGATCGAGCACTTGCTCCAGGTCGGCCTCGCACAGGAGATCGAGCCGCATCTCGCGCGCTACGCGGAGCTCCGCGAGCGCCTCTGCACGCCGCTGGAGGCGCGCGCCGCGACGGCCGATTACTGGATCGGGCGCCAACGGCGCTTGCTCGGCGCCACGCGCGCGGCTCGCTGTCACTTCGAGCGCGCGCTCGAGATCCGACGCGCGGCGTGGAGCGAGGACCCGCAGCAGATCGGGCGCGTGCTGGTGAGCCTCGGGCACACGCAGCGCCAGCTCGGCGAGCTCGACGCCGCGGCCGCTGCGCACGCCGAGGCCGCGTTCCACTTCGTCCGCGCGGGCCGCGACGGGTTGGAGAACCTCCATGTCGCGTTGACCTCGCTCGGCAAGATCGAGCTCCTGCGCGGGGAGCTCGCGCGCGCCGAGGAGCTCGCCGGCGCCGCGCTGGAGCGCGCGACGCTCGTGTTGCCGGTGCTCGAGCATACCGACCTCGCGCACGCGCTCTTCCTGTGGGGCCAGGTGCGTTGGGCGCGCGGCGACGAGGAGCGCGGCGAGAGTCTGATGGCGCAGGGGCTCGAGATGCAGCGGGCGACCTCGGGGCTCGAGCAGAACCAGAGCGCAGCTTTCGCCCTCCAGCTCGGCACGCTGCTCCTCGAGCGCGGTCGCGCCGCGGAGGCAGAGGCGCAGTTCGAGGCCGCGTTCGCCGCTCGCAAGGTGTTCAGCGCCGAGGTCGCGATCGATCTCGGAGAGCGCTATCTCGCGCTGCGGCGACCCGAGCGCGCGGTCGAGCTCCTCGAAGCGCGCGACGAGCCCAGCGCCGAGGCGCGCGCGCGCGGCCGGCGTTGGCTCTTGCTTGGTACGGCGCACGCGCGGCTCGGTGCCGTCGACAACGCGCGGGAGGATCTGCGGCGCGCGCAGGAGCTCCTCGCCGAGGATGTGGGCGCGGAGGAGCTCGCTTCCCGCGCCGCCGCGGAGCTGGCGGCGCTGGAGCGAGGCGCCGGCGGCTGAGTGGGTCGGAAAGCAGAGCGCGTCGAGAAAGCGCGACAGTCTGGCGGGGCGATCCCGTTCGAGAGCGGTAGGGAGCTTGCTCCTCGTTCCGCCTCCTCAACTCCCGGAGAACCCCGTCATGACTTTCGAGCTCCGCCCCTGTCGCACCGCTGCTCTGCTGTTCGGCGTCGCTGCCGCCGTTCCGTTCCTCTGTGCGACCTCGGTGGCGCAGGGCGTCGGTCCGCGCGACATCGCGCTGCTCGACCTCGACGGCGACGGCGATCTCGACCTCGCGACGGCCAACGCGGGCTCCGACAACCTGAGCCTGCGTTGGAACAACGGCTTCGGCGTGTTCGATGGCGGGATTCCGCTCGCGCTCACGGCGAGCGACAGCGCTCCGGTCGCGTTGGCCCGGGCCGACTTCGACAACGACGGCGCCGCCGACGATTTCGCGGTCGCCTGCGAAGGCTCCCACACCGTCGTGCTGATCACCCAGGGCACGAGCCTCTCCCGAGTCTCACTCTCGATCGCCGGCTCGCGCGCCTCCAGCGTCGCGTGCGGCGACCTCGATGCGAACCCGCAGGACGACGTCGTGGTCGGCCGCGAAGGCCTGCCGCTCGCGGGCGGCAGCGGGATCGCGCTGAGCTTGAACGGCGGTGCCTTCGCGAGCCTGAGCATCCCTTCGCCGCACCCGACGCAAGTCGTCGCGGTGGCGCTCGGCGATCTCGATGGCGACGGCGACACCGATCTCGCCGCCGTCGCACGCGGCGCGAGCGATGCGCTCCTCCTCTTCGCCGGCGATGGCGCGGGCGCGCTGAGCTTCGCCGCCGCGCTGCCGCTCGCGACGAGCGGCCTCGCGAGCGGGCTCACACTCGCCGATCTCGATCGCGATGGCCGTTCTGATCTCGCGGTCGCGCAGCCGGTGCTCTTCCCGCCGTCGCAGTCGCTGCGCATCTACCGCCGCACGAGCAGCGGTGCGCTAGGTGCCGGTCTCTTCGCCTCGGCCCTCGATCTCGCGACGAGCGGCAGCTTCGCCACCGATCTC
>JAEUHW010000384.1 GCA_016793245.1 Planctomycetota bacterium
GCTTCCGTCTGCGCGAGGTCCTGCGTTCCGCCGAAGACGACCACGTAGTGATCGATCATGCCGGCGACGAGCGGGCGCGTCACATGGCGCGTCCCGGGGAAGGTGTAGAGGTCGACCACGCTCTGGGCCGCGCCCACGGGATTCACGTACGTCCCGACGAGCTTCGCCTTGCCGCCGGCCTGCGTCGGTCGCTCGGTCCAGACGCAGACCCATTGCTCGCCCTGGAAGAAGCGCGCCCCGATCACCGAGGGGCGCTCGCGATCGAAGCCGGCGCTGGGGCGTCCCGGTGCGAGATCGATGGGTGTCGCGGCGGTGCGATTCACGGCGTCGAGGAACGAGGCGCGCACGAGCGAGGAGGCCGTGTTCTCGCGCGTCGTCGTCGCGTCGCTCTGGAAGGTGAGCAAGGCGTAGAGATCGGCGTTCTGCAGCGAGCCGCCCGCGATCTGCGGCGCGGAGTAGGAGTGCGTGGGGTTCCCCGCGAGGCTCACCACGGCGCCGGTGCCGGGGGCCGTGCTCTGTCGATCGTGAAAGATCAGGCGCACGCTCGAGAAGACCCCGCCCGCCGCGGCGAAGTCGCGTTGATACGCGAAGATCCAGCGATCCGCGCCCGGGAGATAGGCAGCGCAGAAGCTGTGATCGCTGGTCGCCGTGTTGGCGTCGAGGTAGACGAGGCGCGGATTCGCGAACCCCGTGTCGCAGAGGTAGGCCGCGAGATCGAGGTCGGTCGCGCTGAACGCGCGCACCACGCCCACGAGCCACTGCGCGCTGCTCGACTCCCCATCGAGCGCGACGCAGGTCGAGCGCAGCGCCGAGCCGCTGAACGCTCCCGGCACGGTGGTACCGGCGATGAGCGGATCGACGAGCAGCGGCAGCGTCGCCTCGGCGAGCCACGCGGCGTCGATGCGGATCTCGAGATGCGTTCCATCGAAGGAGCTCGCGAGCTCGAGGCGGCGGCCGCGCGCGTCGATCGCGAACGCGCTGCCGTAGGTGAGCGCGATCTCGCCGCGCTCATCGGCGAAGCGCAGCTCCGCGTGCTGTGCCGCGCGCTTCTCGGCGCGCAGCTCGGTCCGGATCGCGCCGCGCACGACGAGATCGCCGCCGTCGCCCGGCAGCGCGTGGAAGAGGAAGCTCTGCTCGATACCCTCCGCGCCGAGCTCGTAGCGCTCGCTCCAGCTCTCGCGAGCGAGCCAGGCCAGAGATTGCCGTGCGCCGAGCTCCGTCGGCGTCGTCGCGTCGAACGCCTGATCGCCACGCCGCACCTCGGTCTGCGTCCACGCCCAAGGCAGTGAGCGCGCCGCCTCGGCGCCGCGGAACGGCGTCATCTCGAAGCCGCGCGCCGAGAGTTCTGCTTTGAACCCCGGGCGAGAGACCTGCACGGTCTCGATCGCACCGGACTCCGCGCCTCCGGCGCGCTCCCACCCGGCCGTGGTCCCGAGCTCCGCGAGCTGCCGAGAGGTCGGCGCGGATAGGTCTTGGGCGAGCCCGGAGGCGCTGGCGAGCAGCGCACCGGCAGAGCAGAGCAGCGAGCGGAGAAGCATGGCGGATTCCTCTGGTTGGGAGCCGCGGTGCAGCGACTCGGCGCCCCCATGTCGCGAGCCGCCCCTTCGCAACCGCGCATCGCGTCCAAGGTCTGGACCGCGGATCCAGGTCTCGATCGCCGCGCGTGCTCGCCGCCGTGCCCGATGTCCCGAGGCGCCTGGGCTCGCAGGTTTTCCTGGCGCTGGTCCTCCACTTGCCTACGAGGACCGCGACGGACGGACTGCAGCGCGGGGTCGACGGTACCTGGAGGCGCCTCGACCTCGCGCTGCCTATTCGCCGCGCCAGCTCCTCCCGCTGGAAGGCCCTCGAGGTCCCGCCATGACCCGCGCTCTCTTCACCGCCGCGCTGCTCGCCCTCGCTGCTCCCGCGCAGACCCCCGACTTCGCCGGCCGCTGGGTCGGCTTCGACACGAGCTTCGATACCGACGCGAAGTGGCCGTGGGCGGTGCGTTTCGGCGACGTGGACTTCGATGCCGACCTCGACGCGTTGATCGTGACCGGCGGCTCGATCCCGCGGCTCAGCCTGCTGAAGAACCGCGGCCGAGGCATCTTCGAGGCACCGCGCCACTTCGCGACGCCGGCGACGACTTGGGACGACATCGTCGACCTCGAGCTCGCCGACTTCGATCGCGACGGCGACCTCGATGTCGCGATCGCGAACTTCGGCAACGTCGGCACCTCGTCGCGCGTCTTCGTGCACCGCAACGACGGCACGGGCAACTTCTCGGTGCGCCAGAGCTTCCCGACGGGCGCCGGCCCGACCGGGATCGCGGTGGCCGACTTCGATGGCGACGGCTGGATCGACATCGCGACGGCGAACTACGGGCGCATCGCGGCGGGCAACACGGTCTCGATCCTGAGGAACAACGGCGTCGGTGGCTTCGCCGCGCCGCAGCATCTGAGCGTCGGCGCCGCGCCGTATCGCCTCAGCGCCGCCGACCTCGATGGCGACGGCCGACCCGACCTCGCCGTCGCGCGCGAGCAGCAGCAGCTCGCGATCCTGCTCAATCGCACCACCGGCTGGACGACGACCAGCTATCCCATGTTGCCGAACGGATACGCGGGCGATGCGTATCCCTGCGTCGAGCTCGTGGACCTCGATCGCGACGGCGATCGAGATGCCGCGTTCACCAGCACGAAGGCCGGATACAACCCGACGCCCGGGTCGGGCGCCGTGTTGATCGCGACGAACGATGGCCAGGGCCGTTTCGGCGCCCCCGTCCCGCTCCTCACGGGGAACTTCACGCAAGGCGGCGTCGACCTCTGCTCCGGCGACTTCAACCTCGACGGATGGAACGACCTCGCCAGCACGCATCTCTGGAACGGCGAGTTCGAGATCTTCCTCTCCGATGGCCAGGGCGGATTCCAGCCGTACCTCCTGCGCTCCTCCGGTGAGCAGACGATCGCGATCCAAGCGCAGGACTTCGAGCCCGACGGGCGCATGGATCTCGTGCTGCTCGATCGCAACTGCCTCTCGCTCGCGGTCCATCGCAACGACGGCACGGGGCGCTTCGAAGGCTCCGACCCGCAGCGCGTGCTCCCGAGCGGCACCGGGGCGCGCTTCGCGCGAGCCGACTTCGATGGCGACACCATCGACGACCTCGCGCTCTCGTTCGCCGTCGGCTCGACCGCGGGTGGCGTGCAGCTCTTGCGCGGCTCCGCGCAAGGCCTGCAGCCCCTCGGCACCGTCGTGGGGTTCACCACGGTCTCGGCGCTCGCGGCCGTGGACGTCGACCTCGATGGCTGGATCGACCTCCTCTTCGCCGACGAGCGCGCGCCCTACGCGTGGAACTACGCCCGCAACGTCGGCGGCGGCGCCTTCGCGATGCCGCTCTCCTTCCCCGGCTTCGGCTCGCGCATCGGCGGCATCGCCGCGCACGACTTCGACGTCGACGGCGACATCGATGTCGCGTTGGGCTACGCCGGCACGGGCTCCACGAGCGCGGGTGCCTACGTCGCGTGGAACCAAGGCGCAGCTGTGTTCTCCGCGGTGCAGCGCTTCCCGCTGACCTGGGGACTGACACGCCTCCTCGCGGAAGACATGAACAACGACGGCCGCCCCGACCTCGTCGCGAACTCGAGCACGAGCGCGATCGAAGTGCTGCTGAGCCGGCCGGGCGGCTTCGCCGCGGCGCGCAGCCACACCGTCGGAGGCGGGGTCGCCGACCTCGTCGTCGGCGACTGGAACCGCGATGCGATCCTCGACATCGCCACCTCGAATCGCGAAGCCGGCCTCACGCACTCTTCGCTGTCCATGGCCCTCGGGCGCGGCGACGGCACCTTTCTCACGAGCGTCACCCAGCGCAGCGCCTATCACATCCAGTACTTCAACGCCGCGCAGCTCGTCGCCCTCGACGTCGATCGCGACGGCGACCTCGACCTCGCCCAGGGACACACCGAGTCGCGCGATGTCTCGCTCTTCCGGAACGGCGGGAACGGCGTCTTCACGCGCGACGCGCGCTACGGCATCGGCTGGCATGTGCGCGACCTCATCGGCGGCGACTTCGATGCCGATGGATTCGAGGACCTCGTCGCCGGTGTCGACACCTCGCGCACGCCGTTCGGCATCACGCACACCGTTCACATTCGCGGCAACGGCGGCCAGCCCTGGTTCACGCTGGGCTTCGGCCTGCCGGGCTCCCTCGGCGTTCCCTATCTCGAAGGCCTCCCGCCCTTCGAAGCGCCGCGCCCCGCGCGCCTCCAGCTCTGGCTCGCGCGTCCCGCGAGCCCGGCGCTCCTGGTGATCGGCTCCACGCGTTGGAACGTACCCTTCGCGGGTGGCGCCATGGTCCCGGCGTACGAGCTCGCGTTCCCCTTCGTGACCAATGCGGCGGGCGCCGCGAGCTTCAACTTCCCGTTCCCGGGCTACGCGCGCCAGCGCTTCGAGATCTACGCCCAGGCGTGGATCCTGGATCCCACGGCGCCGCAGGGGATGGCGGCATCGGAGGGCCTCGTGGGCCTCGCGAACTGATCGGGGCGAGCGCGCGAAGCGGGACGACGGAGCCAGACGTCGGAGGAACGACTGCGCCGGCTCGCGTCGCTCTGGGCGATCAGCCCCGATGCAGGAACTCGATCAGATCCTGCCGCAAGCCCGCGAGCCCGTAGTCCGTGGACACGATGCAGCGATAGATGATGTCCTGCAGCATGTCGGGCGTGTTCGGGTTGATCTCCTTCGGCGGCGTGTAGGAGAGGAAGTAGCCGAGCGAGAGGCGCACGACTTCGCCGCCGGTGGGACGGCCGGCGTACTTCCACGGCACTTCCTCGAAGGGCAGCGCCCCCGTCAGGATCTCGTAGAGCATGATCCCGATCGCCATCACGTCGGCCTTCGAATCCGTGAGGAGGAGCGGGTTGTAGTGCGGCGTGGTGGAGATCAGCCCCAGGTTCCGATTGCGGCGCGCGGGATCGATGAGGATCACCGAGCCCGAGGGCTTCACCAGGATGTTCTCGGGCTTGAGATCTCCATGCGCTTCGAGCGTGCCCTTCTCGGCGAGGCGCTCCAGCGTCTTCACGATGCTGAGGAACCAGTTGAGGCGGATGCCCTCGAGCGCCCGGATCTTCTCGCGCAGCGTCTTGCCCTGCACGTAGTCCATGACGAGCACGGGTCGATCTTCGTGACGCACGAGGTCGCGGAAGCCGACGACGTGCGGCGAGGAGATGCCGCGCAGGATCTTCGCCTCGTCCTCGAGCAAGCGGTCGATCTCGGAGAGGTCGAGGAAGTCGATGCGCGCGCCCTGGTCCTCGAGGAAGATCGCCTCGGCGGGCGTCTCGTCGGGGCTGATGCCGTCGGGGCTCCGCCGACCGGTCACCTCGAGGAAGCGCGTGACATAACGACCGCCGCCGGCGACGTCGCCCATCTTGAGGGCGACCTTCTCCTGCGTCTCGATCGACTCGGCGAGGTACACATGGCTGAACCCGCCTCGGCCGAGGTACTCGACCAGACGATAGCCACCGATCCGTCCACCGACCTCGAGCTTCAGCATCGCAACCGCTCCTCGAAGAGCTGCCGTCCGGAACCTTCCTCGGCGGGATATCGGCACGCTCGCCGCGCCGCCTGAATGAGCGCCCGAGGTCGTTTCGCGAGATCGCGAGCGAATTCCTTTCTGCGCTCGCGGTGGAGCAGAGCGCGATCCGAACGCGCAACCCCGCGAGCGCCGCAAGGAAAGCGGAAAGCGCTGTAGCCCCACGCGCCCCTCGTTCGATGGGCAAGAGCGGGGACGCGCGGCCTAGCGCTCGTGCGGCGTGCGACCTCGAGCCACTCCACGTCGGCAGGAACCGACATGAGCACCCATCGATTGCAATGCCTGGAGCGCCTGCGCCGGCGCGAGGAACGCCGCGAGAAGCTGCTCGCGTGCTTCATCGCCGCCCTCGCGTTGGCGCCGTGGCTGATGCTCCCGAGCTTGGCCTGAGCCGCTCGCGGATCCAGCGCTCGAGCGAAGCTCGGAAGCTCCGCTGTGATGGCGCTCGCGCTCAGCGCGCGCTCGTCTTCGCGGTCGCGTTCTGGAAGCGGACTTCGCCTCCGCGCCGATCGAAGAGCGCGCTCACCGCGCGCGCATGGCCGTCGGTCGTCAGATGCTCGGGCTCGCCGAAGATGCTGTAGCGAAAGACCTGACCCTGGTGGTCCATGAAGCCGATCGCCTGGCCGTGCTCGTCCAGGACCTCGCGGCGGACATAGGCCTTGCCCTCGAGGTCGAACACGCGCAGCGCCTCGGAGTAGCCGACGAGCTCGCCGTCGATCCACACCTCGTCGACCCCGTCCTGGCGCGTCTCGTAAGCGCCGAGGAT
This sequence comes from Planctomycetota bacterium, assembly GCA_016793245.1. Taxonomy (GTDB): domain Bacteria; phylum Planctomycetota; class UBA1135; order UBA1135; family JADKAF01; genus JADKAF01. Next base: position 6,321 of record JAEUHW010000384.1, read on the forward strand.
CCCGTGCGCCATGGGGATGCGCTCCGGCTCGCGCGGAGGACCGAAGCAGCCCGCGAGCACGAGCGACGCGAGGGCCGCCGTCTTCGAGCTAAAGTACCTCATCCGCACCTCCGTTCCGGGTCGTCGGGGAGCCCGAACCGCGCGGCGCGCCGTCGCTCCCGCGGGTTCATCGGTTGAATTCCCGCCGGACTGGTTCAGGATTGCCGCCCCTACCGAGCCAGGACCCCCTCTTCCGCATGAGCAGCGCCTCGATCGACAAGTTTCGCGAAGCGGGCCGCATCGCCGCGCATTGCCGCCGGCTCGCCGCCGAGCGCATCAAGCCCGGGGTCACGATCCGCGAGGTGACGGAGGGCATCGAGGCGGAGATCCGCCGCCTCGGCGCCGAGCCCGGCTTCCCCGCGCAATCGAGCCGGAACTACGTCGCCGCGCACTACTGCTCGCCGCCGGACGACACGCAGCGCTACGAGGTCGGCGACTGCGTGAAGGTCGACCTCGGCGTGCACGTGGACGGCTACATCGCCGACACGGCGCTCACCGTCGATCTCAGCATCGACGGGCGCTGGCACGCCCTGATCCAGTCCTCGGCGAAGGCGCTCGAGGCCGCGATCGCGACCGTCGGCCCCGGCGTCCCCGTGCACGAGGTCGGCGCGGCGATCGAGCGCGCGATCACGGAGCGCGGGTTCAAGCCGGTGCGGAACCTGACCGGCCACGGCCTCGCGCGCTGGCTCGTCCACTGCGCCCCGCAGATCCCGAACGTGGGCGACCACGGCGACGCGGTCCTCCGAGAAGGCCAGGTCATCGCGATCGAGCCGTTCGCGACCGACGGCCGCGGCTACATCCAGGAGGAAGGCCCCTCCGAGGTCTGGATGCAGGCGCGGGCCCGCCGCCCACCGCGCATCACGAAGGGCGTCGACCCCGCGGTCGCCGCCGCGATCGCGAAGTGGAACGGCCTCCCCATCGCGCGGCGCTACTTCCGCGAGTTCGACCCGCGCGTCGTCGACGCGACGATCCGCCGCCTCGAGAAGAACGGCGACTTGAACGGCTACCCGCCTCTCGTCGAGAAGAAGGGCGCCATGGTCGCGCAGACGGAGCACTCGATGCTGATCACGAAGGACGGCGTCGAGGTGCTGACGCTCTGAACGACGAGCCTCCCCCGTCGCGGGCGGGGCGCCGAGGGGAAGGTGGCCGCGCGCCGCGCGGTTTGGTAGACCAGCGCGACGCGGCGCGAGGTCGCCGCCCCCGCTCGTCTCCTCTCCTCGACGGCTCGCAGGTCGCCTGACCTCTGCGCGGCGGTCGTCGAGAACCTCCCGCCTCCGTCACCATGAGCTCGAAGTCCCCCAGCGGCTCGAAATACAACGTCGTCCTGCTCTTCGGCTACCCCGGCTCCGGCAAGGGCACGCAAGGCAAGGTGCTCGGATCCCTGCCGGGCTTCGTGCACCTCGCGATGGGCGACGTCTTCCGGGCCCTCGATCCCAAGTCCGCGCTGGGACAAGAAGTCGCGAGCTACAGCTCCGCGGGGCGCCTCGTGCCGGACGAGCTCACGATCCGCATGTGGAAGGAGCACGTGGCGAACCTCGTGCAGAAGAAGGTCTATCGACCCGAAGGGAACCTGCTCCTCCTGGACGGCATCCCGCGCACTCCGGTGCAGGCCGAGGCCATGCGCGAGCTGATCGAGGTCGTGCGCGTCGTGCACCTCGTCATCGAGGACACGCAAGCGCTCTTCCAACGCCTGCGCTCCCGCGCGCTCCAGCAGAACCGGAAGGACGACGCCGACGAGACCGTGATCCGCCGGCGCTACGAGACCTACGAGAAGGAGACGCGCGCGACGCTCGACGCCTATCCGCAGCAGATCGTCGCCAACGTCGACGCCGCGCGGACGCCGCTCGAGGTCGCCCGCGCGATCTTCGATGATCTGATCCGGAACGTGCCGGCGGTGCGCTCGCTCGAGATCGGCTGAGCCGGAGACGCGTTACGGCGCCGTCAGGTGCCGTGCCAGATACCACCGCGCCGTGCCGGAACTCATCCCACCCGCACGACGAGCGCCATCGCGGTGTCGCCGGCGGCGCAGCCGGCAAAGAGCCCGTAGCCTCCGCCCTTCATCACGAGCTCCTCGACGAGCTCGATCGTCGCGCGGAGCCCCGTCGGCCCCTGCGGGTGGCCGTAGATGAGCGGCGAGCCGAAGCGATTGAACTTATCGAAGTCGAGGCCGAGCTCGCGCGCGAAGTAGACGTCGTTCACGGCGAAGGGGTTGTGCGTCTTGATCGCCGCGACGTCGCGGATGCCGATGCCGGCGTGCTTCAAGGCCGCCTGCGCCGCGGGCACGACGGCCATCGCCATGAAGCCCTTCTTCGCGCGGGCGGAGCCGCCGGAGACGAGGCGCACGCTGACCTTCGGGTCCTTCGCGAGCTCCTGCGCGCGCTCGCGATCGCAGACGAGCGCGCCGGCGTTGCCGTCGGCGGGATGCGTCTGGCAGCCGAAGGTCACCGTGCCGTTCGGCATCACGGGCTTCAGCTTCGCGAGCCCTTCCTTGGTCGTCGGATGGAGACCTTCGTCGCCCTCCAGCGTCGCGAGCTGCTTCCGTCCGCTCGCATCGAAGATCGGCAGCGGGCCGACCATGTAGCGCTTCTGGAACGCGCGCTCGTTCGCGAGCGCCTCCTGGTACTGCGCGACGCGGATCAGCGTCAGCTCCTCTTGCGCTGCGCGATCGATGCCGGCCTCGCGGGCGACGTTCTCGGCGGTCTCGATCATCGCGTTCAGCGCGTGCGGGTCGCGCTGGAAGTTGTCGACGACCCAGTCCTCGTGCTCGCCGGTGCCGCCCATCCCCTGCGGGTTCGGGTAGTAGAGGTGCGGACCGTTGCTGCAGCGATCGGCCGCGAGCGCGAGCACGGTGCGCGCGCCGCCGCTCTCGACCTCGAGCGCCGCGGAGACCAACACGCGCGCCGAGGTCGCGCAGGCTTGGTTCAACTGCGGCCCGGTGATGCCCGGAGCGCCGAGCAGCGCCGCCATCCACGGCGCGCCGTAGAAGGAGCTCTTCTGCGGCACGGTCATGCCGAGGTGCAGCGCCTCCAGCTTCGCGGGCTCGAAGCCGCGGCTCTCGAACGCCTTCTGCGCGACCTGCGCGGCGAAGCGCATGGAGTGGAGGTGCGCGATCGAGCCCTGCCAGCGGACGAAGGGCGAGGACCAGGCGAGACCGTAGGGCAGGTAGCTCTTCTCGAAGTGCATGGGCGATGAATCCGCAAAGTGGGCCGGCTACTTTGCGGGAACGCGCCCGGCCTTTCCAGGCCTCCGGCGGGTCCTCTGCGTCGCATCCTCGGCGCTTTCGCGCGCGCCGCAACGGAGGGCCGCGCTGTTCGGGATTCCTCGGCAGCGCAATCCCGGCTGCTCGCTTGGAGACCGCGCCCCATGGATCACCGACAGCTCCTGGTGCGCATCCGCATCGGTCCCGCGGTCTACGGTGGGAAGCCCTGGTTCCGCGGACATCGCCTCTGGGTGTCGCTCATCCTCGATAACCTGTACGACGGGCTATCGATCGAGGAGATCCTCGCCGAGGTTCCTCAGCTCAGCCTCGGGGATCTGCGCGCCTGCATGACCTAAGCCTCGGAGATGACGCGCGAACGCACCATCCACATCGCGTGACGCCAGGCGATGGAAGCTCGACGAGAACCTCGGCGCACGCGGGGCGGGCCTGCCGCGGAATGCGGGTCACGAGGTCGCGACAGAGCACTCCGCACGAGACAGCTCGCAGCGAGACTGCGTCCGTAGCGCAAGCCTAGTCACCGTTGCGCAAGGTCTGTCGGAGATGGAACGGACCAAGTGAGGGCCCAGCCCCATCCACTACGGAAAGGCCAGCGTGCTCGATCCGCGATCGAGGTAGAGGGGCCCCTGCGTCAGTAGTTCAGACCGAATCTGCTTCATCTCGGCCAGGACTGCCGGACTCTTCTTCGCCTCCTTCAGCTCCATCAGTCGCGCAGAAAGCCGGTCATGGGCCTCGATTCTGCTCCTGCGCTCCGCTTCGGGCGCCGCATTGAATCGCCCCGCCCTTTGCCTCCAGTACGCGTCGTAGGCATTGCGATAGCGAATCGTTGCGCCCTGGAGCGACTTCGACTCGATCGGGACAACCACGGCGAGTCCGACCTGTTTCCCATCGATCGAGCCTGCCGAACTGCGAGTGATGGGCTCGCAGTCACTCGGACAAGCAGGGGCGGAACCGTCGAAGGTGGCGTAGTCTCCACGCCGAAGCATCGCGATGGCCTCCATGCGCTTGCCGATCCTCCAGAGCAGCTGAGCTTCGTGGAGCTCCTTCTCCAGCGGATCGCTCGGCGCCTCGCCCCCCGCCAACTCCGCCTGCACTCTCGCCAGCACCTTCTCCCAGTCCTCGATGACGACCGCCAACTCTCCTTCCGAGAGCTTCCCGAGCGATCGAACCGCAGGCCTCGGCCTCCCCACCTCTTCAGGCTCTTGCGCAGACGCTGGCGGCTGGACTCGCTCGATCGCAGAACCATCGCCTGCTGAGTCGTCAGGACCACCGAGCGAAACGGACGGAGCACGCAATCCCGAGACCGTATGGCTGGAGCGCCCAGACAGAACCAGGAGAGCGATCACCAGCGCGATCGAGCCAGCTCCGGCGGCCACTCCAACCAGGAATCGCGAAGACGTGTTCATGCTTTGTGTCCCGTTCCACTTGCCAACGCGCGGCAGACCCTCGAGCTACCGCGCGTTCTCTCCGATCCGCCCGTGCGCTCTCGGCACGAGCGAATCCCTCACAGCTCCGCGATCTCAGCTCACGGCAGGATCACCAACGTCAGCGCCTGCGTCACGTAGATCGCGTTCGTGCAGCTCGCGTTCACGAAGATCATCTGCGCCGCGACGGGCGCCAGCGCGAGGCGCGGGTCGTTGGGGATCGGCGCCGCGGTGCGCGCGGTGCCGAGCACATCCGGAACGCCGACCGGCAACGTGAAGTACGCCGGGCTCGTGAAGTCGACCCAGAGGTCGATGCCGAGGATCGGGAAGGGCGCCGGAAGCGCGTTGGGCGCGATCAGCGCGACGCCCGAGGAGCCCGTGCGCACGCGCGTCGCGGCGAAGGCGAACGCGGGCGTGTTCACACGAGCGAGGGCAGCGACGTGGAGCACGGAGGCGAGGCCGGCGCAGCCGGCGCTCGAGCTGCCCACCGCGGCGATGCCCGTCGCGGGGATCGAGGTGAGATTGAGGGCGTTGGGAGCGAAGACGGGCGCGTTCACCAGCGTGGCGTGGTTGGTGCCCGAGCTGTCGCTGCCGTTGCCGTTCAGGTTCCAGGTCGAGCAGCCGCTCGGCAGACCGGCGATCTCGAGCGGGCGCGAGGAGGCGATCTCGGTCGCGGTACGCGCGAAGGGCCAGATGCGGAGCTCGTCGATCTCGCCGTTCCACATCTCGCCGGCGGCGATCGACAGGTCGCCGTTGCCGATGCGGAGCGGACCCGTGGCGCTGACGAGGTTCCCGGACGCCGCGGCGGTCGCGACCTGCACGCCGTCGAGGTAGAGCTTCACGCTGGCGCCATCGAAGGTGCCGGCGATGTGGGTCAGCGTGTTCAGCGCTCCCGCGGTGAAGGGGTAGTTCGCGCTGAACTGCCCCGTCGTCGTGCGCACCTTGAAGCGCAGCGTCTTCGTGTTGTTGTTCGAGGCATCGACGCGGAGAAAGTAGACCTCCGCGCCCGGCGCGGGCTCGAAGCGCAGCAGCGTCGGCCAACGGAAGACGCCGGTGGGGATCGTCGCGTCGTCGTAGCTCGCCCAGGCTTCGACGGTGATGCCCGTCTGGGGATAGAGCGAGGGCGATGCCGGCACGTCGAGGTAGCGGTCGGCGCCGCCGAGCGCGTTCGTCGACTGGAGGCCTTGGTTCTGAGCCAGGGCGGGAGAGGCGAGGAGGGCAGCGAAGGCGCCGCAGCGCAGCGCGCGAGAGGACAGGAAGGACATTGGCGGGCTCCGAAGGGTTCTGGGGCAGCGGCTCGCCCCAGCATTGGCGCGGACGGCGAGATCGACAAGAGAGGAGCGCTCCCGGGGCTCGCGCGGACGTGTTAGAACGCCGCGCGTCCTTCCGCTCCTCGCTGCTTCCCGACCTCGGGAGGAACTCGATGATCCGGCGTTCCCTGCGTCTCCTCGGCGGCCTCCTCGCCGCCGCTGCGTGCTTCGAAGCCCCCCTCGCCGCGCAGCGTCCGCTGGAGGAGTGGATCGATGCCGCCGGTCTCGGCGCGCACCTTCGCTTCCTCGCCTCGGACCTGCTCGAAGGGCGCGGGGTCGGCACGCGCGGCGACGAGCTCGCGCAGAGCTACCTCGAAGCGCAGTTCCGCGCCGCGGGGCTGGCTCCCGGCGTCGACGGGCAGTCCTACCGACAACCTGTGCCGCTCGTCGGCCACACGAGCCAAGCGCGCTCGCCGCTCGCGATTCGCAGCGCGGGCAAGCCTCCGCTCGAGCTGCAGTGGCTGCAGGACTTCGTCGCCGGCGTCGACGCGCCGGTCGCCACAGGTACCTGGAAGGATGCGGAGATCGTCTTCGTGGGCTACGGCATCGAAGCGCCGGAGCAGGGCTGGGACGATTGGAAGGGGGTCGATGTCCGCGGCAAGGTGCTGCTGATGCTGAACGACGATCCCGACTGGGATCCCCAGCTCTTCGCCGGCAAGGCGCGCCTCTACTACGGACGCTGGACCTACAAGTACGAGATCGCCGCGGCGAAGGGCGCGGCAGGCGCCTTGATCGTGCACACGACGCCGTCGGCCGGCTACGGCTGGAACGTCGTGCAGTCGAGCTTCGCGCGCGAGCGCTTCGATCTCGAAGGCGACGCGGGACCGCGCACGGCGATCCGCGGCTGGGTGAGCGAAGAGGCCGCATCGCGCATCGCGGAGCTCGGCGGAGCGAAGCTCGCCGACCTCGTCGCCGCGGCGCGCACGAAGGAGTTCCGCCCGCGTCCGCTCGGCGTCACGGCGGCGCTCGAGCTCACGGCCGAGGTGCGCCCCATCCAATCCTCGAACGTCTGCGCGATCCTGCCGGGCAGCGATCCCTCGCTCGCGAACGAGTGGGTCGTGCTCTCCACGCACTTCGATCACCTCGGTCGCAACCCGGCGCTCGAAGGCGATCAAATCCACAACGGAGCGGTCGACAACGCTTCCGGTTGTGCAGGGTTGATCACCGTCGCGCGCGCCTTGCAAGCCACGGGGCTCCGCGCGAAGCGGACGCTCTGCTTCCTCGCGGTCACTGCCGAGGAGTCGGGGCTCCTGGGCTCGCAGCACTTCGCGAGCTCGCCGCCGATCCCGCGCGAGCGGATCGCCGCGTGCTTGAACATCGACTCGCTCGCGCGCTTCGGCGCCGCGAAGGACGTCGCCGTGATCGGCAAGGGCAAGACCGAGCTCGACGCGGACGTTGAGGCGATCGCCGCGAGCTTCGGTCGCACCGTGGTCGGCGATCTCGAGCCCGACAAGGGGCGCTTCTATCGCTCGGACCAGTTCTCGTTCGCGCGCGTCGGGATCCCGGCGATCTACCTCGGCCCCGGCCTCAACTTGATCGGCGAGCCGGAAGGCGAAGGCGCGCGGAAGGTGCAGCGCTGGACGATGCAGCATTACCATCAGCCGAGCGACGAGTGGAGCGAGTCGTGGGACCTCTCCGGCGCGGTCTCGGATCTCCGGCTCTTCGCGCGGCTCGTGCTGCGCGTCGGCGATCGCGCGCAGGCGCCGCAGTGGGTCGCGGGCGACGAGTTCGAGCGGCTGCGGCCGCGGCGCGCGCAGTGAGCTCCGGCGACGCACGAGCCCGCGAGCGAGAATCACCTCGAGCATGAGCCTGCTCCCTCACGCGCGTCCGCTCTCGCGCGGCAGCTACGCCGCGCTGCTCGCGTTGCTCGGGCTGCTCGCGTTCTTCGCACGCGTGCGCGCCGGCGATCACGTCGTCGAGCCGGAGCGCTTCGCGATCTCCGACAACGACACGCTGCGCCGCCTCGCGCGTTTGGAGCTCCTCACCAGCGGCGAGCACGGCTATCCCTTCGTCGAGCGCGGGGACGGCAGCCCCGACGGCAGCGTGCTGCACTGGACGCTGCCGATGGACGGCGTGCTGCTGCTCTTCGATCGCGCGCTGCGCCCGCTCTATCCGCAAGCACGCGCGGGGGAAGCCGGCGCGATCTGGGCCGGACCGATCCTCGGCACGCTGTCCGTGTTGCTCTTCGGCGCGCTGATCGCGTTCGTGCTAGCACCCACTTCGGCGCTGCTCGCGACCGCGCTCTATGCGTTCGCGAGCACCTCCGTCAGCGTCGGCCCCTTCGGCAACGGCGACCATCAATCGCTGCAGCATCTCTTCCTCGTCGGCGCGTTGCTCGGCTTCGTGGCGCTGCTCGCGCAGCGCGGCGGACGGCGCGGCGCGTTGGGGGTTGGGCTCTCCCTCGGGTTCGCGCTCTGGGTCTCCACGGAGAGCCAGGCGATCTTGCTCCTGATGGGAGCGGCGAGCTTCGCGCAGCTATTGCTCGCGCCTGCGGCGAGCGTCGCCCCGCTCGCGGCGCGCCATCGAACGTGGGCGACCGCGGCGAGCGCCGTCGTCTTCGGCGCGGGCTGGATCGAGCACGGGCAGCCCTTCGCGTACTCCTGGGATCAGGTCTCGGCCCTGCAGCTCCACGCGCTCGCGATCTTCGCGCTCTTCCTGTCGCTCGCACCCTCCTTCACGGCGCGCTGCCCCCTGCACGGAAAGAACGCCGCGCGCGCGCTCCTCGCCTCCGCCGCGATCGCGCTGCTGCTCGGCGCCTTGGCCTGGCTCGTACCCGCATGTGGCACCGCGTTCCGTCGCGAGCTCGCGAGCTTCGAGGCCGCGAATCGCTGGGTGCAGACGATGGTGAGCGAATATCGCCCGCTGCTGCACGCGCACGGCCATTGGTATCTCGGCGAAGCGCTCGAGCGCTTCACGCCGGCCGTGCTGGCGCTCCCGCTGCTGCTGCTCGCGCTGCTCCGCGCGCCGCTGCTCGGGATCGGCGGCCGCTTGGCACTCTTCGTCTTCGCGAGCGGCACCTTCGCGCTCGGCTGCTACGAAGTGAAGCTCGCGCACTTCTTCCAGATCCTCTGGCCGCTCGTGCTCGTGGTCGGCGGAGAGTGGATCCTCTCCCGGCTGCCGCTCCCCGCACGCGGTGCCTGCACACCGGCCCGGATCGGCGCCGCCCTCGCGCTGCTCCTCGTCGCCTGGAATGCCTGGCATCTCCCGCGCGGCACGACGCAGCTCAGCACTGCACAGATCGCGCAGCGCGAGCTCATGGACTTCGTGCGCGAGCTGCGCGGGAGCGGACCGAATCCCGAGCTCCCCGCCGCCGTGCTCGCCCCGTGGTCGCTCGGCGCCCCGCTGCTCTACGAAGCGCGGAAGCCCGTCGTCGCCTCCGGCTATCACCGGAACCTAGAAGGGATCCACGACGGCATCCGCGCGTTCCTCGCGACCGATGGCGCGGCGATCGAGCCGATCCTCGCGAAGCGCAACGTGCGCTGGCTCATCGTGCAGCCGAAGCTCGACTTCTTCGCCGAGGTGAACGCCGTGTTGCCGGAGCTCCCCCGCTACGCCAGCGTGCGCGACGTGCGCTTCGGGCCGGGGCGGCTCCGCACCCTGGACTTCGACCTCGACTGGGATCGCCTCGAGCCGACGATCCTCTTCCGGCTCGGCTTCGCGCCCAAGGTGCAGAGCACCCCCAATGCGCGCCTCGTCTACGAGAGCCGAGCAGAGCTCAGCATGCCGCCGCCGCTCGGGGTGGCGCCCGCGTTCCGCGTCTTCGAGGTGCGGCTCTCCTCGGAGCTCGGTCGCTGAGCGCGCCCTCCGCCCCATGACCCTCGAACGATTCCGTCACGGCGTCGAGATCGGCGCCGCTCCCGCCGCGATCTGGCCGTTCCTCCTGGAGCCCGCGCTCGTGCATCGCTGGAGCGAGGGCCGCGCGGTGATCGAGCCGGATCCGCGCTTCCCGGAGGTCGGCTCGTGGGCGGTCGTGCGCGTGCAGGCGGGCGGGGTCAGCACCTGGCGCGCGCGTGTGGCGGAGCTCGCCCCGCCGCGGCGCTTACGGCTGGAGCTCGAGGGCTTCCAGGGGCTGCAAGGGGTGCGGGCGGAGCTGGTGCTCGAATTGGAGGAATGGGTCCATACGACCCGGCTCCGCTGGGCCGTCGACCTCCCGCTCCGGGGCTCTTCGCGCCAGCTCACGGCCGCGTTGGGGGCCCGTCTCGGCGGCCCGTGCAGCCGCCTCCTCGTCCGACGTCTGCTCCGGCGCCTCCGGGACGCCGTCGAAGGGCCGGAGGCTCGAGAACGGCGGCGGCTCGGCCTCCTCTAGAGGCCCCGCACGTCGCAGCGGGCGGAACGGGTGCTTTACAGTCCCCCTGCCGGCTGGCATCCTCTTCGGCCCTCCGTTTTCCGGGGCGCCCCGCGCGGTCCCCGACTTCTCCTCGTTTCCATTCTCCGACAGAGTTTCGCCATGACTCGCGCCTGTGAAGTCTCCGGCCGCGGCACCCAGGTCGGCGGTTCGATCATCCGCCGCGGTATCGCGAAGAAGAAGGGCGGCATCGGTCTGCGCACGACCGGCCACAGCACGCGCAAGTTCAAGGTGAACGTGCAGGACCGCAAGCTGTGGGTCCCCGAGCTGAACACCTTCGTCTCGGTGCGCATCTCCGCCCGCTCCCTCAAGGACTCGGCGCGGAAGGGCGTCCTCAACGTGCTGGCCGAAGCCGGCATCGTGAAGCGCCCGAAGAACAAGAAGAAGAAGGCCAAGGCGAACGCCTGAGCGAGCACCCCGAAGCCCACGAGCCAGCAGGCCACCGAGCGGAGACGCGCGGTGGCCTGCGGCGCTTCCGGGCTCGGTGCTTCGCGCCGACCGGCGTGAAGACTTCGCGCAACGCTGGCCGACCTCGCGCACATCGCGGAGGCTCCACCCCATGAGCTCGACGCGCTTTCACTTCACCGGCCGCGCCAAGACCCCGTTCGCGCGCGAGCTCCGCGGCGCCGTCGAAAGCTACTTCGCCACCCGCGGGATCTCGCCGCACGCGAATGCGGCCATGGTCGCGAAGTCGCTCGCGATGCTCGGCCTCCTCGCCGTGCCCTACGCGCTCGTGATGAGCGGTGCGGTGAGCGGCCTCCTCGCGCTGCTCGCCTGCGCGCTGATGGGTGGAGCCATCGCCGGCATCGGCTTCGGCATCGGGCACGACGCGCTGCACGGCGCCTATGCCACGCGCCCGCTCTGGAACCGCGTCCTCAGCTTCAGCTTCGAGCTGATCGGCGCGAACCGCTCCTTCTGGCAGCTCACGCACAACCGCGCGCACCACAGCTTCACCAACGTCGACGGCGCCGACCTCGACCTCCGCGTCGCCGATCCGCTGGTGCGCCTCTCGCCGCACTCGCCTCGGCTCGCGCATCACCGCGCGCAGCACCTCTATGCGTGGCCGCTCTACGCGCTCACCACGCTGAACTGGGTGTTCGTGAAGGACTATCAGTACCTCTTCGCGCCGCGCTTCCGTTCCCAGCTCGGCTCCCAGCTCGGACGAACGGAGATCGCGCTGCTCTTCGCGGGGAAGGCGCTGCACTACGGCTGGAGCCTCGTTCTGCCGCTCGCCCTGCTCGATCTCCCGCTGGGCCAGATCCTCCTCGGCTACCTGGTGATGCACCTGGTCGCCGGCACGCTGCTCAGCGTCGTCTTCCAGCTCGCGCACGTCATCGAGGATCTCCCGGTGGTGACTCCGGACGAGCGCGGCGCGATCGCCGAGGAATGGTGGGCGCATCAGCTCCGCACCACCTCGAACTTCGCCACGCGCTCGCGCTGGCTCTCCTGGTTCACGGGTGGGCTCAATCACCAGGTGGAACACCACCTCTTCCCGCGCATCTGCAGCGTGCACTACCCGGCGCTCGCGCCGATCGTGGCCGCGACGGCGCGGAAGCACGGCCTGCCCTATCGCGAGCACCCGACGCTCGGCGGTGCGATCGCTTCGCACTACCGGCGCTTGAAGACGCTGGGGACGACGAACGAGAGCTGAGCACGCGAGCGCGCCGTCTCGGTGCGAGAGCCTTCAGCGCAGCTTGGCGCCGAAGCAGTAGAGCGCGCGATAGCTGCGCACCAGGAAGGCCCCAGGGATGAGCGCCGGCGTCGCGATCACGGGCTCGTCGAGCTCTCGCTGGGCTAGGAGCTCCGGCTCGTCTCCCTCCCGCAGCAAGCTCAACACTCCGCCGTGATCGGCGAGCAGGAGAACCCCGTCTGCCGCGACGGGTGAAGCGAAGAAAGCCCCCGTGGATCCAGGCACGCGCCGATCCGAGAGTAGCTTTCCCGTGGTTGCGTCCAGTACATGCAGCACGCCGCCATCGCGAATCGTGTAGATCCTCCCGCGATAGACGAGAGGGGTGGTGAACTCCGGGGCGCTCCGCTCGTGGCGCCAGAAGGTGGACTCGCCGTCCCCAATGACCTCGAGCTCATGCGCCGCGAGCGCGCGCTCGTTCGTCCCCCGTCTTCGCACGAGCGTCCATTCTCGATCGTCGAGGGCGCCGTTCGCGTCGAGATCGAGCTGGTCCCAGACCGCCGCGAGAGCTTCTCCTTCGAACTCGGTCCGTTCGACCGAGCCGCTGCGATCGCGATCGAGACGCTCGAGGAGCCGGGCAAAACTCTCGAGATCGCTGCGAAAGCCGACGCCGACCAAGTCGGGTGAGTTCCACGTGGCATAGATCCGATCACCATCGACGATCGGCGAGGCCTTCACGAGCCACGAGTAACCCGGCAGCTCCCAACGCGCAGCTCCGGTGGCGAGGTCGAATCCGGCCAGGAGATGAGAGCTAGCCGTCACGATCTCCTCGGTGCCGCCGACGGCTCGACGGAGCACCGGAGTTCCGAAGCCGCTCGCGATCCCAACGCGCGGCGTGCGCCACTGCTCTCGACCATCCGCGACATCGAAGCTCGCGAGATAGGAGCCGAGGTCCTGGTCGCACTGTAGTACGAGCTGTGAGCCGCAGAGGATCGGCGAGGTCGCCATGCCACCCGCCGCGCGGAACGGCGCGAGCTCGCGTTGCCAGCGCACCCGCCCTTCGGCATCGAAGGAGACGAGGCCGAAGTCACCGAAGAGCACGGTCAGATGGCGTCCATCGGTGACCGGAGTTCCCGAGACGGGATTGTTGCCCACATCTCCCTGCGGTGCAGGCAGCTCACGCGGTCCGCGTCGGCGCCAGCGCTCGACGCCGTTGGAAACGTCGATCGCGATGGCCAGCGAGTGAACGCCTTCATGGGCCGTGAGGAAGACCAGCTCCTCACCCACGACGGGAGAGCTAAAGCCCGAGGGCGTCGGCGTGCGCCAGCGCAGGAGCTCGAAGCTGCGCGGCATGCCGATGCCATCGTTCACACCGCTGCCGTTCGGTCCACGGAACCGCGACCAGAGCGCCAGCTTCGGAACGAGGGCTGGCTCCTGCGCCTCGAGGGTTGCGATCGTCGGAAGGGATAGCAGTGCTATCGCCGCGAGCTCGAGAAACGCGATCATGCGGAGGCACCTCGGGGCATCTCTTCGGCGTAGTAGGCAGTGCAGGCCCGGCACGCCGGACGAAGGCTGCGGTCGAAGTGCTCTCGTCGCAGCGTCTGCATCGCCGGACCGTTCCAGAGCGAGAGGAAGCCGAGCTGCTCGAAGGGTCCCAGATCGATCGGATGTCGGCAGCAGGGCCGGAGCTGCCCCGTGGCCGTGAGCACCGCGGTCGAAGCCAACGAAGCGCAGAAACCGGGACGCACCAGATCGACGAGGAATCGCTGCTCGTCGAGGCTGCGGAAGCGCGTGGGGAGATCCGGCCCGGAGAGCGCTGGCACGCCGCGGCCGAAGTTGCTCTCGACCCGCATGCCTAACGCGGCGGCGCGTTCCACCGCGGCCGCGACCAGATCCACTTCCTCGACGTCATCGATGGAGCGAGATCGCCCTTCCTCGGCGTGATAGGGCCCCCAAGGATAGAGCCGCTGCACGATCCAACGGCGAACTCCGAGTTCCGCGAGGAACTCCGCGTGCGCCGAGAGCTCGCGAGCATTGGCATGCATGACGACGCACGAGCTCGCCAAGTCGAAGCCCGCGTCCGCCGAGCGCTGCGCCAAGCGGCGCAGATTCTCCACGATGCGATCGAAGGAGAGGCCGGGAACGAGCTGCTCCTGAAGGTCGCGCCGGTGAGATTGCAGAGAGACATTCACTCGCGCGGTCACGTCCTCGATGCCGCGCCAGAGAGCTGCGTCGAGCCGTTCACCGTTCGTGGTCAGGCTGAAGAAGATGTTCCGAGGGCGCAGGATCGCGGCGACCTCCGGGAGGGGTGCGAGCGTAGGCTCCCCGCTCAGGAACGGCACCACCTCCATGACTCCCGGGCCCATCTCGTCCAGCACGCGCTCGAAGCTCGTCGGCGAGAGTTCCTCCGTCGGCGAATGCTGGATCGGGCACATGCGGCAATGGGTGTTGCAGCGCCGGTTGAACTCCACCATCAGCCGGAACGGCAGGCTGCTCCAGCGCATGCGCCGCTCCAGCAGGTCTTCGGCCTTCGCCCATACATTGGCGCGCTGCCATCGATCGAGGATCACGTCCGGCTCGAGAGCGGCCGCGATCGCGGCGCGCATCCGAGCCCGGTCGATCCCGGGAGCTTCGACGATCATGCTCATCGATCCATCTCCACGGTGATCTCGTCCAGCAGAACTCGTCCTGGATCCAAGAGCTCGACGAAGATCCAGCCTTGGTACCAGCCGGATGCGAATCGCCCACGCACGACTTCGGGATGCGCCGCGAGCGACGCGCTCTCCCAGGTCTCGGAAGCGCGATTGGTCCAGCTCGCCAGCGTGCACGTCTCGAGCGCGAAGGGGTCGAGCGCGCGCAGCTCGAGGCGCACCTGCGAGGGGCGCTCCGCGCGAATGCGAGCTCTCAGTCGCACGCCTAGCTCCTCGGTCACAGCATCGGGGATCACGCTGCTGGCCCAGGAAGCCGCATTCCCGCGAAGCGCGAGCGAGCGTTCGCCCGTGAAGGCGTGCCCGGCGGAAAGCTCCACCGCGGCATCTTCGCTGCGCGCCCAGTTCGGGATCCGCTTGGACCAATCGGCGCCGCGCGCGACCTCTGCCGGACTCGGCGCGATCTCGAAGTCTCCGTTCGCGTAGCAGTCGAGGAGGACGACCTGCTGCGCGGGGAGCAAGCGCAAGCGTTCGATGGACGTGTTCGCCGGGCCCTCGAGATGCAGCTCGAAGCGCAACGGAGGCTCAGGTCCCGACCGTCGCTCCGCGAGGGACACCTCCACTTGCACGCAGCGGTGATGCTCGCTCGGCTCCAGATCGATCGAGGCCACGGTGCGTGGCATGCTCGGCTCTCCGACGTCCAGCCAGCGCGCTCGAGAGGCGGGCCCCCGATGCCAGAAGCTCAACACCCATCGAGGGCCGTTCGCAGGCGACATCGGCGCCCAACCCCAGGATCGCCGAGAGCCGCCGAGCTCGATCGGCCGGGCTCGGTCCCCAAGTCCCGGAGATGGGTCGCGAACCCCGAGCGGCAACAGAAGCGCTTGCTCGATGGCAACGACTTCTCCATCGCGGCCTCGGAGCGAGAGCGCGGCTCGTGGAGCACGCTCTCCAAGTCGCGCGTCGATCTGCATCGCAAACGGGTGCCCCGAGGCGCGAAGGGGCTCGGAAAGAGCGCGACCGGTCTCGAGATCGATCAAGCTCAAGTCCCAGGGCCCCGTCGCTCCCGCCGCGGCTCGCCCCACTGCCAGATAGCTGCGCCCTCCGACGACTCCCTCAGCCGAGCTCTCGAGGATCGAAGCGCGCTCGAGCTGGGCTTGCTCCAGGCACTCGAAGTTGTCGATGTCGAGCGACGTGTCTCGCGGAGCGATCCACTCGCAGAGCAGCTCCTCCGAGGCTTCGAGTCCGGGCGGAACGCAGAGCCACGCCGCTCTCCAATCCTCCGAGGTGATCTCGAGGCGATCCCGGACCGCACCATCTCGGGAGCTCACGAGAGCGAACGAGGCCCCGAGGCCCGTCGTGCGAACGAAGGCGCCGCAGGCGCCCCCGCGACGAAGGCTCGGTGGCAGTGCGAAACGCAGAGCACTTCGAGCATCGAGACGGCAGCCAGATCGTCCGCTGAGCGCCGCCTCCGGCGACACGCGAGCCGAGCCGCGGACATCGAAGCCGCGCGGCCCCATTGCGCCCGAGAGCTCGAAGCCCCCGTTGCCGGCGCGACTCCGCCGCGGAAGCGCGAGCTCGCGCACGACCCGAGCGGCGAACTCCTGCACTTCCGCAATGGAGATCTCGGGGATCGCACCGAAAGGAAGATGGGCAAAGTTGCGCGCTCCCGCGTGCACGACACGGCCGAAGTCCTCCCAATCCGCAAGCGCGGCGAAGCCCGTCGTCGCCGGCGCGATGCAGAGCACGCGGAGATCGTTGGCGATCTCGCCGCCGCGACTCGCGATCAGCCGCCCCTCACGTCGTTCGATGGGCGCGCCATCGACGTGCCCAGAGACGGTGATGACGGCGAAGGTCGCTCCGTCGCGACGCGTCTCCGCGATCCCGAACAGCGCGCCGCGACGAGCCTCGAGCGGAGCGAGGAATGGGTGCTCCGGAGCTTCGATGGCGTAGTAGCCGAAGCCCGACTCATAGGGCTGATCCGGATCGACTCCGCGCCACGGTCCATAGGGATGCCTACGGCCCAGAGCCGTGGCGCTCGTCGCGAAGCGGTGGGCGAGTCCCAGCGTTCGCTCCTCGGGATCATCGACGGGCGGGAGAGCGAACGGCATTGCGAGCGCGCGCTGCGCCGCCGACGAGCGCTGGACGAAGAGCGGGTCGTTCCTCGGGTCGTGGTAATAGAAGAGAACCTGACCTGCTTCGTCGAGTCGCACCTGCGATGAGCAGAGGTTCCCCGTAGCCGCGAAGAGGCGCCCCCCGTTGCCCAGAAACGCATCGAGACCCGCGCGCATCTTTCGCGACCAGTAAGCGCTCGCGCCGGCGACGATGACCAGGTCGTAGCGTTGCAGGAGCTCGGGGTCGCGGTGGAGATCGCGATCCTCGGCGTAAGCCACAGGCAGGCCCAGCCCCTCCAGCCAATCGACGAACGGCTCGATCGCCCCGAGGCGAGGATCGCCGGTGACGAGGAGCGGGACCTCTGCACTGCGCACGGGATGTGCATGTGGGTAGCCCGCCGGCACGCCGAAGCGGTTGGTGGCCAGTTCCGTGCAGAAAGAGCGCAGCATCAAGATCCGCGCGGAGCCGGCTGCGCTCGACTCGCGCACGACGAAGCTGAGCTCCGCGGAGGGCTCGGCGCTCTGCACCGGAGCCGAGATTCGCGCGACATAGAGACCGGACCGCAGCTCCGCCGGGAGCTCGAGGCTCACGGCCGTCGGCCAGCCGCAGCCCGCACTCGCGGCGCCCTCGGGAATGGGATGGTATCGCGAGGCGAAGCTCAGCGGCGGCAGCTCGTTCTCCGAGCCGCCTCCCACGCGACGCCAGTCGACGCGCAGCTCGAGCCCCACGGGGGCGGAGACACAGAGCTCCAGCACTTCCCCCGGCTCGAGCGAAGTGCGCCGGACATAGGCGAGGATCCGCGGATCCTCTCTGGGGTGCATCCGGGCACTCGCGGAGGCGATCAGCGCGAAGAGCAAAGCGAAGCGCGCGCGTCTCGAGCAGAGATGCGCAGCGGCGATAGGACTCCGCATCCAGGTCATGGCGATCACCGGAACGGTGTTCGGGCTTCAGGAAAGCCGTGGGCGACGGGACCCAGACTCGGGTTCGCCCGCTCGAACGTCAAGCCATGCCGAGCTCGCGAGCGATCGATCGTCGCGGATCGGCTGCGATCGCTCACCCTCGCGGACGAACGGCCGTCGCGAGGAAGAGCTCGAGCTCCACCACCTCGCCTTCCGGCCCCTCGACGCGATAGCGGTCGTCGAGCTCGCGGGTCTCGATCTCCTCGAAGCCCGCGCGTTGCAGGCGGCGCGCGAGCTCGCGCCGATCGAGGCCGAGCTTCGCGTCGCCGAGCTGCGAGAGCAACCAGGCGTGCTTGTGCGGCAGGAGGTCCACGATCGCGAGACGACCCGCGGGCTTCAGCGCGCGATGCATCTCGGCGAGCGCCGCGGTCGGATCGACGAGGTGGTGCAGCACCATGTGCGCGAACACGGCGTCGACCTCGCCATTCTGCAACGGCAGATCGTGCAGCTCTCCGGGGCGGAGCTCGATGCGCTCGGCGACGGAGGCCAAGTTCTCTCGCGCGCGGGCGAGCATGCCGGTCGAGTGGTCGATGCAGATGACGCGCGAGGCGACCTGCGCGAGCGCCTCGGCCTGATAGCCCGTGCCGCAGCCGATGTCGGCGACGACGAGGCCGGGTGGAACGAGGGAGCTCACCGCGTGCAGGCGCGCGGTGCCGCGCGTGAACTCGCGTCCGATGGTGTCCCAGCGCACGGCCATCGCATCGAAGAAGCGGGCCGACTTGCGCCGACGCTCCTCGAGCACGGCGTCGAGGCGCGCGCGATCATCGGCGGCCTCCTCCAGCTCGGCGATGCGGGCGCGCAGTGCCTGCCAGAGCTCGCGCGCGCCTTCGTCGGGCAGCGCCAAGCGCGCGTAGGTGAAGGCGCCTTCGCGGCGCTCTTCCAAGAGCGCGCCCTCGCGCAAGAGCTTCAGATGATTGCTCACGCGCGAGGGCGACATCGCGATGGCGCGGGCGAGCTCCCCGATCGCGAGCTCCTGGCCGTCGAGCAGCGCGAGGATGCGCAGCCGCGTCGGGTCGGCGAGGAGCTTCAGATGCTGGAGGAGCTCGGTGCCCATCGTGCGCGGCGCGCTCATGTCGAGTGCGCCGCTTGCTCGAGATCAGTAGCGGTAGTGCTCGGGCTTGTACGGGCCCTTCTTCGACACGCCGAGGTACTTCGACTGCTTCTCGGTGAGGGTCGTGAGCTTCACCCCGAGCTTTCCGAGGTGGAGCCGCGCGACCTCTTCGTCGAGCTCCTTCGGCAGCACGTGCACGCCGAGCGGGAACTCCGCGGAGCGCGTCCAGAGCGCGATCTGGCCCATCACCTGGTTGGTGAACGAGCTCGACATCACGAAGCTCGGGTGGCCCGTGGCGCAGCCCAGATTCACGAGGCGACCGCGCGCGAGCAGGATCACCGAGCGGCCGTTCTTGAAGAAGAAGCGGTCGACCTGCGGCTTCACGTTCTCCTCGCGGACGCAGTTCTTCTCCATCCAAGCGACGTCGATCTCGATGTCGAAGTGCCCGATGTTGCAGAGGATCACGTTGTCCTTCATCTCGAGGACGTGCTCGCCGCGCACGATGTCGCAGCAGCCCGTCGTCGTGACGAAGATGTCGCCCTGCGGAGCGGCCTCTTCCATCGTCGTGACCTCGAAGCCCTCCATCGCCGCCTGCAGCGCGCAGATCGGGTCGATCTCGGTGACGAGGACGCGCGCGCCGAGGCCGCGCATCGCGTCGGCGCAGCCCTTGCCGACGTCGCCGTAGCCGGCGATCACGACCACCTTGCCCGCGATCATGACGCCGGTGGCGCGCTTGATGCCGTCGCCGAGCGACTCGCGGCAACCGTAGAGGTTGTCGAACTTCGACTTCGTGACCGAGTCGTTGACGTTGATCGCCGGGACCTTGAGCTTGCCGCTCTGGAAGGCCTGGTAGAGGCGATGGACGCCGGTCGTCGTCTCCTCGGTGAGGCCTTTGATGTCCTTCAGCAAGTGCGGGTACTTCTCGTGCACGTGCCAGGTGAGGTCCCCGCCGTCATCGAGGATCATGTTCGGCCCGAGACCGTCACCGAAATCGAGGGTCTGCTCCATGCACCAGACGTACTCGGCTTCGGTCTCGCCCTTCCACGCGAAGACCGGGATGCCGGCCTTGGCGATGGCGGCCGCGGCGGCATCGGTCGTCGAGAAGATGTTGCAGGACGACCAGCGGATCTGCGCCCCGAGCTGGACCAGCGTCTCGATCAAGATCGCGGTCTCCGTCGTCATGTGCAGGCAGCCCGCGATGCGCGCGCCCTTCAGGGGCTTCGTCTTCTTGTACTTCTCGCGCAGCGCCATCAGACCCGGCATCTCCGGCTCGGAGATCTGGATCATCTTGCGGCCCTCTTCCCAGAGGCTGATGTCCTTCACCTTGTAGTCGGTGAAGTTCTTGGGCGCGGTCGCCTTCGCCGCGGGCGCCTTGGTGGCGGTCGGCTTGGTTTCGGTGGGCTTCGTCCCGTTGGTCTTGGTCGCCGCCGGCTTCGTCGCGGGCGTCTTGGTATCGGTGGGCATCGCGGCTCCTCGCGTACAGGTTCGGCCGGCGGAAGCGCCGGCGGAGTCGGGTGAGCAGAGGTGCGGCGCTGGTCTCGCGCCGCGCGAGCAACAGCATGTCATGAAGTCTTGAAATAGCAAGGCGCGAGACGACTTCCGCGACCGAAAGTCGTCCCGCGCCCCCGACCCGACCGATCGCCGGCCGCTAGAGCACGAAATCCAGGCCCGCTTGATAGTGGTCGGCTCCGAGCAGGGCCACGTCGTCCGCCCCGAGCACGCGGCGAAGGATCGTCGCGTACACCGAGCGGAAGTCCGTCGTCGAGACGGGATCGCCGTAGCGGTCGAGCGCCGAAGCTTGCAGGCTCGGATGCTGGCCGTAGAGCCCGCCGCGGACGCGCTCGCCGATGGCGAAGATCGGGTAGGCGGTGCCGTGGTCCGTCCCGCGCGAACCGTTGGCCTCGAGCGTGCGCCCGAACTCCGAGATCGTGAGCAGCACGACCCGCTCTCGCAGCCCCTGACCGGCGAGGTCGTGGAAGAAGGCGCCCACCGCCTCCGAGAGCCACCGCAAGCGCTGCGGATGTCCGGTGTCGTCGGCCGCGGTGCGGCCCTGCGCCGAGTGCGTGTCGAAGCCGCCGAGCGAGAGATGGAAGACCTGCGGCTTCTCGGCGAGGCTCGCGGCGGTGAGGAGCTGCGAGAGCGTGCGGAAGCGCCCGGCGAGGCGGTTCCCCGCGGCGACGAGCGCGCCGTACTCGAGCGCCGGGTCGCTGCCGCCCCAGGTCCAGCCCGACGCCGCGCTCACGAACGCGGGGGATGCGCTCTGCGCGATGCGGCCGATGCGCAGGATCTCGCCGTGCGCGGAGGAGTCGGCGACCGCGCTCTGCCACGTCGCGCCGAACGCCGCGCTGCGATTCGCTTGGTCCCACCACGAGCGATGGTCGCGCGGGAGCTCGAAGTCGCCGAGCGAGCTGCCGATCATCTCGTTCGCGCGCGTCGCCTTCAGCACGCGCGACGCCCTCCCGCTGAGATCGACGCCGCGGATGACACCGTCGGCGGGATCGAAGCGCGTGTCGAGATAGCGCCCGAAGACCCCCGTGGCCAGCGGATTGATGCTGCCGCTGTCCATGATCTCGGTGCCGCGGAAGTGCGAGCGATCCATGCCCGGATAGCCCACGCCGTGCACGATGGCGACCTCGCCGAGATCGTAGAGCGACTTCAGGTGCGGGAGATTGGGATGCAGGCCGAACTCGGAGTCGAGCGGCAGCAGATCGCCCTCGGGGACCCCGAGCCCATCCGCGGTCGGCGGTCGCCACGTGTAGTAGTGCTCGGCATGCTGCCGGCCGAAGCCCGCAGGCACGACGGTGTTCAGCCCGTCGACGCCGCCGTCGAGCCGCAGCACGACGAGGATCGGAGCGGCTCCGCTCACCGGCGCCGCCGCGCGCGCGGCGCGCGTGAGCAAGCCCGGGGCCGCGGCCATCGCGGCCGCGCTGCTGCCCCACTTCAGAAAGGCACGTCGAGAGACCTTGGACATCGTGATGCTCCTCTCCTTCTTCACGCGAGCTGGTACTCGGGCAGCGCGAGCGCGAGATAGAAGACCCCGCGCAGCTTCGCTTCGACCTCTTCCGTGATCTCGACGAGCGAGAACGAGCCCGGCTGCAAGGTGCCCGGAGTGCTCGGTCCGCTGCCGGTCGGCGTATCGAGGTAGTCCGCCATGGCTTGGCGCTGCGCGGCGGCCACGCGATCGAGCTGCAGCAAGCGCAGCACGCGCTCGACCACCGCTTCGCTGAAGCGCGGCGCCGCGGGTGCCTCGAACTTGCGGAAGAGCTTCAGCACGTCGAAGCTGAGATCGGACTCGCGGCCGGTCGCGATGCGATTCGCGAGGCGATAGCGCAGCGCGAGGCTCGCCGTCGTGATCCAGTGGAGATGTCCGTCCCAGCCCGCGACGGTGGGCGGATTGAAGAGCGATTGCCCCATGCCGCGCAGCAGGCCGGTGATCTCCCAGATGATCTTCTTCTGGCTCACCTTCGGCCGCAGCATGCGGCGCATGCCGACGTAGAGCTCGACCGGCGACTTGATCGTGCTGCGCCGCGCGGTCTCCGACCAGAACTCGGGGTGGTTGAACAGCGCCCGCAGCACCTCCGCGACGCTCCGGCCGCTCGCGAGGTAGACGTTGGCCAAGTCCTGGACGTGCGCGGGCGGATGCGCGGGATCGTAGCTCGGCATCGGGTAGCCGAAGAACTGCCAGAGCTTCTGCGCGAGGAACTCCGCGCAGGCGCGCGTCTCCGTGAGGCGCTGGATCACCCACTCGCCATCGCCGAGGCCCATGTTCGGGATGGTCTGGTCGCCGAAGAGCGCACCGAAGCTCTTCGGATCCGTGTCGTGATCGCGATCGCGGAACGCGAACACGGCGTCGCGATACATGTCGCCTTCGCGGCGCCAGCCGGTGAACGCGCGCGCCGCGGAGACGACGTCATCCTGCGTGTAGCCGCCGTGGATGCCGACGGTGTAGAGCTCCATCACCTCGCGGGCGAAGTTCTCGTTCGGCGCGCCCGCGCGGTTCGACTCGTTGTCGAGGAAGCGAATCGTGGCGGGCGACTTCGCGACCGCCATCACCAGCGCCTGGAAGTCGCCGCGCGCCAGCGCACGGATGGCGCTCCACTGCTGCACGAGCGAGTAGATCGTGACGCCCGCGCCTTCGGCCTGCGTCGCGAAGTGGCTGTGCCAGAAGAGCTGGAGCTTCTCCTCCAACGGGCTCTTCGAGGCCGCCATGCGATCGAGCCACTCGAGCTCCAGGTCGGTCGAGGAATCGGCGCTCTTCAGCCCCTTCACGTTCGCGCGGTAATCGACCAGCGCATCGATCGCCGCCTCGCGCGTCGCGAAGCGCTTCATCCAGTAGCGCTCGATCGTCCGCTCGTCCTCGCCGAAGCCGGCGTGCCGCAGCAGATGCTCGAGGTCTTCTCGCACGAGGGCCGTCATCGCTCTTCTGCTCCCTGCATTCCCATCTCTTCCATCCGCGCTGGGGAAGAGGATCGGTCGGCAGGTCACTTGGCATGCACAGCCCTTCCTTCGCCATGGTAGGAATGGCCCAGGAAGCTGCACTTGGCATCGGCCTTGCGAGGGGCGGCGACCGCGTGCAGATGCGAGGAATGGCGATGAAACGATGCGAGCCGATCCGCGCCTGCGCGCGGATCGGCTCGCATCGTTCGGCGGTTGACGAGACCGCGGCTGGAGCTCAGCTCTTCGCGCCGAGCAGGTTCAGCGCCGAGCCGGCGCGGAACCACGCGATCTGCTCCTCGTTCAGCGTCTGGCGCAGGACGATCTCCTGCTTCGCGCCGCCGGGCTGATGCAGCACGGCCTTCAGCTCGCGCCCGGGAGCCAAGCTCGCGAGGCCGAGGATCGAGATCTTCGTCTGCTCGCCGACGAGCTCGTAGTCCTTCGGGTTCGCGAAGGTGAGCGGCAGGACGCCCTGCTTCTTCAGGTTCGACTCGTGGATGCGCGCGAAGGAACGCGTGATCACGGCCGCGACGCCGAGCAAGCGCGGCGACATCGCCGCGTGCTCGCGGCTCGAGCCCTCGCCGTAGTTCTCGTCGCCGA
Organism: Planctomycetota bacterium; assembly: GCA_016793245.1. Taxonomy (GTDB): domain Bacteria; phylum Planctomycetota; class UBA1135; order UBA1135; family JADKAF01; genus JADKAF01. The sequence goes on from JAEUHW010000384.1 coordinate 30,087, forward strand.
CCGCGATCCAGCGCAGGCCCTGCGCCTTGTAGGCGCGCGCGATCTTGCTGTACGCCTCACCGCGCTGCCCCGTGAGCGCGTTGAAGCCGACCCCCGCTTCCCCGGTGAACGCGTTGATCGAGCCGGAGAACATGTTGTCGGAGATGTTGTCGAGATGGCCGCGGAACTTGAGCCACGGCCCGGCGGGCGAGATGTGGTCCGTCGTGCACTTGCCCTTCGCCTTCATCAGCACGGGCAGCTCGACGAAGTCCTTGCCATCCCACTTCGGGAAGGGCGAGAGGAGCTGGAGGCGCTGGCTCTTCGGATCGACCTTCACGTCGACCTTCGCGCCGTCGGCGGCAGGAGCCTGGTAGCCCTGCGTGTCCTTGACGAAGCCCTTCGCCGGTAGATCCGGAGCGGGGCCGGGAGGCGCCAGCACGAACTCCTCGCCGTTGGCACCCTTCACCTTGTCGGTGAGCGGATTGAAGCTGAGGCGCCCGGCGATACCGTACGCGAGCACGATCTCGGGGCTCGCGATGAAGGCCTCGGTCGACTTCAGGCCGTCGTTGCGCTGCGGGAAGTTGCGATTGAACGACGTGATGATCGAGTTCTTCTCGCCCTCCTTCATGTCGTCGCGCTTCCACTGGCCGATGCACGGGCCGCACGCGTTGGCGAGCACGGTGGCGCCGACCTTCTCCAAGGTCGCGAGCTGGCCGTCGCGCTCGATCGTCGCGCGCACCTGCTCGGAGCCCGGCGAGACGAGGAAGGGCACCGCGACCTTCGCGCCGTGCTTCGAAGCCTGCGAGGCGACATCGGCCGCGCGCGCGATGTCCTCGTAGGAGGAGTTCGTGCACGAGCCGACGAGCGCCGAGGAGAGGCGATCGGAATAGCCGTGCTTCTTCACGTCGGCGGCCATCTGCGAGACGGGGCGCGCGAGGTCCGGCGTGTGCGGCCCGACGATGTGCGGCTCCAGCGTGGAGAGGTCGATCTCGACGATCTGGTGGTAGTACTTCTCGGGGCTCTTCTCGACCTCGGGATCGGCGACGAGCATCGCGCGATGCTTCTCGGCGAGCTCGGCGAGTGCGGCGCGCTCGGTCCCGCGGAGATACGCGGCCTGGCGCGCATCGAAGGGGAAGATCGAGGTCGTGGCCCCGAGCTCGGCGCCCATGTTCGTGATCGTGGCCTTGCCGGTGCAGGAGATCGAGGCGACGCCGGGGCCGAAGTACTCGACCACCGCGTTCGTCCCGCCCTTCACGGTGAGGATGCCGCAGAGCTTCAGGATGACGTCCTTCGGCGCGCTCCAGCCGTTCAGCTTGCCCGTGAGGCGCACGCCGATGGTCTTCGGATAGAGCACCTCCCACGGGAAGCCGGCCATCACGTCGACGGCATCGGCGCCGCCGACGCCCGAGGCGAACATGCCGAGGCCGCCCGCGTTCGGCGTGTGCGAGTCGGTGCCGATCATCATCCCGCCGGGGAACGCGTAGTGCTCGAGCACCACCTGGTGGATGATCCCCGAGCCCGGCTTCCAGAAGCCGAGGCCGTAGCGCGCGCCCGCCGACGAGAGGAAGTCGTAGACCTCGCGGTTCGTGTCGGAGGCGACGGCCAGATCCTTCGCCGCGCCGACGCGCGCCTGGATCAGGTGGTCGCAGTGGATCGTGGTCGGCACCGCGGCGGTCTGCCGGCCCGCCGACATGAACTGCAGGATCGCCATCTGCGCGGTCGCGTCCTGGAGCGCCACGCGATCGGGGCGGAGCTGCAGATAGCTCCTGCCCGCATCGAGGTCCTGCCCTTGCGGGTCGTCGAGGTGCCCGAAGAGCACCTTCTCCATCATCGTCAGTGGGCGACCGACGCGCTTGCGGACGATGTCCAAGCGCTTCTGCATGTGGTCGTAGACGCGGGCGACGAATTGCGGAGTGCTATCGATGGCGCTCATGGTTCCAGGCGCTCCCGGGGATCGCGGGTCGAGGCGGCCGCCGCGGAGGGGGTCCGGCCGGCGAACGAAGGCGAAGAGTCTCGCAGCTCGGCCCGCGCTCGCCAAGACCGACGCACGCGCACCACTAGCGCCGCGGCCGCGGTTCTCAGGTATCGTGCGCCCTTCCGCCTCACCGCGAACCGATGCCTGCCCCGTCGATCGGCTACCTCGAGCTCCTGCGCCGCCGCCCGGCTTATCGGCGGCTCTTCCTCGGCGAGGTGATCTCGTTCTTCGGGGACTGGTTCAACACGATCGCGCTGCTGACCGCCGTCGAGGCCATCACCCCGCCCGAGGAGCTCGGGCGCGCCATGGCCGGCGTGATGGTGGCGAAGCACCTGCCGGCGTTCCTGATCTCGCCCCTCTCGGGACCGCTGGTCGATCGCTTCGATCGCCGCCGACTGCTCCTCGCGATGGACTTCGCGCGCATCGCCGGCGTGATCGCCCTCATCGCGAGCTACGGCGCCGGCTCGCTCCTCGGGATCTACCTCAGCACCATCGCGATGATGTCGTGCGCCGCGATCGCCTTCGCGACCAAGAATGCCGCGGCGCCGATGCTGCTCGACGCGCGCGAGCTCCCGGCGGCGAACGCGCTCTCCGGCGGCGCGTGGTCGGTGATGCTCGCCCTCGGCTCGGCCGCCGGGGGCTTCGTGACGAGCCAACTCGGCGTCGTGGCGTCGTTCGGGATCGACGGAGCGACCTTCGCGCTCTCCGCGCTCTGCTTCCTCGGTCTGCCGCGCCTCGTGCCCCCCGCCGCGAGCGAGGGCTTTCGCGAGACCGGCTTCCTCGACGCGCTGCGCTATCTCGTGCGCACGCCGTACGTGCTCTCTCTGGTCCTGCTGAAGCCGCTGCTCGGCTTCGCCGGCGGGATCTTCACGCTGCTGCCGCTCTGGGGCACGCGCGTCTTCGAAGAGGCCGCGGGCGCGCACACGATGGGCCTGCTCTACGCCTCGCGCGGCGTCGGTGCGGCGGTCGGTTCGCTCCTCGTGCGCACCTGGATCGGCGACGAGCCGCGCACCCTCCACCGCGCGATCCTCGTCGGCTTCGCCGCGATGGGCCTCGGCTACGCGCTGCTCGCCGCGGCACCGAGCTTCCCGCTCGCGGCGCTCTGCTTCCTCGGCGCCGCCATCGGCGGCTCTACGGTGTGGGTCTTCAGCGGGATCCTGCTGCAGTGGTACGGCGATCGCCGCTATCACGGCCGGCTCTTCGCGCTCGACTTCGCGCTGCACACGGTGTTGCTCGCGATCTCTTCGTGGAGCTTCGGCGCGCTCTACGACGCGGGCTGGTCCGTGCGCGAGCTCACCGCGATCTGCGCGCTGCTCGTCCTGCCCGCGCTCGCCGTCTGGTCCATCACCTTGCTCTCCACTCGCGCTCCCCTGCCCTCGAAGCCCAAGTCATGAGCGACCAACACGATCTCATCCAGCGTTTCCTCTCCGCCAAGCGCTTCGCCGTCGTCGGCGCGAGCAACGACCACAGCAAGTACGGCGCGAAGGTCTTCGCCTGCTACCTGCAGAATCAGCGCGAGGTCTATCCGGTGAACCCGCGCGAGAAGGAGATCCAAGGGCACCAGGCTTTTGCCTCGCTCGACGACTTGCCGCAGCGCGTATCGTCGGTGTCGATCATCACGCCGCCGGCCGTGACCGAGCGCGTCGTCGAGGACGCCGCCCGCATGGGCGCCACCAGCGTCTGGATGCAGCCGGGCGCCGAGAGTCCGGCCGCGATCCGGAAGGCCGAGGAGCTCGGGCTCGAGGTCATCGCGGGAGGACCATGCCTGCTCGTCGTGCTGGGTTATCGCGAGCGCTGGTGAGCCTCGAGGACGAGTTCTCGTGAGACCGCGGAGATGGCTCTGCGGAGGGTTGACGGATCGGACGATCGCCCCCACGATCGAGGCTCAAGGCCCAGCCCCACCGGATCCTTGGAGAACTGCATGTCCGCTCGTCTCGCTCTCGCCGGCGCCCTCGCCGGCCTCGCCCTCTTCCCCCTCAGCACCTTCGCCCAGACCTCGGTGGTCTTCCCGCCCGAATACGAACGGGCCTGGGGCCGAGGCAGCTCCGCGCTGCTCGGCGGCAACTCGACCCGCACGCAGCTCATCGTCGCGAATCCCTTCGCCGCCGGGACCAACATCCTGGGCGTGGGTTTCCGACCGACGGCCAGCACCGTCGATCGCGCGTCGTTCACGGCCGACATGGAGATCCGCATCTCCAGCACAACCGCGACGCCCGGGGCCCTGAGCTCGACCTTCGCCAACAACACCGGCTCGGACGAGATCGTGATCGTCCCGCGCCAGACCGTGACGATCCCGGCGATGCCCGCGAATCGCTCGACGGGCTTCTTCGCGCAGGTGCTCTTCCCGGCGCCGTTCATCTTCGCCACGAACAGCGCTCCGAACCTCTGCGTCGACGTGCTGATCTACGGTCGCTCGGCAGGCGCGAGCTGGAGCACGGACCGCGCGTTCGCCAGCGCGAACGGCCGCGCGGCGAACGCCGGCCTCGGCTGCGGCACCGGGACCATCAGCTCCACGAGCACCGGCGGCACCTACATCGGCGGCTCGACGATCAACGTGACGCTCGCCAACGCGGCTCCGCTCGCGCCGGCGTGGCTGATCCCGAGCCTCGATCAGAAGGAGTTCCTGCCCGGCTTGCCGCTGCCCTTCTCGCTAGCCCCCCTGGGCGCGGGCGCCGGCTGTGATCTCCTGGTCGATCTCTCGGCCGGCTCCTTCGGCCTCGGAACGGATGCCGCGGGCGCCGCGGCGTTTTCGTTCACCATGCCCCCGGGCCTCGGGCGCTTCGGCATCGGCTGGCAGTGGCTCTACATCGGCACGGCAACGCCGGCGAATCCGATCGGCTTCTACACCACCGCGAGCCGCGCGACCTGGATCGGTCCCGAGGTGAGCGTCCCGAACGTGCAGTACGTGTGGGATCTCTCCAACGTGAACAACGCGACGGGCAACGCGACGACCGACTCGACGCCCATCATGGAGATCATCCGCATCTGATCGGGAGTCGCATACCGTCCACTCGGCGCAGTGGATGGAGCGAGGGGAGCGCGCGTCGCGCGCTCCCCTCGCGTCATTTCCGGAGCTCGGGCTCGGCCTGCGAGACGAGCTGCGCCTGCAAGCGCTCGAGCACTTGCGCGCTGCGCCGCCCGTGCCAGGCATGCGCGGGCCCCATGCAGGCGTAGATCCAGCCCGCCATCGCGTTCTGCTGCGGCCACAGCAGCGCGATCGCGAGCGAAGCGACGCCGATCGAGGCGCTGATCGCATGCGCTCGGAGCGCTGCACGCGTGAGATGCTCTTCGATCGCGTCGAGCTCGAGCTCGCGTCGGCGACTCCAAGCGTGGCGATGCAGGCACCAGAGCATGCCGAACACAGCGATCACGCCCGCGCTATAGAAGGGCATGAGCCAGAATCCCTCGCCCGCCGCGAGATAGGGCCCGTCGACGGGCGGACTCAGCGCGCCGCCCGAGAAGCGCCAGAGCAGGAAGGACGCGAGGAAGCGCAGCGGATAGACGTAGGCCAGTACCAGGAAGAGGAACGCCGCGTTCAGCGCCACCGTCGGCGCATCCTCCAGACCGAAGCGCCGGAAGAAGAGGTGGTGCGAATACCAGAGCAGCATCAGCATCGCGAAGCAGAGCCCGAGCGCCGGCAGATGCCGCAGCCCGAGCAGGAGCTCCGCGTAGCTGTGCGGGATCGGGATCGAGGTGACGAGGAACGCGAGGGCGAGCGCGAAGACGCCGTCGGAGAGCGCCTCCACGCGCGAGACGGCGCCGCCGCGCCAGCGGAACCAGCGGTCGGTCGGGGCCGTGCGTTGGAAGAGGTGCTCGCGGAGCATGGCGAGGGTTCTCGCCGGGGCGCGGCGCGCGTGCAAGCGAGGCCCGAGAGTACGGGCTCCTCGATTTGCGTTACCATCGCGGCTCCTCCGCCCGCCCCGACCTCCGAGGAATCGCGATGCGCACTCCGTGGCTAGCTCTCGCCTGCACCGCTCTCTGCTCCGCCGCCGGCGCCCAGGACGCGGCCGCCCCCACCCAGCCCAGCACGAAGGCGAGCGCCGCGCGCTTCGCCTCGCTCGGCCCGCTGGCCTTCGGCCCGAGCGGCGTCCTCTTCGCCGCCGACTCGAAGGCCGCGGAGATCGCCGCCCTGCGCGTGCCCGCTTCCACCGCGAAGGGCCTCGCCGGTGACTTTGCACTCGTCGGCGTCGATGCGCGCTGCGCTTCCGCGCTCGGCGTCGAGCTCGAGGCGCTGCGCATCGTCGATCTCGCGATCGATCCCGCGACGCAGCTCGCCTACCTCGCCGTCGCGCGTGGCCGCGGCGCCGACGCGCAGCCCGTGCTGCTGCGCATCGACGGCAGCGGCGCGATCGAAGCGCTCGACGCGGACGCGCTGACGATCGGCCGCGCGGCGCTCAGCGATGCGCCGAGCGACGAGCCCGATGCCCGCGGGCGCTCGAGCCGCCAGGAGACCATCACCGACCTCGGCTTCGCCGACGGCAAGGTGATCGTGGCGGGCTTGTCGAACGCGGAGTTCTCCTCGTGCCTGCGCACGATCCCCTATCCCTTCGCGAAGGCGGAGCCCGGCGCCGGCATCGAGATCTATCACGGCGCGCACGGCAAGCTCGAGACCCGCTCCCCCGTGCGCACCTTCCTCGCGCACCAGGTCGGCGGCGAAGCGCACATCGTCGCCGCGTACACCTGCACGCCCCTCGTGCTGATCCCGGTGAAGCAGCTCGCGCCCGGCGCGCGCGTCCGCGGCAAGACCATCGCCGAGCTCGGCAACCGCAATCGCCCGCTCGACATGATCGACTACGCGAAGGACGGCCAGCCGTTCTTCCTGATGGCGAACTCGAGCCGCGGCGTGATGAAGATCCCCGCGCACGAGCTCGAGAAGTGGCAAGGCATCGAGGAGCGCGTCGACGGCGGCGGCACGCAGGGCTTGCCCTACGAGAAAGTCGCGGACCTGGAAGGCGTCGAGCAGCTCGACAAGCTCGACGCGACGCACGGCGTCGTGCTCGTGCGCGGAGCGGACGGCAAGCTCGCGCTGCGCGCGATCGTCCTGCCTTGAGCCTCACCGCTCGTTCCTCCGCGGCGCGCCGCGGAGGATGGCGCGCCCTCGGCATCACCGTGTCGGCGCTCCTGCTCTCGGGATGCAAGAGCCAGGAGTCCCCTGCCGAGCTCGAGGTCGAGCGCGATGCGGAAGGCGCCGCACGCGCGGTGGTGCTGCGCCGCGCCGTGCCGAGCCGCAGCGCGCCGATCGACCTCTTGAAGGTCTATCTCGTGACGAGCGAGCGGAGCCAGCACGCGCTCCCGCCGCTCGTCGGCGTGCATTCCTTCCGCGGCGACGACCTCGTCTTCGAGCCGCGCTTCGGCTTCGATGCCGGACAGCGCTATCGGGCGGTAAGCGAGAGCGGCATCGACCTCGTCTTCTCCGGCGTCGAGCGCGAGGTCGACGCAGAGGCCATCTCCGCGACGACGCTGCAGGCGATCCATCCCTCCGGGCCGACCTGGCCGGAGAACGTGCTGCGCGTCTACCTGCAGTTCTCCGCGCCGATGTCGATCGGCCGCGCCTACGAGTTCCTTCGTTGGCGCGATGCCGCGGGCGAGCTCGTACCGCACGCGTTCTTGGAGATCGCCGAGGAGCTCTGGGATCCGAGTGGAACACGACTCACGCTGCTCTTCGATCCCGGGCGCGTGAAGCGCGGTCTCGTCCCGCACGAAGAGCTCGGCCGCGCGCTGCGCGGGGGGGAACGCTACACGCTCGAGGTCGATGCGCGCTGGCCGGACGCGCACGGTCGACCGCTGGTAGCTGGCACGCGGCACGCGATCACCGCGACGGCCGAGGACCTCGCCTCGCCGGCGATCGAAGCCTGGACGCTCGCGTTGCCCACGGCCGGCACGCGCGAGACGCTGCGAGTCGCCTTCGGCGAAGCGCTCGACGCCGCGCTGCTGCGCGAGTGGCTGTGGATCGAGACGAGCGACGGCGCGCGCGTGCGCGGAGCGATCGCGCTCGAGGACGAGGAGCACGCGTGGACCTTCACTCCGGACGAGCCGTGGCGCGCCGCGCCGCACGCGCTCGTCGCGAACGAAGGCCTCGAGGACGTCTGCGGCAACAGCCTGCGCGCGCCCTTCGAGGTCGATCTCTTCGAGCGCGTGACGCCGCCTGCGGGAGCGCTAAGGAAGCGCAGCTTCGAGCCGCGCTGAGCGAACGCAGAGCGCTCGTGGCGCACCGCGAGGCGCTCAGCGCCGGAGGAAGTCCCGCAGCAGCAGCCCGCCGAGCTCGTCCGGCGCGCAGGTGAACGCCTGCCCGCCGTTCGTTGCGCAGAGGTCCTGCACGAAGCGCTGCAGCACCGGGTCGTCGGCGACCATGAAGGTCGTGATCGGGATCTTCTTCCGCCGACAGAGCGCGGCCTCGTCGAGCGTGCGATTCAAGATGCGCGGGTTCGGGTAACCGCTGTCGATCAAGCGCTTCCCGCGCTCGTCGAGCACCGTGGGCTTGCCGTCGGTGATCAGGAAGATGCGCCGGTCCGGGCAGCGCGAGCGGAGCAGGAGATCGCGGCCGAGGGCGAGCGCCGCCTTCGTGTTCGTGTGATACGGCCCCCAGCTCAAGTACGGCACCTGCTCCTCGGGCACGAGAACCGCATCGTCGCCGAAGGCCACGACGTGCAGCACGTCCTGCGGAAAGCGCGTGCGGATCAGCTCGACGAGCGCAGTGGCCACGAGGCGCGCCGGCGTCATGCGGTCCTCGCCGTAGAGGACCATCGAGTGCGAGCAGTCGACGAGCAGCGCGGTCGCGCGGCGCGTCTTGCGCTCGGTCTCGTGCACCACGAGGTCGCGCTCCTCGAGCGACCAGGCCTCGAGGTCGGCCGAGCCCTGGCGGCGGAAGGCCTCCGCGAGCGTCTCCGTCGGCGCGAGCTGGGAGAGATCGTCGCCGAAGGTCCACGGCCGCAGCGCCGGCTCGCGTTCCACGCCGAGCCCTTCGACGCGCGAGCGATGCTCACCGCGTCCGCCGGCAGCGCGGGCGAGATCGCCGAACACGCGCTCCAACGCATCGCGCCGCAGGAGGCCTTCGCCCTTGCGGGTGAGCTGAAAGCCGCCGTTCGCACCGTCCCGAGGTTCGAGCTCGCCGCGCTCGCGCAGGAACGCCTCGAAGCCCGCGCGATCCAGGTCCGCGGTCCAGAGGCGATGCTGCTCGGCGATCCGATCCAGCCACTCGAGCGCCTGCTCCGCATCGCCGGCGGCGTGCGAGAGCAGGACGCGGAAGAGGCGCAGCAGCTCCTCCAGACGCTCGTCGCGAGCGCGCTGTCGCGGGTCGTAGCTCGTGTAGCGAAGGTGCGTCATCGAACGCGCTCAGCGCTTCCGCTTCGGCGGGTTCTTGCCACCCCCGCCGAGCTCGCCCAGCATGCCGCCCAGCATGTCCGCGTAGCGCACGCCGCGATCGAGCTCCTCCTTTGCGAGCAGCTTCGCCTGGTGCAGCGCTTCCACCGCGAGCTCCATCGCGGGCAAGAGCTCCAGCTCGGGCTCGGCGAGCGCGGCGTGCTTCCGCACGAAGGCTTCGAGCCCATCGATCGCCGAGAGGCGCTCCAGCGCTTGCGCGTCGCTCTCGCGATCGCTGAGCTCCAGCGTTCCGCCGCGGCCGAACCAATCGACGATGGGCTTCCACGGGCCGAACACCGCCGCGTCGTCCTCGCCGTCCTCGCCCTGCACCGCCGGCAAACAGCGTTCAGCCGTGCGCGCGAAGCCCTGCCCGAGGAGCTGGCGCGCGACGTTGGAGACTCCTTCCTGCTCACCTTGGTAGACGAGCTCGATCTTCCCGGTGACCGCCGCGAGCGCGGGATCGAAGTCGAGCGGGCGCACGACCGTCGACGCTGCGCCGTGGAGCAACGCGCGGCGCTCGGCATTCGAGACGACGCACTCGAGCAAGCTGATCGTCAAGCGCGCGCTGACGCCCGACGACGCGTCGAGCAAGTCGCTCGCGCGCGCGGCGAAGCCCACCTCTTCCACCGCATCGCGCAGGAACTCCGGGAGATGGACCTCGGGACCTCCGCCCCGCCGATCCCAGGCCTCCTGCGCGGTGATCGCCCGCGCGTGCTCGAGGGTCGCCGGATAGTGCGTCAAGATCTGCGAGGCGATGCGGTCCTTCAGCGGCGTGATGATCGCGCCGCGCTGCGTGTAGTCCTCGGGGTTCGCGGTGAACACCATCGCGACATCGAGCGGGAGCCGCACGGGGAAGCCGCGGATCTGCACCTCGCGCTCCTGCAGGATCCCGAGCAGACCGACCTGGATGCGCGCGGCGAGGTCGGGCAGCTCGTTCAAGCAGAAGATGCCGCGATTCGTACGCGGCACGATGCCGTAGTGCAGCGCGCGCTCGCTCGAGTACTCGGCGCGCAGGTTCGCGGCGCGGATCGGATCCAAGTCGCCGATCAAGTCGGCCATCGAGACGTCCGGCGTCGCGAGCTTCTCGCGGTAGCGCTCCTCGCGCTCGAGCCACGCGATCGGCGCGTCGTCGCCGGCCTCGGCGATGAGCTCCCGCGCCCAACGCGTGAGCGGCCGCAGCGGATCCTCGTTGAGCTCGGAGCCCGCGAGCACGGGCACGCGCTCGTCGAGCAGCTCGACCAGCCTTCGCGCGAGCCGCGTCTTCGCCTGACCGCGCAAGCCGAGCAGGAGCACGTCGTGCTTGGCGAGCAGCGCGTTCACCACCTGCGGCACGACGGTGCGCTCGTAGCCGATCAGCCCTTGGAACAAGGGCCGGCCCGCGCGCAGCGCGGCGACCGCATTCGCCCGCAGCTCTTCCTTCACGCTGTGCGAGCGGTATCCGCTCGCACGCAGCGCACCTAGGGTGCGCGGTAGCTCCCGCATGGCGACTGGCTCTGCCGGTTCGACCGGCGCTCGGGGTTCGACTCGCCTTGGCGGACCCACGCTACCATCGCCGAGCCGCGCCGCCGCGAGCTGCGGCGATGAAGCGCTCGGGTCGCATGGAGGCATGCCGCGGGCCATCGCGAGACGCGCGCCCTTCGCAGCGGCCGTCGAGAGCGGAGGCAGCGCGAGCGAATCGAGGCACATTCGACTCGCAGCGGCCTTGGCCTGCCCGTCGTCTCCTCCGGCATCCTCACGACACTAGGTCCCGCGGAGCGCGCCGCTCCTCCCGGGGAACGGAATCGCCGGATTCCCCGCGGGTCGAGCGCGGAGATCGGTGATGGATCGCTGACCCATCTAGGGAGCCCCGGTTCCGGGCGCCCGATGAATGTTCCCCTTCGGAGCGCTCTCCATCATGAATCGCATGCTCGCCGCTGCCTGTCTCGCCGCCGCCGCCCTGTTCTCGGTCCCGACCGCGACCGCCCAGCAAGGGCTCACAGGGAATTGGAACTTCGCCGTCCTGGCCCAAGCCAAGATCAAGGACCTAGGGACCTACGAGAACCTCTCTCTCGACCGGCTGCGCTTCACCTCGGCAACGACCTTCGCCATCGATCTCTCCATCGTGCCGGCGTTTCCGATCACCCTGACCGGCAACTTCACGCAGTTCGGCAAGAAGGTCGTCTTCGAGATCGACGGAGGAAGCCGCGAGCTGCTGAGGAGCGCTCTCGAGGTCATCGCGAACGGATTGGCTCTGGCGAGCGGAAACCCGCCCACCGCCAACGTGAGGATCGAGGACTTGAAGCTCGTGGTGAAGTACAAGAACAGCACGAGAAGCGGCGAGCAGATCGGGATGAAGGCGAAGGCCAGATTCGTCGTGAACGGCATCGGCGGCGTTTCGCGCAAAGCCACATTCGTTCTGATCGGAGCTGGCACGCCCGAGTAGGTCGCATCGAGCGGCGCGCGCGCACGAGGGAGACGAGCTGGCGTATCCGCGATCGAGGCCACGTGCACCGGTCACGGCAGGCCGACGATCCCTCGAGCGGAGGGGCGTGTGGCCCTGCGCGCGCTTGCTCCGAGATGCTGCGATCGAGCTCGCGCGTCAGCGCTCGAGCGACGATCGCGGCATCGGATGGTGCGAAGCAGCCAACGCCTGCGCCGCCCACGCGCTGGTCGACACGCGATGCGCGCGGCTCTCTCCGCCGGCCGGCCGCGTCGTCTCGCGCCACCCGCCGTCGAGCTCTTGCTCGCGCTCGAGATAGCCGCGCGCCGCGGCGCACGCACGCATGATCGCGGGCGACGCGGGCTGCGCCTCGAGCGCGAGCAACGCCAGCGCGGTGTCGAAGACCTCGCTGGAACCTTCCTCCCAGGGCGCGAATCCGCCGCTGCGCTGCGCGCGCGCGAGCAACGCGGCGACCGAGCGATCGCGCGCGGCGCGCTCGTGCGCGTCGCGCGGTGCGGCGAGCGCCCAGGCCACCGCCGCGTGCTCGAGCGTGGCGCTCGGGCTCGCGCTCGCGAACCAAGCGCGCCCGCGCCGCACGGCCTCAGCGCTCGCGCCGTCCGCGCGATCCTGCAGCACGGAGATCGCCAAGGCCGTCGCGAGGAACGGCCCATAGGTCACCGGACCGCCGAGGCCCGAAGTCGTCGAGCCGAGCCAGCAACCGGGTTCCTCTTGTTGCCTGCGCAGCGCATCGAGGAGCGTCTCCACGGCTCCGACATCGATCCGCGCGCCGCGCGCGAGCGCCGCCTGCAGCGCCGCCGCGCGCTGCACGAGAGCCAGCCGTTCATCGCGAAAGCGCGGATCGCCCTGCGGGTCGCACCAGAGCGAGCTGCGCAGCAGACGGTCGCGATGCTCGGCCAAACGCGCTTCGCGGAGCGCATCGAAGCCCGCGTCGATGCTCCACAGCACGCGCGCGGCATCGCCGTCGTGATGGCAGGAGGCGCAGCGCTCTTCGGCATGCCACTGCGCGAGCTCTTGCGCGAGGAACTCCTGCGCGCGCACGAGCGCCGCAGAGACCCGCGTTCGCTCGCGCGGCGCGATCCGGCAGCTCTCGAGTGCGAGCGCGCTCAGCGCCAAGGACGCGAGCAGCGCAGAGATGCGCAACGAGACCAGCCGGGGGCGATGCATGCGCTCACGATCGCGCACGACGAAGCGCAGGGGAAGCGCGCCTTGCCGCGCGAGCTCAGCCGGCGGCGGCCGCGTCGCCCTCCGCGGCGCTCTCCGCCGCGGTTCGCTCGAGGAAGCGCTGCACCGCGACGGCGACCTCGAAGGGTCGCTCGAGCTGCGGCAGGTGGCCGACTCCGCTCCAGCAATGGCGCTCGACGCGCGGCATCTCGCGCTCCAAGCGCTCCGCCACCCACGCAGGAACGACGCGATCGCGATCGCCGTGGAGGAGCAGCACCTCGAGCGGCACGCGCTCGCCGCTCGACCGGCGCGCGCGCGTCCGCGCGCACTTCGGCACGAGCGCGCTCAGGATGTTGTTCCGGCCGCGCCGTGCTTCGCGGCAGAGGCGGGCCAGATCGCGCGCGAGATGCTGGAAGGCGCGCAGTCCGTACGGGCGCTCCAAGTGCCGCACGAGGTCTTGCACGCTCTCGCGCGCGACGCAGCGCGGATCGCCGACGGAGGCGCACAAGGCGACGGCGGCGAGCATGCGTTTCGGCACCCAATGCGCGAACGCCGCGTGCGCGGGCAGGCGCTGCGCGCGGATCCAGAAGCTGAGTTCCTGCGGGAAAGCCGCGGGTGCCAGCAACACGAGGCGACCGATGCGATTGCGCGGACCGAGCGCCGCGACGATGCCGAGAGCGAGCGCGCCACCGAGCGAATTGCCGAGCAGGATCGTCGAGGGCCGGTTCCAACCGCGCTGCACGACGAGCTCGCGCAAGGCATCGCGCAACACTTCGGCGCGAAACGCCTCGCGGGTCGGCCAGAGCTCGGAGCGCCCGAAGCCGGGCGGATCGACGAGGACGAGGCGCGCGATGGGTGCGAGGGCTTCGACCAAGATGCGAAAGGTCTCGGCCGAGTCGCCGAGGCCCGGGATCAAGACGATCGTCGGAGCGCGCGGATCGGCGCGGTCGCAGCTCCGCCACGCGAGCTCGAGCTCGCGCGCGCGTCCATCGGCGAGGCGCACGCGCACGCGCTCCTTCGAGAGCGGCAGGCGATCGAACAGCCCACCGCCGAGTGGCGCCTGCGGCCACAGCGTCTCCGCCGTCGGGAAGCGCAGCAAGAGATCCGGATCGCAGAGGCGCGCGAGAGCGCGCGCTCCGTGGAAGAAGCCAGCGAACGCCGAGCTCACGGCGACACCTCGCGACGCAACACCGCTGCATGAAGGAGCGGCCCGCGCCCGCAGAGCGCCGCGCGAGTCGACGAGGAAGGCTATCCCCTCTTCGTGCCCACGGTCGGACGCGTCGCGCCAGAATCCCGCGCGCCCCAGAATCCCTCGCAACGCAGCGCCGCAGGAACGAGCGCGCCCCGCGGCGATCGAGGGATCGCCGCGGGGCGCCGAAGAGCAGGCTTCTAGCGAAGAGGCCGTTCGCCGTCGCTCACGAGCAGCCCATCGAGTTGCCGCAGTTCAAGCAGCGGTAGCAGGCGCCGTTGCGGACCGTGACGTGGCCGCAGACGTCGCAGAAGGGTGCATCCCCCATCATCGTGGAGAGCAGCTCGCCCAGAGCGCCGCCGCGCGTGGTGCGCCCCGCGCCGTCACCCGCAGTGGCGCTCGTGCCGCTGGAGCGCGGCGACGGCGCTCCGCTCGCGAGCGGAGTGAAGCGCACGCCAGGCGCGTCCGCGGAGACGCTGCCGCGCTTCGCGCTGCGGCTCGGTGTCGGAGCCGCGCCCGAGGCCGAGGCCGAGGCCGAGGCCGAGGACAAGGGTTGCTCCACGGCCTTCGGCGCGGCGACCTCCGGGGCCTTCGGCACCGCGGCCTCCGCGACCTTCGATGCAGCGGCTTCCACCGACTTCGGCGCGGGCGCCGTCGCGCGCGACACCGGACCGACTTCGATGTCGCCCGGCTTCGGCGGCACCTGCACGAGGTCCGTGCGGCCGAGGTAATCGAGCGCCAGCGCGCGGAAGACGTAGTCGATGATCGACTGCGCCATCTTCACGTTCGCGTGGCCCTCGACGACGCCCTGCGGCTCGAACTTCGTGAACGCGAAGGTCTCGACGAACTCCTCCAGCGGCACGCCGTACTGCAGGCCCTTCGACACGGCGATGGCGAAGCAGTTGACCAAGCTGCGGAAGGCGGCGCCTTCCTTGTGCATGTCGATGAAGATCTCGCCGAGCTTGCCATCGGGATACTCGCCCGTGCGCAAGTAGACCTTGTGGCCGCCGACCTTCGCCTCCTGCGTGAAGCCCTTGCGCTTCGACGGCAGCGGACGACGACGCGGCTTGAACTCCGCCGGCGCGCTTGCGGCGGCCGGAGCCGGGCCCGCGGCCTCAGCGGCCTTCGCCGCGCCCTCGGCGGCTGCGGCCTCCGCCTTCGTCTCGGCGTCGTTCTTGACCCCGGTCGAGAGCGGCTGCGAGCGCTTGCACCCGTCGCGGTAGAGCGCGTTGGCCTTCAGGCCGAGCTTCCACGAGAGGAGGTAGGAGTCGCCGATGTCCTCGCGCGACACCTCGTTGGGCATGTTGATCGTCTTCGAGATCGCGCCCGAGATGAACGGCTGCGCCGCGGCCAGCATGCGGATGTGGCCGGTGTGGTGGATGAAGCGCTTGCCGATGCGACCGCAGCGATTCGCGCAGTCGAAGACCGGCTCGTGCTCTTCGGCGAGGCCAGGCGCGCCCTCGATGGTGAGGCGACCGCAGACGTGGTCGCTCGCGGCGAGCACCTGCGCGTCGGAGAAGCCGAGCGCGCGGAGGAGATCGAAGCCGGGCTTCTTCGCGGCGGCTTCGATCTGGGGATGCTGGAGACCGAGGCGCTGCAGACCGTCCTTCTCGAGCGCGCCTACGTGCACCGCGGAGCGCAGCTCGAAGACGCCGGGCAGCGCCTTCTCGATGCGCGCGATCTCGGTGTCGAGGAGACCGCGCTCCTTCAAGCTC
>JAEUHW010000283.1 GCA_016793245.1 Planctomycetota bacterium
TCCGCCGCTATGCCGTCAGCGAGAGCAAGGAAGTCCTGCTCGAAGACGCCTTCGGCGTGCTCAGCGTCGAAGGCCAAGGGAGCTACGGCGTGCGGCGTTTACCGTCCGGCAACCGCACGCGCATGCGGTTCGTCTTCGAGAGTGAAACGCGCCTCCGGCTGGAGCACGATGTCGATGACTATGTGGTGTTGGAGCGCGTGGCGCGGCCGCGCTTCGTGGAGGAAGAGCTCGCGGCGGAGGCGAGCGCGGCGTCCGCAGGCAGCGGTCCTTCGGGGAGCAGCTCGAAGTCGGAGCTCGAGGTCCCGGGGAGCCGGCGGACGCGCTGAAGCGGGGACGATTTCGAAGCTCGAGCTCAGTTTCACGATGAACGGCGGCGCGCCGCTGAACATCGGCGCCACGGTCCAGCAGTTCCCCGTGCCGAACGATCCGGTGCTGAACGGCGCCGGCCCGGTCACGTTCCAGAACATCAACCTGGTCCCCGGCTCGCCGAACGAGCTTTCGCTCTCGAACGGCCAGGAGTGGTTCGCGGGCTACTGAGCCGCGCGAGCGGATCGCTCATCCAAGGCGCGCGTCGGGGCTCGGCTCCGACGCGCGCTTTCGTTTCCGCGCCGCGCCGGAGAGGATGCGCGCGGAGGAAAGCAGGATGAACGCGCGCTGGTTGGCTATCGCGCTCGCGCTCGGCGCGGCCCTCGTGGCCTGGCTCGTCTCGCGCTCCGGCGGTGCAGCGGAGAGCTCGGAGCTGCAGAGGTCGATCTCCGCTGCGGACGCGGCCTCCGAGACCGTGCGCTCCGACGAGCTGCCGCGCGCGACGACGCGCGACGCGGCGGCGACGGAGAGCGCCGCAGCGACGAAGAGCGATGCCGCGCCGAACGAGGTGATCGCACCGGGTGCGCTGCGCGTGCGCGTCCTCGACCACGAAGGTCGTCCGCTCGCTGGCGAGCGCGTCTTCGTCTCCAAGCGCGGACCGTGGGAACGTTCGCGCGAAGCGCGCAAGCTCTGGACGGCCACCTCGGATGACGCCGGCCGAGCTCAGTGGCCCGAGGCGGCAGCGACGCTCGCGCAGCTCGCGGGCTCCGACGCCTCCACGAGGGTCGAGAGCGGAGAGCGAGCGGAGGGATTGGCCGTGTTCCTCGACGGCTACGTTCCCGATCTACCCTTCGTCGCGATCGAGCGCGCGGAAGAGCTGGCCCAAGAGATCGTGCTGCGCGCGCCGCGCACCGGCAGCGTCGAGCTCCGCGTCACGACACCGCTCGCGCAGCCGGTCTGGTTCGGCTATGCGAGGCTCTACGCCTGGAGCGGCAAGGGCGATCGCTCCGGCCGACGGAGCGAGTCGGATCCCTCCGTACAGGGGCGGATCGAAGACGGCCTCGTGCGCTTTCCGCGCGTGCAGCTAGGAGTTCCGCTGCGCGCGACCGCGAGCATGGAGTCGGGGATCCGAGGTGCGCTCGATCTCGCGCCGCTCGAGTCATCCGGGGAAGTGCGCACCGCCGAGATCCGCCTAGGCGAAGACGGAGTCACGGTCCGCGTGCGCGTCCTCGCCGAGGATGGTTCGTCCTTGCCACGCTCGCGCGAGTTCCGCGTGAAGACCTTCCGCGGAGACGAGTGGCGCTCGGATCGCGGAGGCTTCACTGATCCCGACAGCGTGCTCTGGATCCCCGCGGGGACCGAGGGTCCGGCGCGCGAGGAGTTCCGCGTGACCATCGATGGCGACGCGAAGGGCCAAGCCGAGGTGCGCGTGAAGATCGAGCACGCGCGCGGGCTCATCGACGCCGGCGACGTGCTGCTGCGGCGCGGAGGCGTGGCGCTCGCCGGTCGCGTGCGGCGCGCCGCTGCGGATCCGAGCCAGAGCTCTGCGAGTGCTTCCCTCGAGCTCTTCGTCGAGCCCTGGAGCTCGAGCGCGCTCGACCGACCGCGGGCGAACATCGGTACCGACGCCGAAGGGCGCTTCGAATGGCGCCACGCCGAGGCGCAGCCCGGGCGCGAGCTCAGCGTGCTCGTGCGCGCCCAGCAACGCGAAGGCAACGATCCGCAGCCGGTGCGGCGTTCGCGTTCCCTGCGCTTCCCCATCGGAACGCAGGACGCCGAGATCGTGCTGGAGGAGCTCGGCACGCTCACCGGGCTCTGGAAAGAGGCGCTGCCGTTCGCGCCTCGCGATCTCCAAGCGCTACTCCTGCCCGCGGAGCCGGAGCGCTTCTATGCGCCGGAGCTGCAGGGAGCAGTGGACGAGAAAGGCGTGCGCTTCCGCGCCTTGCTCGCGGGCGAGTACGCGCTGCGGCTCTTCCTTACTCATGAACCGCAGCGCGATGTCGTTCGGATCGACGCGCTCCGCATCGTCGCTGGCGCGGCGTGCGCCGATCCGCGACTCCTCGCCATCGATCTGAACGCACAACTCCGTGTGTTGCTGTTCGATCTAGCGAGCGAGAGCTTGGCGCCTCCGTTCCGCGGGAAGCTCGCGCTGCGCCGCAGCGGCGAACCCGACGCGCGCTGGAACAGCGTCGGTTTCTACGGCACGCGCGCCGAGACCCTCGTGGCTCCGGCGCCCTACGACGTGCTGGTGCTCGCCGAAGGTGCACGCAGCGTGCGCTTGCAGGCGATCGAAGCCGGGCAGCGCCTCACCCTCGAGCCGGGCTACTCCGTGGTGCTCACCATGGAAGGCACGGCCGCACTGCCGGCGAACGGCGAGTTCACCGCGGCGCAGCTCACCCGCTACGAGAACGAGCTCGAGTACTCGGGCCAGGTGCGCTTCGACGCGAGCGGTCGCGCGAGCATCGTCCTGCCCGAAGCCGGGCGCTACGCTCTCGAGCTCGTGCGCGAAGTGCCCGAGGGATCGAGCTTCCGATCGAAGCCGCTGGACGGGGACACGCGGACGATCGAGGTGCGTGATCAAGCGGGAGAGCAGCGCGTCGTCGTGAGCGCACCGAAGTGACCACGAGAGGCATCCGGAGTCAAAGATGCAACGCACACAGATCGTTATCGTCGCCGTCCTCGCCGCGCTCGGGCTGCTCGCGGCGCTGCTCTTCCGATCCGGAGGCGATACTCCGTTGACGGAGGTCGCGCCGCTCGCCGGAGAGAGCAGCACCGGGGCGCAACCCTCCGAGTCGGCGGCCTCCAGCATCACACGCGACGAAGGTGCAGCGCCTGCCGTGAGCTCGCCCCCGGTAGATCGTCCGACCGCGAGCGCCAGCAGCACCAGCGCGCTGCGCGTCCGCGCGCTCGATCACGAAGGGCGCCCGCTCCCGGGCGCGCGCTTCGTCGTGTACGACGCGGAGGTGTGGAAGCGACAGCGCGAGAGCTCGCCGCCGCTCTGGCGCGCAGAAGCCGATCTCGCCGGACGCGCGAGCTGGCCGGAGGTGGGCCCGGTGATGGAGAAGCTCGCCGCCTCGGAAGGCCTCGCGGTGACGCTGGAGGGCTTCGTGCCGCACCTCGCCCCCGTCTTCCTGGCGGGCACGTCGGACCTCGAGATCGAGCACGAGCTCCGTGCTCCCGCGTTCGGCAGCGTCGTCGTGCACGTGGTCGGTCCGCTAGGCGAGCCGTGGCCGAGAGACTCCGTGAACTTGATCGCGTGGACCGGGCGCGGGACCGTCTTGGAGTTGGGGGGTCAGAAGGAACGCGATGACTCCTGGTTCACCCCGATCGAGAACGGCGTCGCACGCTTCCCCTTCGTCGGCCTCGGAGTTCCGCTGCGCGCTTACTGCAGATCCAACGGCGTTCTCGAGGTTGCGGTAGATGCTCCCGCGCTGACCACAGCCGGAGAAGAGCGCGAGATCCGGCTCGCGTTCGGCAGCGATCGCGCCGTGCTGCGCCTGCGCGTCTGCGACGAGACCGGCCAGCCCTTGGCCGACCATGGCGGCTTCCAGCTCAGAATGCACATCGATGGCAAATCGGCTGCGTTGGGTGGGCTCCCCGTCGCCGCAGGCGGCGTGCTCTGGCTCGATGTTCCCGCCAATGCACCGCGCCCCTGTGAGGTCGAGGTCTTCTTGCAGGAGGTCTTCCCTCAGCGCCGAGGCAGCGTGACCACGCGCGCGCAGGTGGCGCGAACCACGGGGATCGTCGACCTCGGCGACGTGCTCCTGCGCCGGGGACCGCTGCTGGCCTCCGGACGTGTGCTGCGGCCCGACGGTACGCCGGCCGTAGGAGCCACGCTCCAGGCCGCGTTCACCGTGGTGAGCGCGGACGCGAAGCGAGGTGGCCTGCACTTCGATTCGCTGCGCATCAAGGACGCGGAGGGCCGCTTCACTTGGCACGCGCCGGCCGAAGCATCTGCGATCGAGCCGCAGTTCGAGCTGGAGGCCGACCTGCAGGACCGCGGTGGCGCGCGCTTCGTCGCGAGCAAGCAGCTCGTGAACCTCGGTGCGACGGACCTCGAGATCCGCCTCGAGGCTCTGGGCTCGATCCAGGGCACGTGGCGTGCAGGAGCGCCGTGGAGCGAGGGGGACCTCAGCGTACGACTCGTGCCCGAGGACACCGCCGCAGCGGGTTCGGACCATATCGGAGGCACGCTGCATCCGGGCGGCTTCGGCTTCCCCGCGCAGCGCGCCGGTCGCTACACCGCACGCATCTACGCGCAAGGCACCCTGCTGCTCGAGATCCAAGAGCTCGTCGTCCGCGCGGGCGAAGCCTGCGACGATCCGCGGCTCCGCGACATCGACCTCGGCGCGAAGGTGATGCTGCTCGCCTACGAGATCGTCACTCCTCCGAGCTTCACCAGCCCCCGTGTCGGAACCCTCTACGCGCGACCTGCGGGAGAACCTGGGGCCTCCTGGACGAAGCGCGAGTTCTGGACGAAGGAAGCTCGCATCGTGGTGCCGCGCGGGCGCTACGACGTGGCCATCGTGGCCGCGGGCGCGCGGCTCGTGCGCTTCGCTGCGGTGGAGCAAGGCCAGCGCGTCGAGCTGGAAGTGCGCCTGCCCGTCGTGCTCGCGCTCGAGGGCCGACCCGAGGGCCTCGCCGAAGGCGAGCACCTGCGCGCGCGCCTCGCGATGGAGCTCGACGGCCTCCCCCTCGAAGTGGATTCCGAACGCTTCGGAGCGGATGGGACGGCGCGGATCGGGATCCCCGCGCCGGGACCATACCGCGTGAGCTGGCTCCGCGAGCGCGATCGCGACAACGGCGTCGACTCCCAACCCTGGAGCACCACGACGAGCACGATCGAGATCGGGGAGAGCGCG
>JAEUHW010000410.1 GCA_016793245.1 Planctomycetota bacterium
AAGGTCGAACGCCTGCGCGCGGTATTCGCGAGCGCGGGACCGCTGGCACCTCTGCTCTACGTCGGCTTCGTGACGCTCGAGGTGATCCTCGCACCCATCCCGGGCACGCTGCTCTATCTGCCGGGGGGGGCCATCTTCGGCGGGTGGTGGGGTGGAACGCTCTCGCTCCTCGGCAACACGCTCGGCGCCGGCGGCGCCTGCCTGCTCGCGCGCGGCCTCGTCGGTCGTCGCGCGATCGACGGCTTCTTCGAGCGGCGCTCGCTCCGCCGCATGCGCGCGCTGCTGCGCCGCCGCGGCTGGATCCTCGTCGCGTTGCTGCGCGCGAACCCGCTCAGCTCCTCCGATCTCGTCTCCTACGCGGCCGGTGCGGCGGGGCTCAGCGCGCCGCGCGTGATGTTCGGCACGCTGCTCGGCATGGCGCCGCTCTGCTACGTGCAGGCGCATCTCGCCGAGACCTTGCTCGAGGCGGCGCCGTGGCTGCTCTGGCCGCTGCTCGTCTGCGGCGTGCTCTATCTCGCGGCGGTGGCGTTCTTCGTCGCGCGCGCGATCCAGCGCGGCCGCGCGAGCGACGCGGAGAGCGGAGCGCGCGCCGCGGAGCACAGAGAGTGAGCAAGAATGGCTCACGAACGGGCTGCAGCGCCGTCAGGCGCTGCGCCAGCAGACATCTGAGAGGCTGTATGCTCGATTTCTGCTCAGCCTCTCAGAGCCTGTCGGAGAGTACCTCCTACAGGCTCTGAGATGCCTTCTGGCCCAACACCTGACGGTGTTGGAGCGTCGAGCTGGTCGATTTATCGACAAGCTCTCAACGCGGGAGCCGGAGCTCCACCGCGAGTCCGCGATGATCGGAGCCGTAGGGCTCCGTGACGCGGAACGCGCCGATCGCGAGCGAGCTCTCGTGCAGCACGTGATCGATCGGCCGCAGGCAGAGCGAGGGGAGGAAGGTGGGCCAGGTCCCGCACCAACCGCGGCCCGCGCGCGCATCGACGAGCTCGGTCCGCGCCGCGAGGGAATGCATCTCGCCCGACCACGGCGTCGCGTTGCTGTCGATCGCGAGCACGCGCGGCGTGGGTGCGGTGCGCAGCGCTGTGGCGACGGCGCCGAGATAGTCGTTCCGACCGTACCAGCCGCGGGGATGCTGCGGCGCGCGCGGGTGCGCGACGGCGCACGTGAACGCACCTTCGGGATGCTGGACCCGCGCGAGAGCGAACGCGTAGCCCTCGGCGCCGAGCGGGCCGAGGGTGAGCTGCTCCAGCGGCCAGCGCGAGAAGAGCGCGAGACCGAACGGACCCTCTTCCGCGGCGACGAGGCGATAGGGCCATGCACCGCCGATGCGCTCGAGCTCCGCCTGCCACGCTGGATCGACTTCGATCAACGCGAGGAGATCGGGTGCTTCGCGACCGAGCAGCGCCGCGAACGCGGGCGTGGGCTCGCGTTCGCACCAGAGATTCGCGACGAGGAGCCGCACGCTCGCGCGATGCTCGGCCGGTGACGCGGGCGCGCTCTCGCTCCCGACGTACGGCGCGACGCGCATGCCGCCGACGAACAGTAGCGCGACGCAGAGCGCGGCGCGAGAGAGCTCGCGCTGCGCTACCGCGAAGAGGCCGACGCCGAGCAGCCATCCCATCCAGAGCTCGGGCCAGTGCACGAGCAGCTCGATGGGCCAAGGCCACCACGGAACTCGCGTCCCGAAGACGGCCGTCGCGCCGCAGACGACGAACGCGATGCGGGCGAGGAGGCGCGCTCGGCGCCGAGCACGTTCGCTCACGCTTCGCGCTCGCTCGGGTCGTCCGATGCGGAGGCTCGGCCTTCGCTCGCGGCGAGGACCTCCTGCGTCGCGCGCTCGACGAGGCCGCGGAAGATCGCGCCGTGCAGCCGCACGGGCAGCGGACCGCGCGGGTCGATCGCGAGCTCGGAGAACCCCTGCGCGGCAGCGAGCAGCAGCGCCTCCGCGCCGAGGAGCAACGCGAACGGCAGCCCGCGGGGTGCGGCGAGACGCTGCGCATGCGCGCTGGTGAACGCGGCCGCCGCGACGCGGCCCTCCGGTCCCTGCAGCGCGCGCACGCGCGGCGGGGCAGCACTCGCGCCGAGCACGGGCTCCACGGCGAGCTCGAGCTCCGCGTCGAGCAACGCGGCGCAGAGCTCGTCCCAGCCGTTCGGCGTCGGGGCCTCGCGGTAGCGCTGGATCGCGTCCGCGGCGCGCGCGGCGCTCGGGCGCTCGCAGGGGGAACGCGTCGCGAAGTGCGTGAGCTCCGCCGCGCGCGGCGCGTCGTAGACCTCGCGGAAGCAGCGCGCGAGGGACTGCACCTCGGATAGCTCCGCGCCGTTCTCGAGATCGATCGTGCGCGCGAAGAAGCGCTCGTCCTTCCTCGGGAGAGCGTAGCCCGCGTCGCGCAGCACATCGACGCCGTGCGCATCGATCCACCGCTCGGGCGGTGTCAGCTCGTTCGTCGGGAGCTCGAAGCGCAGTCCGCCGTCGACGAGTCGACGCACGCGCGCGAAGCTCGCCGCGCAGCAGACGAAGAGCGCGCCGTCGCTCTCCGCGAGGGTCGCGAGTGCCAGCGCGATGTGTTGCGCTGCTTCCAGGCTCTTGCTTTCTGTCATCGCGTGCTCTTTGCTGTTGTCGCGATGCGCGGCAATGCATCGCGCCGCGCGACGCCGTGTCGCGTATCCAACACGATGAGCGAAGCGTCGATCGTAGCCGAAGCGAAGCGCGTGCGCGCGCCTCGTGCTGCCCTGCGCAGCCGAGCGCGCGAAGTCTCGTCGACGCTCCGCAGCGGACCTGCCGTCGTGCGCGGCGCTGCGGTGCGCTTCGAGATCGCGCTGCGCGACGAGACAGGCGCGATCCTCGAGAGCTCGGCTCCCGGTGTGCCGTTCCGCTGCGTGCTCGGAGAGGACGTGCTGCTCGCGGGGATCGAACGCGCGCTGCTCGGCGCGCGCGCCGGCGACACCTTGCGCGTGCACTTGGCACCCGAAGACGCGCACGGCGTGCGACAGGATCTGCCGCTGCTGCGCGTCCCGCTCGCGCGGCTGCCCGGCGGCACCTCGCTCCGCATCGGCGCGGCCCTCGAGGTGCTCGATCCGATCGTCGGCGTGCGCTCGTGCGTCTGGCTGCATTCGATCGACGGCGAGCAC
>JAEUHW010000423.1 GCA_016793245.1 Planctomycetota bacterium
GGGCGGCGGGTGGCGAGTCGACTTCTACTTCCCCTTCGATCCGATCCTGCTCTCGACGCCGGTGCACTTCCAAGCGGCGCTCGTGCGCCTCGATCCGTTGCTCGGAACGGTCGTCACCTGGACTCCGCCGATCACCTTCTAGGTCTCGTCACGGGAAGATCGACGGCGTTCCTGCTCACGGCTCGATCGATCCGACCGCGATCACTCCAAGAGCATCCTGAGCCCGTTCGTAGCTGAGAAGCTGCCCGATGCGCCGAGATCGAAAACCAGAGCCTGGATCGCAGGCGACGCGACGACGGCTCCCCATGGCACGACGAAGCTCACCGTCGTAAAGCCTTGACCGGCACCTCCGGCGTCGAAGAGCGGCCCGATGTTCAGGTGCAGCCGTCGACGAGTGGAAAGCTGGCGGGACCGAGTCCGAAGCAGTGGATCCCTGTCGCGTCGCTCATCGCCTGGCGCAAGCTGAGATGAACGGTGCCACCGTTCCTGAACCAGCCGTAGCCATCGAGGAATGGATCGATGCCGCCCATGCCGTGGCAACTCGTGCGAGTGCGACCGCGGCGCGACCGCCTCGAGGCTCTAGGAGCTGCTCGGGCTCGACTCTCCCGCCTTCGATCGGGCGCAAGTGGAACGTAGCGTCGATCTGCTCGCCGAAGAGAGACGCTTCTCGACCCCCTCCAGGCTCAGCGAGAATCCCGCCATGGAAGCGGTGCTGCTGATCGGGATCCCGGCGAGCGGGAAGTCCTCGTTCTACGCCGAGCGCTTCGCGTCGACGCACTTGCGTATCAACCTCGACATGCTGCGCACGCGGCACCGCGAGAAGGAGCTCGTCGCGACGTGCCTGCGTCTGCGCCAGCCGTTCGTCGTCGATGACACGAACGCGAGCCGCGTGGAGCGAACGGGCCACATCCTCGCGGCGCGCGCGGCGGGTTTCCGCGTCGTCGGCTACTACCTGTCCTCGAAGCTCGAGGAGTGCTTGCTGCGGAATGCCGCACGCGCGGGAGTCGCGCGCATCCCCGAGAAGGGCGTGCTCGCCGCGGCGGGCCGACTCGAGCTACCGGAGCTCGCCGAGGGCTTCGACGCGCTGCACTTCGTGCGCCTGGCCGACGGCGCGTTCGTCGTCGAGGAGTGGCGCGATGAACTTCGATGAGCTCGATTCTCGCCTGCGCGCGTACGAGACCGCGCACGATCGCTGCGTCCCGCCGGGCGTGCACATCGTGGCGCGCCTCGACGGCCGCGGCTTCACGCGGCTCACGAAGGAGATCCTGCCGCTCGAGGCGCCGTTCGATGTGCGCTTCCACGCGATGATGCTGGAGGTGACGCAGCACCTGATGCAGTGCGGCTTCCGCGCGCTCTACGGCTATACGCAGTCGGATGAGATCTCCATCCTCCTGCACCCCGAGGCCGATGCGTTCGGGCGCAAGGTGCGAAAGATCGTCTCGCTGCTCGCGGGCGAGGCGAGCGGAGTGGCCAGCCTACGGCTCGGCCGAGCGGTCGCGTTCGATGGCCGGCTCTGCGAGCTGCCGAGCCGCGAGATCGTCGTTGACTACTTCCGCTGGCGGCAGGAGGACGCCGGGCGCAATGCTCTGAGCGCCCAGGCCTACTGGCTCCTGCGCCGCGACGGCCTCGCGCCGCGCGAGGCGTCGGCGAGCATCGAGGGCTCGAGCAGCGAGGAGAAACAGACTCTGCTCGCTGCGCGTGGCATCGACTTCTCTGCAACCCCTGCTTGGCAGCGCCTGGGCACGGGTGTCCGCTGGCAGACCGTTCGCGTCGCCGGCGTCGACCCGCGCACGGGGCAGAGTGCCAGCGCGGAGCGGAAGCGCTTGCTCATCGAGGAGAAGCTACCGCGCGGCGAGGCGTATAGCGCCTACCTGCGGGAGCTCCAAGCGTGCGATGCCGAGATCGGAGAGTAGGCTGGGGACGGCGCGACCCGCTCCGCGAGCTACTGAAGAACAGCAGCTCGCGGTACTTCGGCAGCGGCCAGAGCGAGTCGTCGACCATCGTCTCCAGGATGTCGCAGGACTCGCGGAGCCGCGCGACGCCCGGCACGACGTCGTGGCGGAACGCGAGCGCGTGGTCGCGCACCGCGCCGTGGTGAGCCTCGGTCTTCTCGAAGGCATGCGCGAGATCGTCGATCGCGGTGAGCAGGTGCTCGATGCGCTCGGTCATCGAGCGCAGGCGCTTCTCCTGAGCGGGGACGGCGAGGCCCGCGGCCTTCACCGCCGCGACGCTCTGGGCCACGACCGACTGATGCTTCTGCGCGGCGGGGAGCACCATCGTGCGCGCGATCGAGAGCGCGCTCTGCGCTTCGATGGCGATCGCAGGTTGGGATCGACGGCAGATGTGATCGGTGCGAAGTCGCTGAGATGCGCCGGAAGGGGCTATCGCCTACTCGAGACTGCCAGCAGCGATCGAGCGTACTCGCTTCAAGACCAACTCGCTCCGACCCGAATCGCCCCGCAGGTAGCCGCTCACCGCGTACTTGAAACTCGCGTGCTTCAGGAATCCCTCGAACTCGGAGGCGATGAAGTTTCGAACCGGCTCTTCGGAAGCAAGCACCTCCTCCGGGAGCGCCTTGCGTCCGTCGGCGAGTGCGAGGATTTCTTCGATGTCCTTCGAGCTCAGATACACGTGCTTCCAGCGGAGACCGGCCAGCTTGCGGGCAATACGCCCGAGCAGTGCCTCATTGCTCACCGCGGAGATCCTTCACCATCAACTCCGACGCGATAGCGCGAGCACGCGCGCCACCGACGCGCAAGGCATCGAGTAGAACCAGCTTCCGGTAGACGAGGGGGTCGTTCAGTGCGGCCGTCGGCGCGTCCTTGTAGATCGTAGAGATCTACGGGGCCCGCGCTTCGCCGCGCGGATGCTTCCAGGCGAACGCGAGCTCTCCTCCGAGGAGCTTGCCCTCCAGCGGCGCAGCCAGATTGCCCGTGGGGACTCCGCGTGCGGTTTCGCCGACGGTGGCCGGAAAGGAGTAGCGAGCTCCGTGGAGTAAATACTCCTCGAGGTTCGGGAGGATGACCTCTCGCGAGCCGGGAAGCAGCAGTTGCGCATGCTGCAGGCGTCCCACGGCTCCGTGGACTTCGCCGTAGCTCATGCCGAGCTTGGCGGCGATCGCGGCCAGCGTGGGCTCGGGTTTCCCAGCGAGGTGGAGGGCGACGAGCAGGTCCTGTCCTTTCAGCATGCGCGGAGCCTTTCACGGATCGTGATTCTAGACATCACAAATCATGACCCTTGATTCCGGGGGCGTCCGAGGGCTGGATCGACCTCGGCGGGGCGAATCCAGCCCTGCCCACCCGGCTCGGAGCTCGGGCAGGAAGCGCGGCCCGCGCCGCGAGCCACTGCAGGACCCGCGCCGCGAGCTACTGCAGGACCCGCGCCGCGAGCTACTGCAGGAACAGCAGCTCGCGGTACTTCGGCAGCGGCCAGAGCGAGTCGTCGACCATCGTCTCCAGGATGTCGCAGGACTCGCGGAGCCGCGCGACGGCCGGCACGACTTCGTGGCGGAACGCGAGCGCGTGGTCGCGCACCGCGCCGTGGTGAGCCTCGGTCTTCTCGAAGGCGAGTGCGAGATCGTCGATCGCGTTGAGGAGGTGCTCGATGCGCTCGGTCATCGAGCGCAGGCGCTTCTCCTGAGCGGGGACGGCGAGGCCCGCGGCCTTCACTGCCGCGACGCTCTGGGCGACGACGGCCTGATGCTTCTGCGCGGCGGGGAGCACCATCGTGCGCGCGATCGAGAGCGCACTCTGCGCTTCGATGGCGATCGCCTTGCAGTAGGCCTCGAACTGGATGCTGGTCCGCGACTCGACTTCCTTCGCGGTGAGGACGCCGTACTTCTCGAAGAGGTCCAGGTTCTTCTTCGCCGAGAGCTGGCCGATCGCGTCGACGGCGCTGCGGAAGTTCGGCAGGCCGCGGCGCTCGGCTTCGGCGTGCCACTCGGCCGAGTAGCCGTTGCCGTTGAAGAGGACGCGCGAGTGCTGCTTCAGCACGCTCTGCACGAGCTCGGTGACCGCGCTCTCGAGAGAGCGATCGCCGCGCTTGCCGAGCTGGTCGGCGATCCAGGCGATCGAGTCGGCGACGATCGTGTTCAGCACCGTGTTCGGGCGCGCGGTGGCCTGCGAGCTGCCGACCGCGCGGAACTCGAACTTGTTGCCGGTGAACGCGAAGGGCGAGGTGCGATTGCGGTCCGTCGCGTCGCGCGGGAGCTGCGGCAAGGCGCTCACGCCGAGGCGCATGTGGTCCTTCTTGTTCGCCCCCGAGCCCTTGGTGCCCGCGATCAGGGCGTCCACGACCTCGGTGAGCTGCTCGCCGAGGTAGATCGAGAGGATCGCCGGCGGCGCTTCGTTGGCGCCCAGGCGATGGTCGTTCCCCGCATGCGCGATCGCGACGCGGAGGAGGTCGGCGTGGAGGTCCACGGCGCGGATCACCGCGGTCAGGAACACGACGAAGCGCATGTTCTCGCCCGGCGTGTGGCCCGGATCGAGCAGGTTCTCGCCGGTGTCCGTCGCCATCGACCAGTTGTTGTGCTTGCCGGAGCCGTTGATGCCGGCGTAGGGCTTCTCGTGCAGCAGGCACTGGAAGCCGTGCTGCAGCGCCACCGACTTCAGGATCTCCATGCAGAGCATGTTGTGATCCGCCGCGACGGTGGAGCGCTCGAAGATCGGCGCGAGCTCGTACTGGCTCGGCGCGACTTCGTTGTGGCGCGTCTTCACCGGCACGCCGAGCTTCCAGAGCTCGCGCTCGACGTCCTGCATGAACGCGAGCACGCGCGGCGAGATCGAGCCGAAGTAGTGGTCCTCGAGCTCCTGGCCCTTCGGCGGCTTCGCGCCGAAGAGCGTGCGACCGGTCGCGATGAGGTCGGGCCGCAGCATGTAGAGATCGCGATCGACGAGGAAGTACTCCTGCTCGCAGCCGAGCGTGGGGTAAACGAACCCGACCTCCTTCTCGCCGAGGATGTGCAGCAGGCGCAGCGCTTCGCGGTTCAGCACCTCGGCGGAGCGCAGCAGCGGCGTCTTCTCGTCGAGCGCTTCCCCGGTCCACGAGCAGAAGGCCGTCGGGATGCAGAGCGTCGCGCCGTTCGTCGTCTCGCGGATGAACGCGGGCGAGGTCGGATCCCACGCGGTGTAGCCGCGCGCCTCGAAAGTCGCGCGCAGGCCACCGCTCGGGAACGAGCTCGCGTCCGGCTCGCCCTTCACCAGCGCCTTGCCG
>JAEUHW010000288.1 GCA_016793245.1 Planctomycetota bacterium
GTGCTGCAGAACGGCAAGAAGCACGTTGTCGTGACGCTTTCGTCGATCGATCCCTGCTCGAGTGCGCCCATGTTCGATGGCTGGATGGAACGCCCCTCGATCCCATCGATTCCAGCAGCGCCTCTGGTGGCCACCGTTGCACCCGCCTCGACCTGGCTCCTCACCACCGGCTGGCGCCGCCACGGCCTGCTCGACATCCACGAGTTGCCGCAGCGCAACATGGCCGCCGGCCGACCGCGCGGGAACCTCGCCAATTCAAGTCGCCGAGCAACTTCGCGCTGACGCGCTCGACCGCCGCCTGGGCGTGCCCGTCTTCGATGGCTGGATGGAGCGCCGATCGATCCGCTCGATTCCGACAGCGCCAGTGGTGGCCGGTGTCGTGCAAGCCTCGACCTGGCTTCTCGCCACCGGCTGGCGCCGCCACGGCCTGCTCGACCTTCACGAGTTCCCGACCCCCCACAAGCACGCCGGCCGACCTCGAGCGAACCTCGCCGAATCAAGACGCCGAGCAGCCTCGCGCTGACGTGCTCGATCGCCGCGCGGGCGCTCACGTGTTCGATGGTTGGGTGGAGCGCCCTTCGATCACGTCGGTCCCAACAGCGCCAGTGATGGCCGCCGTCGCGCCCGCCTGGACCTTGCTGCTCACCACCGGCTGGCGCCGTCACGACCTGCCCGGCATCCGCAAGCTGCCGCAGCACAGGAAGCACGCCGGCCGATCGCGCCGGAACCTCGCCAATTCAGGTCGCCGAGCAGCCTCGCGCTGAACCACACCGCACCGCCGCCGCGCGGGCGCGTAACCCATGTCTTTCGACGTCGTTCACGCGTCGACGTCCGAACGCACCCATGAGCATGAGTTCCGGAGCCCCCGCCTCCAGCGGGCTCCGGAACGGCGCACGACGTCTATCGACGGAGCGAAGCCGCGCCCGGAGGCGCAGCAAGCGACGTGCACGACGCGCGACGCTCCGCGTTTCTCGTTCGCGTCGTTCGCGCGCCGACGTTCGAACACGATCGACGTCGTTCGCGCGCGTCGGGCGCGGCGCTTGCTTCGCCGTAGGGCCGGGCGTAGCGCATGCGCGTTCTTGCGCTCGAACGCCTCTCGCCTCGCATCTTGCGTTCACGAGCGCGCCAAGCTGCTCCGCTGCGCAGCGAGATCGAGCCGTCCTTGGGACTCGAACTCGACTCGAGAACGACGACGCTCGCGGCCCAAGGACTCCAGCGCGACGCGCGGAGCTTTACTTCCACTCGTAGAAGCCGCGACCGCTCTTCTTGCCGAGGCGGCCTTCCGCGACGAGCTTCCGCAGCAGCGCCGGCGGATCGAAGACCGCGCCGAGCTCCTGGTGCAAGTACTCGGCGATCGCGAGGCGCACGTCGAGGCCGACGTGATCGGTGAGCTCGAGCGGCCCCATCGGATGCCGGTAGCCGAGCTTCATCGCCGTGTCGATGTCCTGCGCGGAGGCGACGCCGCTCTCGACCATGCGGATCGCCTCCATCGCGATCGCGATGCCGAGGCGCGAGCTCGCGAAGCCCGGCGCGTCGCGCACGACGATCGGCGTCTTGCCGATCGCGGCGGCGAAGCGCTTCGAACGTTCGACGATCTCGGGGGAGGTGCGCTCGCCGTGCACGATCTCGAGCAGCTCCATCAAGTGCACGGGATTGAAGAAGTGGAGCCCCACCACGCGCTCGGGCCGCGGGATCGCGGACGCGATGCGCGTGATGCTGAGCGAGGAGGTGTTGGTCGCGAGGATCGCGTCGGGGGCGGCGACCGCCGCGCACTGGGAGAGCAGGTTCTGCTTCAGCTCCAGCTTCTCGGGCGCGGCCTCGATCACGAGGGCAGCGCCGCGTGCGGCCGCCGCGAGATCGGCATGCGCAGTCAAGCGCGCGAGCGTCGCCTCGCGATCGGCGGCGCTGAGCTTCCCCTTCTCGACCCCCTTCGCGAGGTTCGCGCCGATGCGCTCCAGGCCCGCGCGCGCGAAGCGCTCCTCCACGTCGTAGAGCCGCACGGTGCTGCCGGCTTGCGCGACCACTTGCGCGATGCCGTGACCCATCGTCCCGGCTCCCAACACCGCCACGACCTCGAACCCCTGCACCATGTCTCATGCTCCTCGCGTCCGGCCCGCCCTCGAGGCTCCGCGCACGGCGCGCGGCGACGCGACGAGGGGTGAGAGGCCCATGCGGCGCGGAACGATACCACTGGGAGCGAGCCGCCCCCAGCAGCACTTCGGCGCATCGACGGACAGCGCGATCCGCGCCGCGGACGAACTCAAGTCGAGCACCAGGTCGCGCCGAACTCCTCGAGGGTCTCTCTTCCCGCCTCGGGAGTCATTCATGTCGCTGCTCATCCTCACCGGCTTCTATCTCGGCCTCGCCGCGGCGCTCCCGCAGGAACCCGCGCCGAGCCCTGCGCCGCAGGAAACGAAGGCCGCTGCCGCGGCGAAGCTCGGCGTGCAGGTGCGCGACTTCGAGACCGAAGAGCCGCTGAGCGGCGTCGAGATCGTGCTCGAGGACCTACCGGGCGTCCCGGGCTGGCGCGGGCGCACCGACGAGCGCGGCCGCATCGAGGTCGAGCAGTTCGCCTCCGGTACGAAGCTGCAGATCGTCGCGCGGCTCGGCGGCTACGCGGCGCGCCGCGTCTCGACCGTCGTCACCGGCGCCGAGGATCTCCAGCGCGTCTATCTCATGCGCGCGGCCACGGTGAGCTTGAAGCTGCCCGCCCGTCCCGCACAGGACGGCGTGGGACGAGCGCTGCGGCTCGAGCCGCGCGCCGGCTCCGACACGCGCCTCCTGCTGCAGGACGAGAGCTACCTGCTGCCCGTCGCCGAGGACGGCACCGTCGGTCCGGTCAGCATCTGCATCGGCTCCTACGTCGCGACCTTGCGCGAAGGCGGCATCGATCGCTGCGAGTGGAATCTGGAAGCCGACGCGGCGACGCAGACCGCACCGACCGAGCTGCCCTTCGAGAGCGGCATCGCGTCGATCGACGGCCGCGTGCTCGACGAGAACGGCCAGCCGCGCCCTGGCGCGCGCGTGCGCCTCGTCTCCGAGAGCAGCTCGGGGGCGCGGCCCATCGCCTTCGCCGACGAGCTCGGCCTCTTCGCCTTTCGCGGCGTCCCCTCCGGCAGCTATCGCGTGCAGGTGATGCGCCGCGTCGCGCGCAACTTCCTCGACGCGCAGGACCTGATCATGCACTCGCGCGCGTTCGACGCGTTCCAGGCCTCGCGCCGCGTGGAGGTCGATGCGGAGACGCCGCACGTCGAGGTGCGCTTCGGCTACGACCCGCGCGCCGTCAACGTCACGGGCATCCTGCTCAGCGAGGACATTCCCGTGCCGGGCTGGCGCGTGATGCTGGAGGATCGCACGACCGGCGATACCTGGCTCTCGGAGTTCTCGCGCACCGACGGGATGTTCGATGTCGCGGGCCTGCGGCCGAACGCGAAGCTCATGATCTCCTACGAGACCTCGACCGCGTGGGTCCCCGGCGGAGAGATGGAAGTCGGGAACGACGAGCGCGAAGTGCACACGCTGCGGATCCCGCCCTTCCTGTTCTCCGGTCAGGTGTTCTACACCGGCACGCGCCTCTCGCCCGACGAAGGACGCTTGCTCGTCGAAGGCGGCGGCGAAGGAGAGAACTTGCGCTGGCTCGCTTGGCTCGGCCCCGACGGGACCTTCGAGGTCCCCGGACTGCGCCCCGGCCGCTACGAGATCTACGTGCAGACGCCGCGCTGCAAAGAGCTGCGCCGTCGCCTCGTGGTCGATGCCGACGGGCTGCGCCAGATCGACGTCGAGCTCGAGATGCAGCTCCTGCAGACGCGCGACTGACGCGCAGGCTCGGAGCACACGACGCTGCGCGCCCGCGTTCGGCAACGCGGGCGCGTCGTTTTTTTCCGGCGCTGCGCGAGCCCAGACGGCCCAACGCTTCGCGGGCGAGAACCGCTCGAAGGGGCCCGTGCGACGTGCGCGCGCACCTCAAGAGCGTCACCACTCCTTCTCGACACCGTCTCCATTCGGCTCGGCCTTTTTGCCGGGCCGCGCTCTGTGGACTGTCGAGGCTCCGCATCAGCGGAGCGGGAGGAATGACGATGCTGAACCCTGCCACGCTGGTCGCGGCGCTCCTCGCGCCTTGCACCCAGGAGGAATCCCAAGGGATCCTCGCTCCGGCTCGCATCGCGCCCACGGCTGCCATCGTGCCGCTGCGGCCCGTGACGGCGGACCTCGACGGCGACGGCGACCTCGATCTCGCGATCGGCAACGGCTTCCTGCAGCTCCAGCCCCCGCTGGTCGAGCTCCAATACCTCGACGCCGATGGCAACCTGGAGCGCAGCGCGAACCTGAGCTCGCCGGCGGCGAATCCCTTCGCGATGCCGCGCTACGTCGCCGCGCACGACTTCGATGGCGATCGCCTGCCCGAGCTGGTCGTCGCGTACTCCGATGGCTTGGTCGAGCTCTTCCCCAACGTCGGTGGGAGCTTCGCGCCGCCGCTGCGCTTCTCGCCGGGCTTCGTCGGCTCCGCGCCCACGGCGGTGAGCTACAACACGCTCTGCCACGCGATCACCGACCTCGACAGCGATGGCAGAGAAGAGCTCGTGCTCCCCTTCTCGGAGCAGCAGCTCTTCTTCCCCCGCCGCGGCGTCGGCTTGGTGATCCTCGAGCACGACGGCGGCAGCGGCATCCTGCTCGGTCACTCCGGCGCCCTCGGCAGCCCGCAAGCGGCGCTGGTGGCGGGCGACTTCGATGGCGATGGTCGCGGCGATCTCGCCGGGATCGATGGCGCCCAAGATCTCCACCTGGCGCGCGGCGATGGCAACGGCGGCTTCGCGATCGTGGTGCGCGTACCCCTCGATACGCGCGGCGTTCGCGCCGACGAGCTCGCGGCCGGCGACCTCGATCTCGATGGCGATCTCGATCTCGTGATCGGCTATGGCGGAAGCCCGCACGTCGAGCTGCTGGAGAACCTGGGCGGCGGTAACTTCCGCTCGCAGCTCCTCGCCTTCGACAGCGATCCGCGCGTCGGCGTACGCGGCGTCGCCTTGCGCGATCTCGACGGCGACGGCGCGCCCGAGCTCTTGCTCCTCGAAGCGGGCCACCCCGGCGAACGCGGACGCCTCGGCGTCTGGCGCTGGCGGAGCCGCGTCTTCGAGCTCGACGCGCGCCTCGATGCCGGCGTCGTCCCCGCCGGCACGGACATCGGCCCGGACCTCCTCACCACCGGCGATCTCGACGGCAACGCGACGCCCGACATCGCGCTCGCGGGCTATCGCGCGCAGACCGGCGGCGCGCCGCAGATCGGCATCTTCGCCAATCGCGCCACACCGCCCTACAGCGTCGCGGTGAGCGGCTTGGCCTTCGCGGGCTCCAACGGCAACGTGCCTCGCATCGCGTGCGGCGGCGGGCCCGGCGTCCTCGGCAATGCCGCGTTCTGGATCGAGGTCAGCGGCGGCTTGCCCGCGGCGCGCGCCGCACTCCTGCTCGGCAACGAGCCCACCGTCTCCTACGCCGCGGGCGGCGTCGAGCTCTTGCTCGTGCCGCTGCAGCTCGACGTGGTGCATCTCGACCACAGCGGCCGCCATCGCTGGAGCATGCCCATCGGTAGCGACCCCTCGATGGTCGGCGAGTGGGGCTTCGCGCAAGTCTGGATCGCCGACCCTTGGGCGCCGAACGCGGCGTTGGTGGCGACTTCGCAGCGGCTGGGAGTGCGGATCGGCGAGCGTTGGTAGAACGCGCCCGCGAGTGCGCGCTTCTTCTCAGCGCACCTCCACCGCCCGCCCCCCACTCGCCTCCGCCAGCTCGCGCAGGAAGCGCCGGTGCTGCTCGATGCGCCGCTCCGCGGCTTCGCCCTGCGCGTCGCCGAGGAACGCCGCGGTGTGGATGCGCGCGGCGGCGTAACGCTGGCGCTCGCGCACGCGCTCCAGCACGAGCTCGCGGAAGATCTGCTCGCCCGCGCTAGGCGCGCCGTCGCTGAGGAGATAGATCGCCTCGACGCGCGGATCCTCGAGTGAGGCGAGCAGACCCGAGAGCAAGTTGGTCGCGCCGCGCGGCGGACGCGCGGCGTACCAGGAGAGGAGGGCATCGCGGTCCTTCGCCTTCAGCGGAGCGAGCTGCTCGCGCCAGGCTTCGACGCCGTCGGAGAAGAGCAAGAGGTTCGCCTCGACCTCGGCGGGAAGGGCCGCGACGACGCGCGCGAGCTCGGCGTCGACGCGCGTGCGCTTCGTCTGCGGACGGCCGTCATCGCCGGCGGGCAGCTCGTCGCGCATCGAGCCCGAGTTGTCGATGACGAAC
>JAEUHW010000064.1 GCA_016793245.1 Planctomycetota bacterium
TTCCTTGGCCTCCGCCCACGCCTTCCGCTTCTCGCGCCAGAGCTGCCGGAACCAGAGCCCGCTCTGCATCGGTCCCGCGCCGGGGCAGGCGCTCGACGGCGGCTGCGCCTCCGGAGCCGCGATCGCGGAGAACGGCACCGCCGGCTGGCCGCGCTTCTGCGCGAACATCCACGGCAGCAGCTCCGGCTCGCCGTAGGCGATGTTCCACGAGTCGTGTCGCACGTACGGGTACTCGCTGTAGAGCGGCGTGCCGCCCGCGCGCACGAGGGCCTCGATCATCTCGCGCGTCCGCGTCACCGCCACGACGTTGTCGAGCGCGCCGTGGAACGCCCACAGCGGGACGCCCTTCGCCGCGGCGATGCGCGCCGCGTCGCCGCCGCCGCAGATGGGCGCCGCTGCGGCCCAGCGCTCGGGCTGCCGCGCGAGCAGATCGAAGGTGCCGTAGCCGCCCATCGAGAGGCCCGTCACGTACAAGCGATCGCGCTCGACGGGCAGCTCGGCGAGCAGCGCGTCGAGCGCCCCGAGCACGAGACGCATCGGCTCCGTCGGCTGCTCCTCGAACGAACGCTCGCCAGTCCAGCCCTTCACCGCGCTCCAGGTCTGATCCTTCGGACACTGCGGCGCGAGCACGAAGCACGGGAAGCGCTCGCGCGCGTCCTTCGTGGCGAAGGCCGCGACCCCGTGCGTCATCTGCGCGGCGTTATCGTCGCCGCGCTCACCGGCGCCGTGCAGGAAGAGCACGAGCGGGTACTTCCGCCCCGCCTCGAGCTTCTCCGGCGCGAGCAAGCGATAGCCGATGGAAGCGCCATCCGCCGCGGTGTAGCGCCGCGCGGCGAACTCCTCGGCGCACGCCGAGAGCGGGAACGCGAGGGCGACGAGGAGGAGGCAGAGACTTCGATGCTTCATCGCGGGTGCGGAGGCCAGGGACCAGGGCGAAGCCGCGCCGCGTCGCGCCCGGGGCACGTCGCGAGGCGGCGCGGATCGAGCGCCCTTTATCTTCGAGCTCCGCGGCCCGATCCAGAGCGCGCTTCCATTCGCGCGACGCGTGCGCATCAGGAGCTCGGCCCGCCTTCGCCTCCACGGGCGCGACCTCGGAGCGGATCGCGATCACGTCGTCGAGCGCCGCGGAGCACGCGGAGCTTCTGCGAAGCGCGCCCGTTGCCGCGCTGCGGATCGACGAGGAGGGATCGGTAGAGGGTCCAGACCTGCGAGAAGACGAGGCAACGACGACCCATCGGTGGCCACGACCCGCAGGCGATCGACGATGTGGCTCTACTCAGCAACAAAACGGGGCCGGCACGCCGCGCGCGCCAGCCCCGTTCCAGGCCTCGAAGGACGCCGACCTACTTGGTGAAGAAAGTCACCGCCGTCCGCGAGCTCCCCTGGTCGTGCTCGAAGGTCCAGACCGCGTCCACCTGCGAGCCCTTCTTCAACGGCTCCAGCGGATAGAAGACGACGAGGCCGGGCGCCGAGGTGCGCCGGTTCGAGCCGCCGTCGGCGACGTGGACGATGCCTTCCACGGCCTTGCCGAGGACCTGCACCTGGCAGCGGTAGGAGTCGCGGCGACCGCCGATCCCGCCCGTGCCGAAGTGGTGCAGCGTGAGCGGGTAGCCGATCACCTTCTTGTCGCCGTGGCCGTGCTTCTCGAGGAGCGTCTTCAGCTCGGGCCCGAGATCCTCGACGTTCACCTGGTTCGGCACCGCCTGGCGCTGCGAGAGCGGGAACACGCGGTACCCGCCCTTGTCCTTCGGCGGCTGGCCGACGCCGCGGATCGCATCGAAGACCAGGATGTTCTTGTCGGAGTAGAGGCCGATCGTCTTCAGGCCGTTGTTGAGCAGCGCATCGCGGTAGCCCGGGTAGTCGAGCCACGCCTCGAAGAGCTCCTTCGGCTTCTTGGGATCGATCGCGACGAGCGCCATCTGCGCGAACATGCTGCCCAGGTGCGAGCCGAGCGGCAGATCGATCTTCTCGTCTTGCTCGGCGACCGGGCCGCGCTCGGCCTCGTTCGCGAGCAGGTACTCGACGTGGTCCTTGCAGCGCGTGGAGTACGCCGAGCTCCAGGTCACCGTCGTCGAGTCGAGCGCTGTCCGGGCCTTGTTGAACTCCTCGAGCCACTTCTGGACGTCCTTGCTCACCGACGCCAGCGGCTCGGTGTTGTTGCGGATCGCCTTCAGCACCGGGCTCGCCTCGGTCCAGAAGTCCTTCCACTCCTTCTCGAGCTGCGCCAGGGTCAGGCCCTCGTTCGCTTCGGCGAACTTCTTCTCCACCGAGATCGGGCTGCGCTCCTGGTGGAAGCTGTCGAGCGAGAGCAGGAGCTTCGGGTCGCGACGCATCAGGTAGTCGACGAAGCTCCACGACTTGATGCGCGCGTCGTCGGGGAACTTCGCCGCCTGGATGATCGGGAGCTGAGCCGCCGAGGTCGACGCCGTGTCGGCGAGCTTCCACGCGGCCTCGAGCGCCAGGTCCTTCCACGCGTCGAAGTTCGGCGAGAACTTCTCCAGGTCCTCTTCGGTCGAGGAGGTGCGCTCCTGCTCCTTGCGGTCGACCACGAACTGCCGGTTGTTGTTGAAGAACATGCCGACGATCGTGTGGCCGATGCCCTCGCGCAGCGCGTCGCTCTGCACGCCGGCGTAGGTCTGCGCGACGTTGCGCACGGCGCCGTCGAGGATGCCCTGCTCGTTGCCCGCGGCGGAGACGCGGATCGCCGACTCGCGCGAGCCGAACGCCGAGGCGCTCGAGTTCTCGAGGCGGAACTTCAGGTCCTCCGCGGACATGAGATCCGCGTTGGCCTGCAGGATCTGCTTGTAGGTGTCCTTGTCCTTGAAGAACGCCCAGTCGCTGAGCCAGCGCTGCGGATCGCGTGAGAACCCCTCGGTCCCTTCGGTCGCGGCCTCCATCACGCGGATCGCGCGCTCGGCGTTCAGCGCCGCGGCCTTCAAGAGCTCGACCTCGAAGTCGCCGCGCACGGTGAAGTGCTCGGACTTCACGCTCTTGTAGGCGACCTTGGCGCGATCGAGCAGCGGGTTCCGCTCGGTGTCGGGCTGCTCCTCGACGGGGTAGTCCTTCCGCGACTGCTCGGCGACGGCGCGCTCGATCTTCTTCGAGCGATCGTAGAGCACGACCTCCAGGTCGGTGCCCGTGACGCCCTCGACCGGCTTGTGCTGCAGCGCCGCTTGCGCGTCCTTGTCGCCGGGCTGGAAGAAGAGCACCTTCTCGAAGTGCTGCTTCGAGAGGTCGGTGCGGCCGGCCTTGTCGTACTGCTCGGCCTGCTTCTTGTGCGCGTCGGCGATCGACTTCGCGGTCTTCTCCCAGGACGCGCGCAGCGCCTTCGCCGCGGCGGCATCGGGATCGTCGTTCTTCGGGTAGCTGAACTTGGGATCGAGGCCCCAAGCCTTGCCGACCTTGGTGTAGCCCAGGGCCTTCCGCGCGCCCTCGTGGTCCGGGTCGTACTCGCTGAGCAGCATCAGCCAGACGCGCCGGGCGTTCATCGGGAAGCCCTTCTTGAACGCCTGCTCGGCGTAGTCGTGCAGCTTGTCGGCCTGCTGTTTGCGGAACTTCACTTCCTCGGCCGACTGGGCGAAGCCCTGCTCGGCGCCGAAGCCGAAGAGGCAGAGAGTCGCGATCGACAGCGCAACGCTTGACCTAGGCATCATTTCCTCGCTCGGAATCTCCTCGCTCGATCCTCGGCGCTCGGCGCGGGATCAGCGAGCCGCCCCGACGGGGCGGAGCTTCACGCGGATGTTCTTGAAGGCGGGCGTCTTCGAGCGCGCGTCCAGCGCACCCGGAACGATCGCATTGGCTTCGGGGTAGTACATGGCCAGGCTCCGCGGCGCGATGTCGACGAGCGCGACGGAGACCTGCATCGCCGCGAGCTCGCTCGCGACCTCGACGCGCTGGCCCTCGCGGAGGCCCAGCCGCTCGGCGTCGGCGGCGCACATCATCACCACGTCGCGCCGGTCGTTGCCGCGGTAGAGGTCCTCGACGTCGTAGACGACGGTGTTGAACTGGCCCTCGGAGCGCAGCGTCATCATGCGGAACTCGTCCGCCGCGAGCGAGGTGTCCGGCACCGGCGTCACCGCGAAGTGCGCCTTGCCGTCCTTCGTCGCGAACTCCTTCCCGTGCATCGTGCGCCCCGGGATCTGGAACTCGGCCTTCGTGCGCTCGATCGTCGCGATGGCCTCGTAGCCGGGGACCACCTTCGCGATCTCCTCGCGCAGCGCGGTGTGGCTCTTCAGGCGCTGCCAGTCGAAGCGCCCCTTCGGCAGCACGCGACTCGCGAGCTCGGCCACGATCTCGACCTCGGAGCGCATCTCACCGGCGACGGCGGGCTTGCCGCCGTCGGAGAGGCGCACGTAGTTGAACATCGACTCCTGCGTCGTCGGCTGCGCTTCCTCGTCGCGCGCCAGCACGGGCACGACGAACGCGGTCTGGCCGCGGCCGTGCACGTGGCCCTCGTTCAGCTTCGTCGTGAGCGAGAAGCTGAGCGGGACCTTTTGCAGCGCTTCGCGCGCCCACTTCAAGTCGGGGTTCGACGCGTAGAGGTTGCCGCCGAGGCAGAGTGCCACGCGGATCTTGCCGGCTTGCGCCGCGACCATGCTCGCGAAGGTGTCCTGGCCCGGCTCGCTCGGCACCGTGATCTGGTAGAGCTCCTCCAAGCGCTTCGCGAACGCGGCCTTCACCGTGGGGGCGACACCGACCGAGCCCACGCCTTGCACGTTGGAGTGGCCGCGGATCGGCAAGAGCCCCGCGCCTTCCTTGCCGAGCCAGCCGCGCGCGAGCCAGAGATTCGCGAGCGCCAGCACGTTGTCGACGCCGTGCTGGTGGTGTGTCAGGCCCATCGCCCAGAGGCCGATGCCGGCCTGGGCGCGGCAGAGGAGCTCGACGCAGCGATCGACCTCG
The DNA here is from genome assembly GCA_016793245.1 of Planctomycetota bacterium. Taxonomy (GTDB): domain Bacteria; phylum Planctomycetota; class UBA1135; order UBA1135; family JADKAF01; genus JADKAF01. The sequence goes on from JAEUHW010000064.1 coordinate 4,900, forward strand.
GCGCGCGCGAGCCCGCAGGCCTCGAGCAGCGTCTCCCAACGCGTGGCTTCGACATCGGCGCGCACGGCGTCCCAGCCGCTCGTGCGCTCCTCGAGGAAGCGCTGATCGAGCGCGTTGCGTTCGAGCACGCCCTTCAGCAGCGCCTTCAGCAGCGCGATGTCGCTGCCGACGCGCGGCTGGAGGTAGAGGTCGGAGATGGTCGAGCCGAAGAGCATCGAGCGCACGTCCGACGGCACGCGGAAGCGGACGAGCCCGAGCTCCTTCAGCGGGTTCACCACGATGACCACGCCGCCGCGGCGGCGGAGCTGGACCAGCTTGGTCATCAAGCGCGGGTGGTTCGACGCGGGGTTCGCGCCGATCACGAAGGCGAGATCCGCGCGGTCCAGGTCCTCGAGCACGATCGAAGCGGTGCCGGAGCCGTAGACCTCGTTCAGCGCGACGCCGGACGCTTGGTGGCAGTAGAACGAACAGTTGTGCACGTTCGGCGAGCCGTACGCGCGCGCGACGAGCTGCCAGAGGAACGCGGCCTCATTGCTCGCGCGCCCCGATGCATAGAAGAAGGTTTCGTGCGGCGGCGCGGCCTTCAGCGCCTCGGCCGTCTTCGCGTAGGCCTCTTCCCATGTCGCGCGGCGAAAGTGCGTGGCCCCCGGCTCGGCGACGATCGGGAACGCGAGGCGCCCCAAGTGCTCGAAGCCGTGCGAGTCGAGGCGCGCCATCGCCGCGATCGGCGTGCGGCGGAAGTAGTCCTCCGAGATCGGCGCCTGCATGTCGCCGGCCTGCGCCTGGATCGACTTCTTGCAGACCTCGGGGAAGTGCCCCTTCTCGTTCACCATCCCGCCCTTCTGACCGCCCATGCCGAGCGCGCAGGTCTTGCAGGCGTTCTTCGAGCGCAGGCGCTTCCAGAGCTTCAGGAACCCGCCGGCTTCGCGGGCCTTCTTCAGCGAGTAGCGCAGGGCGGCCATGCCGCCGCCGGCGGAGACGCGCGGACGTACCATGAGGGAGGAGGGACCTCGGCGAGGGATGCGGCTCGGGGAAGGCCGGGCAAGATACCACGGGCCCCGCGAGCCTCGTGCCCCCGTCGCGCGATCCGGCCGAGAGCACGCGCCGAGGGCGCCGATCGGGTGCGGGAGGTGCTCGGAGGCGGAGGGCTCCAGGCACCGACCGCTCGCCGCTGCGACGGCGCGGCGGGACGCAGCGCGCGGCAGCTCAGCCGCGCCCGTCGTAGAGCTGCTTCCACCACTCCGGCTCGCCCTTCAGCGTGCGATCGAACCACGCGACGATCGACTGCATCCAGAGCTTGCGCTTCGCGTACGAGACGACGTGGTGGTTCTCGCCCTCGACGCGCAGGTACTCGACCTCGCGGCCGAGGAGGCGCAGCGCCGTGTACATCTGCTCGCTCTCGCCGACGGGCACGTTGGTGTCGACGGTGCCGTGGATCAGGAGCAAGGGGGTCTTGATGCGATCGGCGCGGTAGAGGGCGCTCTGCTCGACGTAGAGCTCGCGCGCGTTCCACGGGAAGCTGTTCGCCGAGGCGACCGCGCTGTAGGTGGCGCCCCAATAGCCCTCGCCCCAGTAGCTCGCGAGCGAGGAGATCCCCGCGTGCGAGACGGCGCCGGCGAAGAGCTCGGTGTGCGTAAGCAGGAGCAGCGTCGAGAACCCGCCGTAGGAGGCGCCGATGCAGCCCACCTTCGCGCGATCGACGTAGGGATGCGCGTCGAGGAAGCGCTGCACGCACTCCACGATCTCGCCCGTGGTGATGCGGCCCCAGTTGTTCACGTGGCGCGCGGAGAAGGCCTGGCCGAAGCCCGTGGACCCGCTCGGCTGGAGCACGTACACGACGTAGCCCTGCGCGGCCCACCAGCTCCTCGGGTAACGACCGGCGAAGTCGCGCGAGACGGGGGCGGTGCCCGCGTAGTAGTTCACGATGCAGGGGTAGCGCCGCGAGGGATCGAAGTCGACCGGCAGCAGCACGTAGCCATCGAGCTCCTCCCCGCTCGCGAGCCTCGCACGGTAGGTCTCGACGGCGCCGAGGCGCAGGTGCGCGAGGCGCGCTTCGTTCGGCCGGAGCAGCACGCGCGGCGCGCCGCCCGCGACCGCCGTCTGCACGTGGATCGCGGTGGGCTCGACCGCGCCGGAGGCCGCGCACGCGAGCACGTCGGCGCCGAGCGTCGAGCTCGTCGCGACCTCACTGGTCGCGGGGAGTTCGCGCCAGGTCTTCGACGCGAGCTCGTAGACCAGGTGGCGCACGTACGAGCCGAGCTGCGCGCGGAAGACGAGCTGCTCGCCGGTCTCGCTCCAGGCCCCCCACTCGACCGTGAGTGCCGCGTCCTTCGTGAGCGGCTCCACCGCGCCGCTCGCGAGCTCGACGAGATAGGCCTGCATATCGTAGTCGTTGGCGACGACGCCTTCGGGCACGCCGCGCCCCGCGCCGCCGAAGGCCGACGGCCCCGCGAGCACGAGCAGCCGCTCGCCCTTCTTGTCGTAGCGCGCGGTGGAGAACCAGCTCGTCCGGAAGAGCGGCTTCAGCGTGAGGTTCTCGAGATCCAGCTCGCAGAGCTCGCTCTCGACGAGCTCGCGCGGCGGGCGGTCCTGGTGCGCGCGCTCGATCAGCGCTCGCTTGCCGTCCTTCGACAGGTCTTGCAGCTCGCACGAGATGTCCCCGCCGGTGAGCCGGCGCCGGATCCCGCTCAGCGAGAGCTCGAAGAGCTGCGTGCGCTCGCGCGCGCCGGGGAGGCGATCAGCGAAGCCGCGCAGCAGCTGGACCCCGCGCGGATCGGCCGGCGACTCGGTGGAGAGCGCGATCACGAAGCCATCGCCGCTCGGCTTCCAGCGCAGGCCCGCGAAGTTCTGCAGCCCTTCGGCGACGCGACGCCGTTCGCCGCTCGCGAGCTCCTCGATCCAGATCGAGACGCCGCCGCTCGCGCGCTCGGTGAACGCGAAGCGATCGCCTTGCGGCCCCCATGCAAAACCCGAGAGCGCGCCGGCGCCGCGCGTGCTGCGCACGAGCCCGCCGTCCGCCACGCGGCGGATCTCGAGCCAGCGTGCGCTGTGCGGCGCGGGCACCGCGGGGAACACGTAGCGGATCGCGAGGTGCTTGCCGTCGGGAGCGAGCTCGAGCCCTTCGACCTCGTCGACGTCGATCACGTCGTCCAAGCGCAGGCGCCGCGCGGGCTGCGTTCCCACGCTCGGCCGCTCGTCGCCGAGCTCGCATTTCCAGTGCGCGCCGAGCTCCCACAGGCCCGGCGCCTGCGGGCGGAACGAACGCAGCACGAGCAGATGATCGCCGGTCGTGAGCGCGAGCCGCGCGCGCTGCTTGCCGCTGCCCAAGGACTCCAGCGCCAGCGGCTCGCCGTCGAGCCAGAGCGAGAGCTCGGCTCCACCGTCGAGCTCCAGCGCGAGCTTCGTGAAGCGCGCGACGCCGACGTAGCTCGCGAGCCACACCTCGGCGGCGTGCGCCGCGCTGAGGTCCTCCGGCCCGAGCACGAGCTTGCCCGCGCCGACGTAGAGGCTCTCCCAGCGCAGCTCGCCGCGGCCGGGCCAGCTCACGCGATCGCCCGCGACCGGCCACAGCCCGGCGACCTCGAGCCGCGGCTCCGCGCTCGCGCGCTCGGCGAACGCGGCGGGCGGCACCGCGACCGGTCCCAAACGCAGCCAGCCGGTCCAGGGCGCGTCGGTCTCCGCGCTCGCGCGCGCCGGAGGTGCGCTCAGCGCGAACGCGAGAGCGAAGGCGAGGCCAAAGGCGAACGGGGAGCGCGAGAGCGGGCTCGACATGGGCGAGGCGGCGGCAGGAGAAAGGGTGCGCGGCAGTGGGGAGCGCGCAGCCTACTCGCCGAGCGCTCGCCCATTCACGCGTTCTCCGTGCCCGTCGCGCGACGAACGCGGCACGCGGAAGCGAAATCTCTCGCCTTGCACTTCGCTTCGCATCGGCGAAGCTCCCCCGCCACCCACCACCCCGTCCCCGCCGAGCACCGCCGCCCCGAGATGCCCGACGCGCTCGACCTTCGCCGCCAGCTCTTCCCCGACGGGACCGCCGAGCGCGGCCCCGAGAGCATCGCCGCCCTGCGAAAGCAGCACGTGCGCGAAGCGCTGCACGGGCGCGGCGCGCTCGTCGCGATCTACGCCTTCCTGCAGGTCCTGCTGCCGCTCGGGCTCGTGATCGCCGGAGCCTCGGTGCCGGCGCTGATCACGGGGCTCTCGATGCTGGTCGTGCCGCTCATCTTCTTCGGCATCCAGGCATCGCAGGCCGAGGCGCAGTTCTGGCGCGAGTACGCCGCGACGCGCGGCCTGCGCCACCTCGCGAAGGGCCGGCTCCACGCCGCGTGCCCGCTCTACGAGCGAGGCGACGAGCAGCGCTTCGAGCACCTGCTCTCCGGCCGGATCGGTCCGCTGCAAGGCACGCTCGCGCACTTCATCTCCACCGAGATCACGCGCGACAACAAGGGCAACAAGCGCCGCAGCGACACGCCGTTCACGGTGGTCCATCTGGAGCTCCCGGCCGCGGTGGCGCGGCGCTTCCGCGGCGTCTATCTCCGCGAGCGCAGCTTCTCCTTGGGCAAGCTGCAGGACTACCTCGCGCACGACCGCGGGGTGAACTTGGCCAGCGCCGAGTTCGACCAGCGCTACTCGCTGCGCGCGGTCGACGAGCAGGACGACATCGCGCTCTTGGAGCTCTTCAGCACGACCTTCATCGACGATCTCATCCGCGAGTTCCACGCGACGTGGGAGCAGCGCGACGGCGATCTCGTGATCTACGATCGCGGCCGGCGCACCAACGCGCGCTCGCTGGACGAGCTCTGTGCCGCGGCCGCGCGCGTCGCCACGCGCTACCTCGAAGAGCATCGCTGAAGCAGGAGGAGGAACCGCAGCAACCATGGAAGCGCTCTTCATCGTCGCCGGCATCCTCGCCGTGCTCTTCCTCTGGGTGATGCTCGCCTACAACGGGCTCGTCGGCGCGCGGAACTACTGCGACACCGCGTGGAGCGGGATCGACGTGCAGCTGAAGCGCCGCCACGACCTCGTGCCGAACCTGGTCGCCACGGTGCGCGGCTACGCGCAGCACGAAGCACAGCTCTTCGAATCCGTCGCGCGCGCCCGCGCCGAGGCGCTGCGCGCGCGCACTCCGGAGTCGCTGGGCCGCGCCGAGGGCGCGCTGCAGGGAGCGATCGGCCATGTCTTCGCACTGAAGGAGAGCTATCCGCAGCTCCGCGCCGACCGCGCGTTCCAGGAGCTCCAGGAGCAGCTCGCCGACACCGAGGACAAGGTCCAGGCCGCGCGCCGCATCTACAACGGGAACGTGCGCGACTACCGCACGCGCCTGCAGAGCTTCCCGACCGTCCTGGTCGCGCGCTGGTTCGGCTTCGAGGACCGCCAGTTCTTCGAGATCGAGGAGCCCGTGGAGCGCGAGGCGCCGCGCGTCGGGTGAGCCGCGCTGGCCAGGAGGCCGGGCACCTGCGTAGGCTCACGGCATGAGCCGGCC
>JAEUHW010000083.1 GCA_016793245.1 Planctomycetota bacterium
GCCTTGCCGCCCTCCTTCGCCGCCTTCATCGACTCTTGCACGGTGCCGAGACGCCAGTCGAACTTGTCGACCTTGTACGCGGTGCCTTTCAGCTTGTAGCCGGCGTAGTAGTCGCCCGTGCCCTCGTTGAACCACGAGTGCGGCGAGATCTCGCCGCAGCGATAGAAGATGTACTGGTGGAACGCCTCGTGATTGAGCGTGCCCCAGGTGTTGTTGCGGTTGATGTCCTTGTCGTCGTAGATCACGAGCTCCTGGTGATGCGCGCTCCAGTAGCCCGCCGAGCCCGCGGGCCCGCCGTACTGCTGGTACTCGCCGCGGCTCGCGCAGACGCGCAGGATGGAGATCGCCGTGATAGGGCGGTCCGGCAGCACCGGATACTCCTCCTCGAGCACATCGCGGATCGAGCTGATGCGCTTCTTGATCTCGGCGACGAACTTGCGGTCGTCGTTGTGGATCAGGATGACGTAGCGCTTGCAGGGGCTCTCCTCGACCTTCCATTCCGGCATCGAGGCGTACTGCTTCTCGAGCTCGGCCTTCTTGAGGTCGAAGGGCGTGATCGCGCCGTCGTCCGGTGCGCCGCCGTTCGCTCCAGAGGTCGCGGGCTTCTCCTTCTCGATCAGCTCGAAGGTCTTAGCAGAGCGCTCGACGGAGCTGCGCCAATCTTTCACCACGGTGCCGATGTCCGGCAGCACGAAGTGCAGTGCGAGCTCGCGATCGCTCGCGGAGATCACCGCGGCGAAGTGGAAGAACTTGGCCTTGCCGCCCTGCGACGGCGAGGTGAACTCGAACTCGAGCACGTCCTGCTTGCCGTAGCGCGCCTTCTTGCCGTCGACCGCGAACTTCAGCTCCTTCCCGTACTGCTGGAGCATCAGCTCGCGGAAGCTCTTCGGCTGCTCGCGTCGGCGCAGCTCGGCGATCTTGCGCTTGATGACCTCCTCCTCGCTGAGGCCCTCCGTGCCCGCCTCGTCGGCTTCACCCCCGGTCTCCGCGCCGACGCGGTCGATCTTCAGCACCTCGATCTCGAGCGGGTAGCGGACGTTCTCCTTGAAGTCGATCACGCTGTCCGCGTAGGTGCAGAGCTTGTTCTCCTCGCCCGGTTGCGGCGGCACCTGGTTCCACTTCTGGAAGGGCTTGAAGCGGAAGCCGTTCACGAGGTCCTCGTGGGCCTTCGTCTCGAGCTTCCCCTGGGAGCTCGCCGGGGCCGCGAGGAGGAGGAGGGCCGCCAGGGTGGCGAGAGGTCGGGAGGAGAACGCGCGGAGGAGGAGCTTCGGCATCGAGGAGCACGCGAAGGCGGCGCGCGCCGCGCCGAGGTGGGCGCGGTGCGAGACAGGGACGGAGCGAGAACCAGCCAGAGAGACGCGGCTGAGGACCCGCGCGTGAGCGTCCGGCCCGAAGATTCTCGGACAGGAGTATGCGATGCGCACGGCTTGCCGCGAGGGGGGAACCGACCTAGGATCCCGCAGCGCCGGTTCCGTTGCTCTCGGTCTTCCTCGCGATCCCGAGGTTACCGGGGAGCCCCGCGGGACTAGCGCGCTCGCTCACCACGGCCGACTCGTTCCCGGCCGCAGCTCGATCGGCTCCACCGCGCAGCGGGGGGGCCGCTCCTCCGCGGCCCTTTCCCCCGCTCCTGCATGCAGATCCACGCTCGCCCGCCGGCCCGGCGCTCTTCCGCCGCCGGCTTCACCCTGATCGAGCTCCTCGCGGTGATGACGATCATCGCGATCCTCGCGACCGCGCTGATCGTCGGCATCCCGGTCTATATCGCTCAGGCGAACGACACGGCCTGCCAGGCCAACCTGAAGAAGATCCACAGCTACATGCTGCAGCTCCGCACGCAGGACGCGCAGAAGAACCACGGTCCGCCGGTCGAGGGCGGCGTCGCGCTGCTCGCGTACCTCTGGCAGAAGGACACGATGGAGCACACGCAGACCGTGGCGAAGACGCTGACCTGTCCCGCGCCCGGTCTGAAGAACCTCCCGGGCTGGGTGGACGAGGACGGCGAGGTGATCGGCGACCCCGAGAAGATCTGGGGCAAGAGCGGAGCGAACGACCCGAACAACAAGGAAGTGCGCGAGAAGATCCGCCAGAACGGCTCGCACTACTCCAGCTACCGCGTGATCGACCTCTCGAAGGGCGGCGGTCGTTGGGACAACCTGCTCTCCGGCAAGACCCCGATCGTCTGCGACGGCGACCCCGACATGGCCAGCTTCAGTGGGGAAGGCGACCCGCAGATGAACCACAAGGGGCACTCGCACGTGCTCTTCGGCGACGGCTCGATCGAGACGCTGAACCCCGACGACATCCCCGAGCTCGCCGGAGCGCAGGGCTGGGAGAAGTACGTCCTCGTCGGCGAGAACGCCACGCACAGCAACGGCAAGTACAAGAACCTCGTGTTCAACCCCGCAGGTCGGCAGTGAGCCGACCTGCCAGCAGGCGCAGGTCGGCAGTGAGCCGACCCGCGATCGAACGCGCGTCGGGGCCCGTCGCGGCCGCCGGTTCGCCCGGGCCGCGACGCGGGGTTTGATTTCCGCCCGCGCATCCCGTAAATCACGCGCTTCGGATCGTCGGGACCCCGCTCGTCTCCGGCTGGCTCCTCCGGGCGCTTCGCGCGCTGCGGAGCGGCGCCGTGCACCAGCGACCCGATCGCTTCCGGACCGCAACTGTCGAGCAGCACTTCGCTCGGGCGCTCTTGCCCGCGCGCTCCCGTCGAGGAACTCCCGTCGAGGAACTCCCGTCGATGACCTCCATGTCGCGCTTCGCCTCGCAGCCCGCCCTGCGATCCAGCCGCCTCTCGCTCCTCCCCGTGGCCGCTCTTTGCGCCGTTTGGGCCTTTGGTGGGTCCACGTTCGCCCAACCGTCCTGGCAATCGCAGCAGTCCTGGGAGCTCGGCTGCTCGGTCGAAGGACCGAAGCTGCTCACGATCCCCATGCTGGCCGATCCCAGCGACGCCGGGTCCGCGGTCGTCGCCCAACGCGCGTACGCCTACGTGCTCCTCAGCGTCGAGAACGGCGGTAAGGATCCGGCTCCTCTGGCGCTTGCCGCGCGGGTGCAGCCGCTGGTCGATGACGTAGCGTCGGCGCGCTCCATGGCGGCGCTGATCGCGCAGGACGCGGTGCTCGCCGCGATCCGCGCCGCGGAAGGCAACGAGGAGCTCATCGATCTCTACCGCGCCGGCTCGGCCCTCGAGGGCGGAGCGAGCGCGAAGCTGGTCGCGATCCTCGCGCGCGACGTGATCTCGACGGGCGCCGATGGCGCGGCGAAGCGCCCCTTCGCGTTCCCCGCGAGCTACGACTTGGTGCTGAGCGGCCTGAAGCACGACGTCGACGCCGCCGACGGCCGCGTCGTCGCGCGCCCGCACGACTGGGTCGCGCGCGGCAGCTACGCCGAGGGCTCCTTCGAGCTCGCCGGCGGCGAGTTCCGCGCCGTGGAAGGCGTCAGCGGCGTCGACCTCGGGCCCGCGCAGGAGCGCTGGGGCCGCGAGCAGATCCAGGACTTCCTCGACGCGTGGACGCTGGACGTCGAAGTGCATCGCCCGCGTTCGGTGCTGGTCACCGAACCTCCGGCGAGCGAGACCGACCTCCGCAGCGTGCGTGAGCGCACCCGGGCCTTCTGGTACGTGCGCCTGCGCGTCGCGAACCGCGGCGACAAGGCCCGCCCGCTGGCGTTGACCGCGCGCGTCTTCACGCGCAAGTCCTACGAGGTCGACGATCGCATGCTGCGCGATCTCGAGGACCCGAACCTCCACCCGACGCGCCGGCGCATCTACGAGCAGCAGATCCAGCAGCGCGAGCTCTTGCCGATCCGCAACGTCGATGCCTTCCGCGCGGCCGCGGCCCAAGAGGTCGAGCGCTACGGCGCGATCTACGGGCCGATCGACTTCTTCGCGCTGCCGAAGACCATCGCTCCGCTCGTCGAGACCGAAGAGGCGCTGCGCGAGATGCTGCGCACCGGACCCACGGGTGCGTTCGACGTGATCGTCCTGCTCAGCGACGCGCTCGACCCGGGCACCACCGAGTTCGAAGTTCGCGTCGGCGGCACGCGCAATCAGATCGAGTGGTTGAACCCCGAGAGCAAGAAGCCCGAGGGCGACTTCCACACCCGCGAGATGTTCCGCATCGCGGAGGAGCTCGCTTCGCGCTTCCGCCGCAAGGGCAGCGACGCCGTCCTCGACGATCCCTTCGAGCTCTCGAGCCAGCGCTGGGTCCGCCTGAACGACGGCGAGGGCCTGAAGGCCATCGACTTGGTCGAGCCGGTCAAGGTCGGGGGATAAGCATCGGAGCCGGGTAGCGATGGGAGCCCGGTAGCCACGGGAACCGGGAGCGGAGAAGATCAGATCCGCTCTTGCGTTCGGGCAGGCGCTCCTGCGTCCGGACAGGCGCTCTTGCGTTCGAGCAGGCGCTCCCGCATCTGGACAGGTGCCGCACGCAGGGTCGGTCCGAGCTCGAACTCGAGCTGGGGCGGACCCTGCGCCCATGAAGGGCCGAGCGATCGGCTGCCACCAGACGGAAGAAGCAACGCACGCCCGCGTGGCGCGTGAGAGTTCGCGATGACCGCCATCGAACGCAGCGACTGGACTCCGCCGCAGGACCTCGGAGAAGACCTGGCGCCGTCGGTCCATCTGGTGACCTTCGGCTGCCAGATGAACAAGTACGATTCCGAGCTCGTGCTCGAGCGCTTCCTCGCGCGCGGCTATCGCGTGACGGAGCGCCCCGAGGATGCCTCGGTGGTGTTGTTCAACACCTGCTCCGTGCGCGAGCACGCCGAGGAACGCGTCTACTCGCATCTCGGCGCGTTGAAGGACTTGAAGCGCGAACGGCCCGAGCTGGTGATCGGCGTCGTGGGCTGCATGGCGCAGCGCGAAGGCGCGCGGGTCTTGAAGCGCGCGCCGCTCGTGGACCTCGTCGTGGGCACCCGCGAGTTCCCGCAGCTCCCCGAGCTGGTCGACGAAGTGCGCTCGACCGGGCGCGCGCGCGTCGCGGTCGCGGAAGAGACGAGCGTCGATGTCGCCGAACGTCCGGCGACGCCCGCGGGCCGCCAGCGCCACGCCTTTGTCGCGGTGATGCGCGGCTGCGATCTCAACTGCACCTACTGCGTCGTGCCGAAGACGCGCGGTCGCGTCGCTTCGCGTCCGGCCGAGGACCTGCTGCGCGAGGTGCGCTCGCTCGTGGAGCAAGGGGTCCGCGAGGTGACGCTCCTCGGGCAGACGGTGAACTCGTACGGCTACGATCTGCCCGGCCGTGCGCTGAAGCTCGCCGGCTTGATCGATCGATTGGCCGAGATCGACGCTCTCGAGCGGATCCACCTCGTCACGTCGCATCCGGCGTACGTGACGCCGGATCTGATTCGCGTCTTCGCCGAGCAGCCGAAGCTCTCGCGCTACTTCCCGCTGCCCGTGCAATCCGGCTCCGACGCCGTGCTGAAGCGCATGAAGCGCGGCTACACGAGCGGCGGCTACCGCGAGCGCGTCGCGGCGCTCCGCGCCGCCGCCCCCGATCTCGAGCTCTGCAGCGATTGGATCGTGGGCTTCCCCGGCGAGACCGACGCGGACTTCGAGCAGAGCGAGCAGCTCCTGCGCGAGATCGGCTTCCTGCACTCCTACGTCTTCAAGTACTCGCCGCGCCCCGATACGGCGGCCTTCGCCGTCGCGGATGACGTGCCCGAGGAAGTGAAGAAGGAGCGCAATCAGCGTCTGCTGCACCTGCAGGAAGAGAGCGCGACCGCGCGCTACGCGCGCTTCGCGGGCGGCGTCGTCTCGGCGCGGGTGAGCGAGCAGAGCGAGCGCTTCCCGACGCGGCTCATGGCGCAGACGCGCTCCGGGCATCAGGTGTTCTTGGAGGAGCCCGACGCCGGGCAACGCGCGGCGCTGCTCGGCGCGGAGGTGCGCGTGCGCGTCGCGCGCTTCACGCCCTTCGGCCTCTACGGCGAGCGCGTGGTCGAGACCGCGGGCAGTCCCGCGTGAGCTATCGCGCGCCGTCGCCGGCCGAGCGCGCCTGGCTCGCGCGCAGCGTCGAGCTCGCGCGTCTCGGCCGCGGCGCCGTGGAGCCGAATCCGCGCGTCGGCGCCGTGTTGCTCGCCGGAGACCAGTGGGTCGCGGATGGCGCGCATCTCGCTTTCGGCGGACCGCATGCGGAGATCGAAGCGTTGATCGCATCGAAGGGCGCGCCGCTGCGACCGGACACGCTCGTCGTGAGCTTGGAGCCCTGCTCCGCCACCGCCGGCAAGAAGACGCCGCCGTGCACCACCGCGATCGTGGAGGCGGGGATCCGCCGCGTCGTGGTGGGCGCGCTCGATCCCGATCCGCGCCATCGCGGCGCGGGCCTGGCCCTGCTCGCCGCGGCGGGTGTCGAGGTCGCGCTCGATCCCGAGGGGGGAGCGAGCTTCGCGCGCGAGAACGCGCCCTTCCTCCGGCAGCTCGAGCGCGAGCTGCCCCACGTCGTGTTGAAGTGGGCGATGACCTTGGACGGGCGGATCGCGACGGCGAGCGGCAGCAGTCGTTGGATCACGGGCGAGGCCGCGCGCGCCGACGTGCACGAGCGCCGCGCCTATGCCGACGCGGTCTTGACCGGCGTCGGCACGCTGCTCGTCGATGACTGTCGCCTCGACGCGCGGCTCGCGCGCCCGCTGCCTCGGACACCGCCGTGGCGCATCGTGCTCGATGCCGATCTCCGCACGCCGCCGACCGCGGCCTTCGCGCAGCTCGCGGATGGGCGCGCGGCGATCTACGCCGCGAGCGATGCGGCTCCCGCGCGCGTCGCGGCGCTGCGAGCCTGCGGTGTCGACGTGCGTCACGTCGCGCGCGCCGCGTCGCACGGAGTGGATCTGCCTTCTGTGCTGCGCGACTTGCATCGCCGCGGCGTGCGGCGCCTCTGGGTCGAGGCCGGACCGCGCCTCGCCGGCGCGTTCTTCGATGCGGGGCTCGTCGATCGCGTGTGCGCCTACGTCGCGCCGCGCCTGCTCGGCGCCGCGGACGCTCCTGGGCCGCTGGAGGGCGCGCCGCGCCTCCGCATGGACGAAGCGCTCGCGCTGGAGGAGCTCGGCATCGAGCGCTTCGGCGAGGACCTGCGCATCGAAGGTGCCGTGCGGCGCGCTGTCTGCGCAGCTCACGAGGTGCGGGCATGAGCCGCTTCGATACGCTCGGCGCCCGCGCGCTGGCGCTCGGCTCGCTGCTCTGCCTCGCGGGGTGCGAGAGCTTCTCCTTCACCGGCGCCGGGCGCACCCGCGAGCTCCCCCCGGCGCAGCGCGAGGCGCTCCAGCGCGCGCGGCTGCTCGCGCTCGACGAGCGCTTCGAGGAGGCGCTGGCCGAGCTCCGCGCGGCCGCGGAGAGCGATCCCCACTCGATCCTCGTGCAGCGCGAGTTGCAGGAGCTCCTGATCCGCGCGCTGCGGAAGGACGAAGCGCTGCGCGAGGCGGAAGAGCGTCTCACTCGCGAGCCCGAGCGCGCGGAGTGGCTCTATCTCCGCGGGCGGCTGGAAGAGGAACCCGCGCGCCAAGCCGAGTGGTTCGAGTGGGCGTTGCGCGCGGATCCCGAGCTCGCCTGGGCCCGCTACGGCCTCGGGATCGCGGCGCTGCGCGAAGGTGCGCTCTCGCGCGCCGAGGAGCTGCTCGAGCAGGCGCTCCGCATCGAGCCCGAGAATCCCGAGTTCCTGCTCGCGGCGACGAGCGTCACGCAGCGGCTCGGGAGACTCGCGGAGGCGCGCGAGCGCACGATGCGGGGAGCGGCGCGCTTCCCCGCCGACGTGCGCTTCGCGCTCGCGCTCGTCTCGATCGAGCTCGAGGCCGCCGATCGCGACGCGGCCTTCCGCCAAGCGTTGCGCGCGCTGCATGCCGATCCTCGCGATCCGACGGTCTACGGTGTCTTCCTCGATTGGCTGCACGCCGACCGTCGGCGCGTGGATCTCCCCGCGCTGGAGCTCGGGCTCGTGCGCGCGGGCGAAGCGCTGCGAGAGGGAGCGATTCCACGCGCGATCGCGATCGCCTATCAGCGCTTGGTCGCGCATGTCGCCGAGGCGAACGGGCATCACGAGGCGGCCTTGATCGGCTGGCGCCGCGCCTCAGCGGCCGGCTTGCCGCGCTTCGCGGACTTCGAGGACCAGCGCCGCGCGCGCGTGCGCGCCGGGCTCTACGAAGAAGCCTATCGCCTCTGGGCGGAGGGCGTTCCGCCGGGGCTGCTCGAGCATCCAGCGCAGCGTTTCCGCGCGCGTTGGGAGCGCTTGCGCGAGGCCAGCGCCGTCGCGCAGCGCGCTCCCCGCGGATCGGAGCTGCTTTCACTCGCGCTCGCCTACCGCGATGCCGGCTGGCTCGACGAAGCGCTGCTCCTCGCCGCCCGCGCGGAGCTCCTGGAGGAGACGCTCGCGCCCGAGGCGCTCGCGCTCGCACAGCGCATCGACGCGTTCCAGGCCGCGATGGGCGAGCTGCAGGCGCAGTTGCAGTCCGCGCAACGCGGAGGGCCGCCCTTGCGGCTCGAGGACGTGCTCGCGGGCTTGCAGCTCGCCGCGGTCCAGATCCTCGGCGCCGATCCCGGACCGACGCGCATCGAGGAGCTCTCCGTCTTCGCCGCGCGCGTGGATCCCACGGCACAGGGACAGGGGCTCGGGCGCTTGCTGGAAGCGTTCGGGCGCTTCGCGATCTTCGGACAGGTGCTCGGCGGCCCGGTCGACGTGTTCGCGATGCGCGAGATCCATCGCCGCGATCTCGAGAGCGAGCTGCTCGGCCGACCGCTGCGCGGCAACGTCGTCGTCGGCGAAGCGCGCGAGATCGAAGCCTTGGCGGAGCTCGCCGGGCCGGGGATCGCGGGCGCCGCGGTGCACGACGGTTACTTCGTGAACCTCGACGTCGTGCGCGAATGGGCCACCGAGGTCGAAGAGCTGCGCCGCGTGCACGGCAGGCCGGAGCGCAGCGCGCGTCTCCTGGACGCGCCGTTGCCGCGCTGCGAGACAGCGGATCGCACCGCGCTCGACGAGCCGCTGCACGTGGCCCAGAAGCTCGCGCTGCGCGCGGCGCTGCGCGACGATCCCTGCCCGATCTATCAGCGGCTCTTCGAGCTGGTCTCCGTTCACGAACGCGCGCATCTCGCCGATGCGGCGGAGTTCCTGCCGGTGGGTCGGAAGCCCTTCGCGATGCTGGGCTTCCTCCTCGCGGCCGGCTTCTCGGCGGCGGCCGTCGAAGCGCGGCTCGAGATGCGCGCCGAGCTCAGCGCGCTCGCCGCCGCCGACGAGCCCGACCTCGTGCTCTCGCACATCGTGAGCTACGCGATGAGCGGGCGTTCCAGCGCGCACGCGCGCGGGTTCCGCACGTTGCTGGAGCGCTTCGTCGCGCATCTGCACGAGCATGCGGCGTCGTTCCCGACGCTCGATCCGGACGCGCGGATCCTCCAGCAGCTCCACCGCCTCGACAACGCGGAGATCCGGCGGGTCGCCTTGGCGCTCGCGCGCGAGGAAGGGCTCGTCGCCGAAGCTCGGTAGAGCGGCGTCGCTCTGCGGATCCGGAGCGCTCGCGGTGCGCGGCGTTCCCCTCGCGGCGCGAGGGTCAATTCGCGGCGCGCTGCAGCCGCACGGTGAAGGTGGAGCCAACGCCGAGCTGCGAGCGCACCGAGACCTCGCCTCCGAGCGCGAGCGCCAAGTGCTTCACGATGGCGAGGCCGAGGCCCGTGCCGCCGACGTCGCGCGAGCGCGCTTTGTCGACGCGATAGAAGCGCTCGAAGATGCGTCGCTGATG
>JAEUHW010000086.1 GCA_016793245.1 Planctomycetota bacterium
GACGGCGCCGTCGATCACATGGGGGCCTGGCCCCTTTCTGATCGACGACGATCTCAGTAGCTCTCGTCTTCGGTCGGGAAGGCGCGCGCGCGGATGTCGGTGCAGTAGCGCTCGACCGCGGCGTGAATGATGTCGGCGAGCTCGGCGTAGCGGCGCACGAAGCGCGGATGGAACTCGGTCGTGAGGCCGAGCATGTCGTGCGTCACGAGCACTTGGCCATCGCAGGAAGGCCCGGCGCCGATGCCGATGGTCGGGATCGTGAGCTCCTGGGTGACCCGCGCCGCGAGCGAAGCGGGGATCTTCTCCAGCACGGTGGCGAAGCAGCCCGCCTGCTGGAGGAGGCCCGCGTCGCGGACGAGGCTCTCGGCTTCCTCCTCTTCCTGCGCGCGCACCTTGTAGGTCCCGAATTGATAGATGCGCTGCGGGGTGAGACCCAGGTGCCCCATCACCGGGATCCCCGCGTCGAGGATGCGTTGGATCGTGGGCACGACGACCTCGCCGCCCTCCAGCTTCACCGCGTGCGCCCCGGCCTCCTTCATCACGCGGATCGCGGAGACCAGGGCCTCCTTCGAATTGCCTTGGTAAGAGCCGAATGGCAGGTCGACCACGATGAGGGCGCGCTCGACGCCGCGCACCACGCATTGGGCGTGGTAGATCATCTGGTCCATCGTGATCGGGAGCGTGGTCTCGTGCCCCGCCATCACGTTCGAGGCCGAGTCGCCGACCAGCAGGACATCGACGCCAGCGCGGTCGAGGATGCGCGCGCTGGTGTAGTCGTACGCCGTCAGCATGGTGATCGGCGTACCGCGCGCCTTCAGTTCCAGCAGGCGCTGCGTCGTGACCCGTTTCCGGTCCTTGGGCATGGCGAGGGGCTCGCTCGGAGATGAGATGACGGGGAAGAGCCCTGGAATCTAGCACCAGCCCTGCTCACGAAGCCCAACCAAAAGGTCGCCCTCGCGACCTGGACCTCGCCGCGCCTGCTCCTAGAGTGTGCCCCGATGAGCGGTCCCCACTTCCGTCCCGCCATTCCCGAAGGCGATAACCGCGAGCGCCAGATCTGCGGCTCGTGCGGCTTCATCGACTACGAGAACCCGAAGATCGTGGCCGGCGCGGTCGTGACCGAACGCGGGCCGAACGGCGAGGAGCTCTTCCTCCTCTGCCGCCGCGCGATCGAGCCGCGCCGCGGCTTCTGGACGCTGCCCGCGGGCTTCCTCGAAGCGAAGGAGTCGCCGGACGAAGGGGCGCGCCGCGAAGCGTTCGAAGAGGCCTGCGCCGAGATCCAGCTCGAAGGCCTGCTCGGCATCTACTCGGTGCCGCGCATCTCGCAGGTGATGATCTTCTTCCGCGCGCGCCTCGCGGGCGGTTCCTTCGCGTGCGGGAGCGAATCGACGGACGTGCGCCTCTTCCGCTGGGAGGAGATCCCGTGGGGCGAGCTCGCCTTCGACTCCGTGCCCTGGGCGCTGGAACGTTGGCGCGAGGGGACGCGTTCGGGTCTGTGGGCCGCGGCGTTGTACCCGGCGCTCGCGAAACCGGAGTCCGACGGGAGCGCGTGAGCGCCGCCGCGTTCGCGCAGCGAAGCCGAGAATCCGGCCCGTGCTCCGCGAACGCGCGTAGGTCGGGGGCTCGCGGCGACCGCTACACTGGAGAACTGCTTCTCCTGGCCGAACGTCGCCCCATGCGCAGCGCCGCCGTCATCCTCGCTCTCCTCGCGTGCTCCGCGCTCCGCGCGCAGGATGACCACGCGTTCTTCGAGAGCAAGATCCGCCCGTTGCTCGCGGAGCGCTGCCTCGAGTGCCACAGCGCCTCGGAGGCCAAGGGCGGCCTCTCGCTCGACAGCGCCGACGGCGTCCGCCGCGGCGGAGCGAGCGGGCCCGCGATCGTGCCCGGCGAACCCGAGCGCTCGCGCCTGGTGCAGGCCGTGCGCTACCGCGACCTCGACTTGCAGATGCCGCCGACCTCGAAGCTCGGCGACGGAGAGATCGCGCTGCTCGAAGAGTGGGTGCGCCGCGGCGCGCCCGATCCGCGCACGGCGCCGAGCGGGAGCGCAGCGCCGCCGCAGGGCGTCGATGTCGAGCGCGCGAGAGGCGAGCACTGGTCGTTCCAGCCCGTGCAGCCGAGCCCCGCGCCGACGGTGCAACGCACGGAATGGGTGCGCGACGAGCTCGACCGCTACATCCTGGCCGAGCTCGAGCAACACGGGCTCGCTCCGGCACCGGAAGCCGATCGTCGCACGCTACTCCGCCGCGCGAGCTTCGACCTGCTCGGCTTGCCGCCGGAGCCCGCGGAGATCGATGCCTTCCTGGCCGACGAGAGCGCGGACGCGTGGGAGCGAGCGGTCGAGCGCTTGCTCGCCTCGCCCCACTACGGCGAACGCTGGGGCCGCCGCTGGCTCGACCTCGCGCGTTATGCGGACTCGAACGGCCTCGACGAGAACCTCGCGCTCGCGCACGCCTGGCGCTATCGCGACTACGTCGTGCGCGCCTTCCAGCAGGACAAGCCCTACGACCGCTTCGTGATGGAGCAGCTCGCGGGCGACCTGCTCCCGCCCGCGAGCGAGGCGCAAGCGCATCGCGATCAGCTCGCCGCCACCGGCTTCCTCGTCCTCGGCCCGAAGATGCTCGCCGAGCAGGACAAGGAGAAGCTCGTGATGGACGTGATCGACGAGCAGCTCGACGTCGCCGGCAAGGCCTTCCTCGGCCTCTCGCTCGGCTGCGCGCGCTGTCACGATCACAAGTTCGATCCGATCTCGCAGCGCGACTACTACGCGCTCGCCGGCATCTTCCGCAGCACCTCGACGATGGCGAATCTCGACTTCGTCTCGCGCTGGCGCGAAGTGCCGCTCGCGACGCCGGAAGAGCTCGCCGCGGAGCAGCGTTGGCGCGCGGAGGAGCAGGCCGCTCGCGAGGCCTTGGAGCGCGCCGAACGCGCGGGCCTCTCCGAGCTGCACGCGTCGATCGACGTTCACCGTGGCGCGCTGCTCGCCGCCGGCGCCGCCCTCGCCGGGGAGGCGCTCGCGTGGCAAGCCGAAGCGTTCGCTGGCGCGGAGCGCTTGATCGTCGATCGCGAGCAATGGGGCAGCGCGGAGCGCCCGATCCTCCGCACGGCCGACGGCTCCGGCGCGCAGAGCGTCACTTACGAGCTCGACGTACCGCACGCGGGGAGCTGGCAGCTCTGGAGCGAGTATGCCTCCGGCGACCCGCGCGCGCTCTCACTCGCGATCGATGGAGCCCTCGCACTCCCCTCGTGCTGCGACCAGCGCACCGGCGGATATCACTTGAGCGATCAACGCTGGGAGCTCCTCGGCGAGCTCGAGCTCGCTGCGGGGGCGCATCGCTTCCACTTCTCCGCGCCGGCGGGGCGGCCGTTCCCCCATCTCGATCGCTTCGCGCTGTTGCCCGCGAGCGCGGCGCCGCGCGAGAGCGAGCTCGCCGCCGCGACCGGTCTGCCGCGCGCCGTGCTCGCGCAGGCCGCGCGCGTCTTCGCGACAGCCAGCGCGGACGACGCGCTGCTCGCTCCGTGGCGCGCGCTCGCCGCCGGAGGCACGGCCTTGGAGGAGCTGCGCGCGAGGGAAACGCTCTTCGCTCCGTATCGCGCGCTGCTCGCCGATCCGCTGCCGCGGAGCGCCGCGGAGCTCGCCGCGCGCGCCGACGTGCTCTTCTCGACCGTCGAACGCCTCGCCGCGGCCGAGCGCGCGGCGCGCCCCGATCGCGCCGCGACGCAAGCCGTGCTGCCGGACGTGGAGCTCGAACGCGTACGCGCGTTGCTCGAACGCGAAGGAGGCCCGTTCCGCTTGTCGAAGGCGGCCGCCCGCGCCGCGTTCTCAACTCGTGCGCGCGAGGATTACGCGCGCTGCGAAGCCGAGCTGGCGCGCGTCGCGGCGGCGCAACCCGCGCCCTACGCGATGGCGCTCGGCGTGGCCGAAGCGGCCCCCGTCGATCTGCCGATCCACTTCCGCGGCAATCACCTGAGCCGCGCGGAGCAGACGACGCCGCGGGGCTTCCTCGAGCTCTTCCGGCCGCTCTTGCCGGAGCTGGCACCGGCAGCAACGCGCAGCGGTCGCCTCGAGCTCGCGCAATGGCTGGTCGATCCGCGCCACCCGCTCACCGCGCGCGTCATGGTGAACCGCATCTGGCAGGGCCACTTCGGCCGCGGCCTCGTCGCCAGCTCCTCCGACTTCGGCTTGCGCGGTGAAGCGCCGACGCACCCCGCGCTGCTGGATGCGCTCGCGCGCGACTTCGTCGCGAGCGGCTGGTCGGTGAAGGCGCTCCACCGCCGCATCCTGCGCTCGGCGACCTACCGCATGAGCAGTGCGTGGAGCGAGCTCGCCGCCACCGTCGATCCCGCGAACCTGAAGCACTGGCGCTTCCCTCGTCAGCGCCTCGACGCGGAGACGCTGCGCGACGCGGTGCTGGCGTCGAGCGGCGCGCTGGATCGCACGATCGGCGGTTCCTTGCTCGGGACGGGCAACGGCGACTACGTCACCAACGACCAGTCGGGGAACGGCGCCGGCTATGCGCGCCCGCGTCGCTCGCTCTACCTGCCCATCATCCGCAACGCGATCTACGAGCTCTTCGCGATCTTCGACTACAACGATCCGAGCGTCCCGATCGACCGGCGCGGCAGCACCGTCGTCGCGCATCAGGCGCTCTGGGCGATGAACAGCCCGCTCGTGCGCGAGGAGAGCCGGCGACTCGCCGAGGCGCTGCTCGCCAGCGCGAGCGCCGCGAACGACGCGCAGCGTCTGGAGCAGGCGTACGTGCGGATGTTCGCGCGCCCGCCGCGCGCCGAGGAGACCTCGGAAGCACTCGCGTACCTCGCCGAGCTGCGCGGCGCGCCCTTCGAGGAACCGCGCGCCTGGACCATGCTCGTGCAAGCGCTCTTCGCTTCGAGCGAGTTCCTCTACATCGACTGAATCGGAGCCTCGATGAGCACGTGGGAGCACAGCCCTGGAGATGCGGCCTCGTGCGGTCTCTCGCGCCGCGAGTGGCTGCGCGGCGGCGCGCTGGGCTTCGCCTCCGTGGCGCTCGAGGCGCTGCTCGCGCGCACCAGCGCAGCGCGGCCGCTCGCGAACGAAGGGCGTCCACCGCTCGCCGTGCCGGGCTCGCTGAACCCGCTCGCGCAGCGCTTGCCGCATTTCCGCCCGCGCGCGAAGCGCGTGATCTTCCTCTTCATGCACGGCGGCCCGAGCCAGGTCGACACCTTCGACTGGAAGCCGTTGCTCGAGCGCGATCACGGGAAGCCGCTGCCGTTCCCGAAGCCGAGAGTCGTCTTCGCACAGACGGGGAACCTACTGCGCTCACCGTGGAAGTTCCGTCAGCACGGCGCCTGCGGCGCCTATGTGAGCGAGCTCTTCCCCGAGGTCGCGAAGCACGTCGACAAGCTCTGCTTCGTGAAGTCGCTGCACGGGACGAACGAGGCCCACGGCGGCGCGTTGCTGGCGCTGCACACGGGCTCCGACACCTTCGTCCGCCCGAGCATGGGCTCGTGGATCACCTACGGCCTGGGCTCCGAGAACGAGAACCTGCCGGGCTTCCTCACGATCTGCCCGACGCTCGGCCACGGCGGCGTGAACAACTGGTCCTCCGCGTTCCTCCCCGGCTCCTACCAAGGAACGCCGATCGGCAACGCGAGTGTCCCCGCCGAGCGCGCGACCATCGAGCACTTGAAGAACCCCGAGCTCTCGCCCGAGCTGCAGCGCCGCCAGCTCGACTTCGTGCAGCGCCGCAATCAGCGGCACCTCGCGGAGCGCGGCACCGACGACGCGCTCGAATCGCGCATCCTCTCCTTCGAGCTCGCCTACCGCATGCAGACCGAAGCGCCGGAGCTGCTGTCGATCGAAGGCGAGAGCGAGGCCACGAAGGCGCTCTACGGCTTGAGCGATCCGAAGACCGCCAACTTCGGCCGCCAATGTCTGATGGCGCGGCGCTTCGTCGAAGCGGGCGTGCGCTTCGTGCAGTGCACGCACAGCTACAAGTGGGACCAGCACGACGACTTGAAGAACGGCCACGAGTCGAACGCGCGCGAGGTCGATCGCCCGATCGCCGCGCTGCTCCACGACCTCGACGCGCGGGGGCTGCTCGAGGAGACGCTCGTGCTCTGGGGCGGCGAGTTCGGCCGCACCCCCGTGGCGCAGGGCACGAACGGCCGCGATCACAATCCGCACGGCTTCACCGTTTGGATGGCGGGCGGCGGCGTCCGGCGCGGGTTCTCGTATGGCGCGACCGACGAGTACGGCTTCTATGCGGTGGAGGACAAGGTGCATGTGCACGACCTGCACGCGACGCTGCTCGCGCTGCTCGGCCTCGATCACGAGCGCCTGACCCACCGCGTCTCCGGCCGCGACTTCCGCCTGACCGATGTGGCCGGACGCGTGATCGCGCCGCTCTTCGCGTGAACGCGCGCGTCGTTCCCTGATGAGCTCGCGCTACCAGACCGTCGCCGCGAGCACGCGCTTCGAGATCGAGAAGGTGAAGGCCTCGCGCTTTCTCGCGGACGCCTTGCCGCTCGCGAGTGAAGCGGAGCTCGAGGCCGCGCTGAAGCGCGTGCGGAAGGAGTTCCACGACGCGCGGCATCACTGCTGGGCCTATCGGCTGGGTCCCGGCGGGACCCGGTTCCGCTCGAGCGACGACGGCGAGCCCAGCGGCTCCGCCGGGAAGCCGATCCTCCAGCAGATCGAGGCCCGTTCCCTCTCCGACGTGCTGGTCGTGGTCACGCGCTGGTTCGGCGGGACGAAGCTCGGCGTCGGCGGCCTCGTGCGCGCCTACGGAGCGGCCGCCGCGGCCGTCCTCGACCGCGCTCCGCGCCGCGAAGTCGTGCGCACCCAGCGGATCGAAGTCGCATTTCCCTACGAGTGCACGGCCGTGGTACAGGGGCTCCTGGCCGCGGCGGGGATCGCTCCCACCGCCGCGCGCTACGACGAGCAGGCCGTCCTCGAGGTCGAAGTGCCACTCGATGAGCTCGCGTCCTTCGAGCACGAGCTTCGCGAACGCAGCTCGAACCGCGCGCGTCTCCGCCAACTCTAGTGGTGATGCTCGTTGCGCGCCGGCGATCGGGGCGTAGCATCAGGGCCGTGTTGCCCCGCCCCCACCGAGCTTTCGCGCTCGCGCTCTGCGCGTGCGCTCCGTGGATCTGCGTGCCTGCTGCGAAGGCACAGCAGGTCGCGATGATCCGCGGGATCTCCGTCTCCGGAGAAGTGTGGAGCATCGACTCGGCCAACGGCTTCGGCACGCTCGAGTTACTAGCGCCCCGCGGTTGGGAGTACGTCGGACTCGCGACGAACGCGCGCGGCGAGAGCTGGGCCGCGCGACAGCGCGTCGTGCGCGTCGGTGGGCAAGTCGTGCTGGAGCTCGATCCCGAGCTCGTACGTCTCGGTCGCGACGGCGAGAACGAGCCGCGCTGGCCGCTCGCCGAAGGCGAGCTGCCCCGCGGGCTCGCCTTCGCTCGCGATGGGCTCTGTCTCGGACTCCTCCCGACCCAGCCGCCGGAGCTCGTGCGCTACGACTTCGCGTCGCGCCAAGTGCTCCCGCTCGGGCCCCTCGCGTTGAATTCCGCCGAGGACCTCGCTTGGTCCGAGGGACGCTGGTTCCTCTGGTCGAACGAGAGCGGGCTCTTCGAGCTCGATCCCTGGACGCGCGCTTTGACGAGCCTCGGGCCGCCGCCCGAGCCCGGCAGCGTAGACCTCCGCTTCCTGCTCGAGCTGCCGAGCGGTCGACTGGTCGGAGGGGGCCGCGACCTCTACGACATCGACGTCATCTCCGGCCTCGCGAACCAACAAGCGCCGGGCGCCTGGCCCGAGCTCGTCGGTGCCGATCGCGAAGGACCGCACTGCTGGTACTCCTACGGCACGGGCTGCGCCGGCCAAGGCGGTTTCACTCCCACGCTTGCGCTCGCGGGCTGCGCCGCGGGCGGCGGCTCGCTCCTCGTGCAGCTCCACGACGCGCCGGGCGGCGCGCCGCTGGTGATCCTGCTCGGCTTCGAGGAGACGCGGGTGCCGCTCGGCAACGGCTGCGACTTCTACCTGGAGAGCGTGCTGCCCACGCTGCTCGGCGGCTTCGCGAGCGGCGAGAACCCCGGCGAAGGCCGCCTCGACATCGCGATCCCGCTGCTCCACGGCACGCGCGGCTTCTGCAACGCGCAGGCGTTCGTCCTCGATCCGAGCGCGCCGAGCTTCTTCACGACCTCGAACGCGATCTCGCTGCGCGTGCCCTACTGAGCTAGCGCGCGCGAGAGAGCGCGCATGCGCCGGCGCTCAGAGCCTATCGGAGAATGACTCCGACAGGCTCTTCGATGACTGCTGGCCCAACACCTGACGGTGTTGGCGCAGCGAGCTCGTCGATGGTTCGACAAGCTCTCAGTGGATCCGCGGCCCGTGAGGCAGACCGGCGACGAGCTCGCCTTCGGCGCGCGCGAGCTCCCGGAAGCGCGCCTCCGCGAGCGCGCTCGGCGCGATCTCCGCGGCGAGCTCCAAGAAGAACGCGTAGTGCCGCGCCTCGGCCGCGTAGAGGTCCTCGTAGAACCCGCCGAGCGCGCTGCCTCGCTCCGCGTGCGCCAGCAAGCGGAAGCGCTCGCAGGAGCGCCCTTCGATCAGCGCCGCGATCAAGAGGCGATCGAGCAGCTTGTGCCCATCGGCGGCGATGAGGCGCCGCAGTCCGAGCACGTAGCGATTCTCGCGCTGCGGTCGCGCGCCGTCGCCGCTCGCGTGCAAGAAGCCCTGGACGCGCTTTGCGTGCGCTTCCTCTTCCTTCGCGAGCGCGCGCAGGTCCTTCAGATGCAGCGCCAGCGCCTCCGCGTGATGCGCTTCCAGCCAACGCGCCGAGCACGCGGCCTTGATCTCGAGGAAGTAGTGATCGAGCAGGAGTGAGGGGAGATCCGCGAGCGCGGCGTCGGTCCAGGTGGGCGGCGTGTCGTAGGCGAGGGCGAGCATGGGCGGCGAGCAGGCTAGGGATCGGATTCACACAGGACGGGCATGTCGATCGCGAGAGAGCGGCCTTCCTGGCAAGGCGCCGCGACCGAACGCGTGTTCGGAAACTACCGACGAGACGCAGCGCAGCCAGGAAGAACGAACGGCGCGAGATCATGCCGCGTATGGGTGATTCAGACCACTAGCGGGGCTGCGCCCCAGCCCCGCGAGCGTGCTGGCTGGTGCAACGGCGGAGGCCGTCGACATGATCGCCGGCTCAGGGGCTCACGCCGCTCTGGCCGGAGTCGTCGATGCGGGATCGGTACCCGAACCAACGGCGAGCGCGAACCTTCGCACGCGAGGTCCGCGACGACCGCTCCGCCAGCCCTCCGGCGAAGCAAGCGCCGCGCCCGCCGCGCGTGAACGACGCCGAACGACATCGCGCGTCGGAGCGTGCCCGACGTCGAACGCGATTCGAGCGCGAGCGCGGCGTTCACGTCGCTTGCATCGCCTCCGGATGCGGCTCCGCTACGTCGAAAGACGTCGTGCGCCGTTCCGGAGCCCGCTGGAGGCGGGGGCTCCGGAACTCATGCTACGGGAGAGAACGGACGTCGAGGCGAGAACCTCGTCGAGAGACATCGGTTCGTCGCCCGCGCGGCGGTAGGGCGACAGCGCGGCTCATCTGGACAGCTGAGATCGAGCAGCGAACAACGTCGCTCTATCAAGATTCCGACTTTGTATGAAACCAAACACGCTTCCTCTGCGTTCTACATGCTGGAACGAAACCGGGGAAGGCGACGCGCACCGAGGCAGAGGAAGACCCATGCGCCGCAAGATTCATCAGCTCGAATTCGACTTCTGTCAGCATGGTGGTAAGCGGAAGGGAGCGGGACGGAAGCCGAAGAGCGCGGAGCCCGGCATGCCGCACCGTCAGCGCGCGATGAAGAAGCGCGACCAGCCTCTCCTGATCACCGTGCGTCTGGCGGATGGTCTGCCCTCGCTGCGTCGCGGCGGCGCGCTGAAGGTCGTGCTCGCAGCACTCGGCGCGAGCAGCGACCGCCACGAAATGAAGATCATTCACTACTCGATTCAGGCGAACCACCTCCATCTCCTGGTCGAGGCCGACGATCGCAAGTGCGTCGCACGAGCGATGAACTCGCTGCTGAGCCCGCTCGCCCGCGCGTTGAACAAGCTCTGGGCCCGCCGTGGCAAGGTGTTCCCCGAGCGCTATCACGACGAGGTGATCACGACGCCGACGCAGGCACGCAATGCGTTGCGCTACGTGCTGCAGAACGGCAAGAAGCATGGCGTCGTGCCGCAAGCGTCGATCGACCTCTGCTCGAGCGCGCTCGTATTCGATGGTTGGAAGGAGCGCCCGTCGATCGCTTCGATCACAACCGCTCCAGTGGTAGCCGCCGTCGCACGTGCCTCTACTTGGCTGCTCACCACCGGCTGGCGCCGCCACGGTCTGCTCGACATCCACGAGCTGCCGCAGCAAAGGAAGCAGGCCGGCCGACCGCGCGGGAACCTCGCCCAATCAAGCCACCGAGCAACCTCGCGCTGACGCGCTCCGCCCTACCGCCGCGCGGGCGCGGAACCCCGTGTCCATCGACGTCGTTCTCGCGTCGATGTCCGATCGCCCCCATGAGCATGAGTCTCGGAGCCCCCGCCTCCAGCGGGCTCCGAGACGGCGCACGATGTCTATCGACGAAGCGAAGCCGCGCCCGGAGGCGCACCAAGCGACGTGCACGACGCGCTACGATCCGCGTTTCTCGCTCGCGCCGTTCTCGCGTCGTCGCTCGAACACCATCAACGTGGTACGCGCGCGTCGGGCGGGGCGCTTGCTTCGCCGGAGGGCCGGGCGCAGCGCATGCGCGGTCTTGCTCTCGAACGCCTCTCGATCTCGCTTCTCGCGTTCACGCGCGCGCCTGCACGACGGACGCGTCGACGCGAGATCGGTACCCGCACCAGACGCGCGAGAACCTTCGCACGCGAGGTCCGCGGCGGCCGCTCCGCCGGCCCTCCGGCGAAGCAAGCGCCGCGCCCGCCGCGCGTGCACGACGTCGAACGATACTGAGCGTCGAAGAGTGGTCGACGTCGGAGGCGGTTCGAGAGCGAGCGCGGCGGTCACGGCGCTTGCGTCGCCTCCGGATGCGGCTCCGCTACGTCGAAAGACATCGTGCGACGTTTCGGAGCCCGCGGGAGGCCTTTCCTTTACCTGCAATCAGGTCCCCTGGACACGACCTCTACTTTCAGTACGAAGAGTCGGTACGCTGCCGTGATATCGGCAAGTCGCTCTAATCCGCGCCAGATGACTTGAGCGCCGGGCGCGCCATCGCCTTTGCG
>JAEUHW010000091.1 GCA_016793245.1 Planctomycetota bacterium
CTCGTGGCTCGTCCCCTTCGGGATCACCGCGACGCGCCAGCGCGCGCCGCTCGCGGAGCCGCCGCCCGAGCCCCCCTCGGCGCCGTCACTGCACCCGGCGAAGAGTCCCGGCAGAGCGGCGACGGAGAGCCAAGCGATCAGCGACGGCAGGCGCACGGGACAACCTCGGGTGGGAGAGGAAGCGCGCAGGATACTCCCCCGCGCGCTGGCGTCTCAACGCCGCCATCGACCGGCCTCCGGTCGAGCGGGAGGTCCGCTGCCGCTCGGGTTCGTTCGTTCTCCGGCGACATCTATACCGGGGGTCATTGGAGCGTTCCGCTGGCGAAGCGAGCGGTAGGCCGCACGGTGCGCGCTGGAGCCCCGATCGGCTCAGCACCGTGAATTCCGTCCGACGGTACTCCTGCCCGAGAAGGGAACTCACACGGCCTCAATCGCCTGGAGCCGGCGATCGAGCTTCGCCTCGAAGTGGAGCTTCACGCGGTCCCCGCCCGCGGAGCTTGTATCCAGCCTTGCGGCTCGAGAAGGATTCGCGCGATCGGGACGGCGGCTCGAGAGACTCCGCGCCGCCGCGGCAGCTCAATCGCGGGTCCGCGCGCGGCGGCAGACCGCCACGAGGAAGAGCCCCGCGCGATCCTCTTGCAGCTCTTCCGCATCCGCGTCGTGCTGCGAGCGCATCTCGAGCACCTCGAGACCCGCGTCTTGGAGCAACGCCTCGAACTGCTCGGCCGTGTAGTGGCGCAAGTGGTACGGGAAGCGCTCGGGCGAGAAGGGCAGCGCGCGCTCGTTCGGCACGGAGGCGATGAGCAAGCCGTCCGGCGCGAGCCAGCTCGCGAGCCGCGGGAGCAGGCGCGGAGCTTCCAGGTGCTCCAGCGTTTCGAACGAGGTGACGAGGTCGAAGGGCGCGCCGGGGTCCTCGATCTGCAGTGCGTCGCCGACGCGGAGCTGCACGCGATCGCCGGCGAAGTGCTTCGCGCCGTACGCGATCGCCTCGGCGGAGAGGTCGATGCCGAGCACGCTCTCGGCGGCGCTCTCCTCCGCGAGGATGCGGCAGCCGTAGCCCACGCCGCAGGCGAGGTCGAGGAGCTTCCCTTCCGGTCGCACCTGGCGGGCCGCGAAGCGATAGCGCCCGCGGTGATCGGCGCGGAAGCAATCCAGCGTCGGCGCCGCCTGACGCTCGCCGCCATTCGCCGCGCGCATCTCGGCGGTCTGAACGCCGAGGCGGCGCGCAGCGAAGCGCCGCGCGCGGAAGAGGAGTTGAGTGAGCGCCATGGTCGTGCGGTCTCGTCGAGGGAACCGCAGGCCATCGGTCGATTGTGCCGCCGCGCTTGAGCCGCTCGCGCGGACGACCGATGTCGCGCCGGAGCTCTCTCGACCATGCCGCTCACTCCGGAACTGTGCCCCGCGACGCCGCGGGCTGCGCCCACCGCCACCGCCGACCACCGGCGCGACGACGCGCGCTGCGTGATCTGCGGCAACGCGGAGCTACCCTTCGAGCGCCCTTACGGCTATCGCAGCGCCGCGTTCCGCGCCCTCGCGCCGAACCTGGAGCTGCGCCGTTGCGCGCGCTGCGCGCTCGTGCAAGTCGATCGACGCGGCATCGAGGAAGCCGCGCTCAGCTCGTATTACCGCGAGAGCTATCGCAGCGAGGCCGCGATCGGCGTCGCGCGCACGGCGCGCGATCGCGCGTGGTTCGAGGCGCGCGGGCGCGCCCTCGCCGCGCTCGCTCGGCGACACCTCGACGCGGCGCGTTCTGAGCCCCTGCGCTGCTTCGAGCTCGGCGCGGGCTACGGCTTCAATCTCGAGGCGCTGGCCGTCGCACTCCCCGGAGCGGAGACGGCGACCGATGAGCTCGATCGGAGTGCCTCCGCCGCCCATGCCCACGCGCGCGCTCGACTCTCCGATGGCCCGTGGGACGTGGTCCTGCTCTCGCACGTGCTCGAGCACTTCCTCGACCCGCGCGCCCTCTTGCGCGAGGTGCGCGCGAACCTGCGCACGGACGGTCTCTGCTTGATCGAAGTGCCGAACGAAGAGCCGGCGATGCTCGATCGCCACGGCTTCCTCGAGCCGCATCTCTCGTTCTTCCGCCTGCCGAGCTTGCGCCATCTGCTCGCCGACGAGCTCGCTTCGGAGTTCGCGATCTTGGAGCTCGGCAGCGCCGGACCTCTCATCCATCCGCCGCGCCAGAACCTCCTCACGCGTGCAACGCAGAAGCTCGGGCGCGGTGTGCAGCGCGTCCTCTGCGGCGCGCTCCCGCGCTTCGACTTCGCGAACGACGCCCCCGACGACCGCCGCATCTTCCTCCGTGCCGCGCTGCGCGCGCGCTGAGCCGAGAAGCGCTCCGACCCAGGAAATGCCTCCGCGGCGCTGCTACGATTCCGCCGCATTCCCCTGCACGAGCCCCTCGCGATGCCTAAGACCCGCCTCGTCCTGCTCCGCCACGGCCAGAGCCAGTGGAACCTCGAGAACCGCTTCACCGGCTGGGTCGACGTCGGCCTCACCGCCACGGGCGAAGCCGAGGCGCGCGAAGCCGGCAAGCGCTTGAAGCAGGAGGGCTTCGAGTTCGACCTCTGCTTCACGAGCCGCATGCAGCGCGCGATCCGCACCGCGCACTTGGCCCTCGAGGAGCTGGAGCAGCTCTGGATCCCCGTCGAGCGCCACTGGCGCTTGAACGAGCGCCACTACGGCGCGCTGCAGGGCCTCGACAAGAAGCAGACCGCGCAGCGCCACGGCGAAGCGCAGACGCATCTCTGGCGCCGCAGCTACGACGTGCCGCCGCCGGCACTCGCGATCACCGATCCGCAGCACCCGCGCGCCGATCGCCGCTATCGCGACCTACCGCCCGACGCGCTGCCGGCGACGGAGTGCCTGAAGGACGTCGTCGCGCGCTTCCTCCCCTGCTGGCAGGACACGATCGTCCCCGCTCTCCGCGCCGGCCGGCAGGTGATCGTCGTCGCGCACGGCAACAGCCTCCGCGCGTTGATGATGCACCTGGACCAGATCTCCGAGGAGGAGATCGCCGAGCTCAACATCGCGACGGGGATCCCGATCGTGTACGAGCTCGACGCCGACATGCGCCCGCTCGGCCACCGTTACCTCGCCGACGAGAAGGAGCTCGCGGCGAAGGTCGCGGCGGTGGCGCATCAGTCGAAGGCCTGAGCTGAGGCGCAGGTCTTCTCGCTCAGAGGATCCAGAGCTCGAGCCCCGCGCTGAGCGCGAGGCCAGCGTTGCTTTGCGGATCGAGGATCGCCGCCTGGAGCTGCAGCGCGGTTCCGAGCAAGGTTTGCAGGTTCGGCAGCGGCGCGGAGAGCGAGATCGAACCCGCGCCCGCGACGCCCGGAGCACCGGCGAGCACGAGCGGCACTTGGAACCACGGCGGCGCGAGGAGCACCGTGCCGAAGTCGAAGCTCAGCGCCGCGCGACCGCTCGCTCCGAGCAGCAGCACCGCGGGAGCGGCACCGCGCGCTTGCGTTAGATCGAGGCGCATCGTGCCCCCGGGCCACGGCTGCCCCACGGCGCGCAGCGCAGGGACCCATCCGCCCGTGCCGCTCGTTCCGGCTCCGTAGGAGCGCGAGCCACGGACGAGTGCATGGTAGATATCGCCGCGCGAGGGCGAGTTGCGCCGGTCCATCCACGCGGCGTGCAAGGCTCCATCGGAGTGCGCGAGCGAGACGGCGCGCGATTCGCTCGCACCCGCGGCATCTCCGCTGTCGACGCGGCGTTCCGCCGGAAGCCAGGTCGAGCCGAAGTCGTGCGAGCGATCGACAAAGATGTCGTGGGCTCCGGCAGCCGCTTCGCTCCAAGCCACGAAGACCCGCTCGTCGCTGGCGACGATCGCGATCTCGGTGCTGCTCGTGGCACCGGTCGCGGTCGCGTCGTCGAGCCGTAGATCGATCGGCAACCAGCTCAGACCACCGTCGAGCGAGCGGTTGAAGTGGACGTCGGAGTTCACGACGCCGGGGATCGCCGTATCGCGCCAGGCGACGTAGGCAGCGCCGCCGCTCACGGCGACGCGCGGATCCAGCGATACCGAAACTCCTGGGGCGCTGCTGCTGTCGAGCCGCACGTCGGTGGCGAGCCACGTCGTGCCGAGGTCGCTCGAGAGGTTCGCGTAGATGTCCCAGGCACCGTTGCGATCGTCCTCCCAGACCGCGCAGACAAACGCGCCTTCGGCGGCGAGGCGCACGTCGGTGGAGAAGGCCTGCGCCGGCGCGGACCCGAGGTCGAGCCGTACATCGCTCGCGGGCCACGAGGCTCCGCCATCGCGGGAGCTGATCGCGTAGACATCCGGACCGAAGCCACCCGTCGTGCGCCGATCCTCCCAGGCGACGTGGATCGCGCCCGCGGCGATGGCGACTTGCGGACGCAGCGAGGTGCTCGCTCCGGGCCCGTCGCCAAGGTCGAGGCGCCGAGCGGTCGGCTGCCAACTCTGACCGCCGTCGGACGAGAAGTTGATGTAGATGTCGTAGACGAAGCTCGTGCTGTTCCGCGCGTCGGACCAGACGACGGCCACGAGCGAGCCCTCGCAGGCCAGCTCGATGTCCAAGCTGTCGCTCGCGCCCGCGGCGTCCCCGAGATCGAGGCGCACGACGGGCCCGAAGCTCCGCCCGCCGTCCGCCGAGCGCCGGTAGACGACGTCATGCGCGGGCGCGGCGAGCTCCTTCCACACGACGTGGACGATCGCGCCCTGCATGCGGATCCGAGGTTCCGTGGAGCCCGCCGCTCCGGGAGCGCCGCCGCAGAGCCGCTGATCGGGATCGGCCCAGGTCTCGCCGCCGTCCTGCGAGTGATTGAAGTAGATGTCGGAGAGCGCCCCGTTCCGCTGATCGCGCCAGACGGCACACACGGTCTGGCCCGAGCACGCGACCTGCACGGTATCGGAGTTCGCAGCGCCCGGAGCACTTCCGCGGTCGAGGCGAGTGTCGGGACGGCTCTGCGCCGGCGCAGGCGTGGGCATGGCGGTGAGCGCCACGGCGGCGAGCGAGAGGAGCGGGCGCGGAGAGAAGGACATCGAGGCGGGCCTTGTGGGGAGAGGAGCGGGGCTGGTCCTTCGTATCCGAAGCCGCGCCGAGCGCCTACCGGTCGATCGGAATTCCCCCCTTGGAGCAGCCGCACTCCGACGCCCCGCTCAACTCGCCTCCGACTCCGACCGAAGGGACGCACGGCGGGTCTTCCCGCTAGAGGAGCGCCGGCTTCGCCCGGCGGAGGCGCATGAGCACGAAGAGAATCCTGATCGCGGACGACAATCGCGATATCGCGCACCTGCTGAAGCTCCGGCTCGAGGCCGGGGGCTACGAGGTGATCGAAGCGCGCGACGGGATGGGCTGCCTCGCGCGCGCGCTCAACGAGCGCCCGGACCTGATCCTGCTCGACATCGGTCTGCCCGATCTCAGCGGCGATCGCATCCTGGAGACGCTGAAGGCGATGGAGGGTGTCCGCGAGATCCCCGTCGTCATCCAGACCGGCGTCGATCTCGAGGACGGGGGCGCTGAGCTGCGCCGCCGCGGCGCCGCCGCGCTCTTGAAGAAGCCCTACAACAAGCGCGAGCTGCTCGAGGCCGTCGATCGCGGCCTGCATCGCAAGAGCCATCGCGCCGTGGACCTCTTCGTCGATTGAACCCGTGCTCGCGACCCACGCCGATCGGCCCGCGGTCGCGCCGCGAACGCAGCGCCTCCTGCGCTCGCTCTGCCACGCGATCCGCCAGCCGCTGACCTCTCTCGCCGCGCGCGCCGAGCTGCTCGAGGACGGCGCCTTCGGTGCGCCGCCGCCCGAGCAACGCGCCGAGCTGGCACAGCTCCAAGGCGACTGCGCGCGCCTCGCGTCCCTCGTGCAGGACCTCTGCGATCTCGTGCGCGGCGACGTGCCGCTCGCCCCCGCCGAGGACGCGGATCTCGCGACGATCGCGCGCCACCTCTGCGCCGCTCTCGGAGCGCGCGCTACCTCTGCCCAGATCACCATCGAGCTCTCGGCCCCCGCGCGCGCCGTTCTCGCCGGAACCAACGCGCGCGAGCTCCGCTCTCTCGTCGCGCGCCTCCTCGAACAAGCGCTGCGCTTCGCGCCGCGGCAGAGCCGCGTGCTGCTCGAGCTCGCGCGCGAAGGGAGCTGGTGGCGCTTCCGCGTCACGGACGATGGCCCGTGCCCGCTCGACGTGCACGAGCTCCGCTCGGACCTCGATCGACTGCAGCGCCCCGACGATCTGCACGGCCTCGTGCCGGAGCTCGCGCTCGCCGAAGCGTGGGTACGCGCCGCCGGCGGTCACTTCGCGCTACAGCGCACCGAGGTGGGCGGTCTCCGCGTCGCGGTGCTATTGCCCGCGCGCGAGGGTCTCGCGTGAACGCGCCGAGCGCAGGCGAGGAGCGCGTGATCTGGTGGCTCGCCGAAGAGCCGCCGGAGCGCCGTCTCGCGACACGCGCGCGCCGCGAACATCTCGACTTCGCGTTGCTCTCGCCGGCCGAAGCCGCGGAGCAGCTCGCTTCCGGCGCGACGCCGAGCGCGATCTGGGTGCGGCACGCAGAGGCCACGGTCGCCGCAGCGCAGATCCGCGCGCTGCGCGAGCGTGGCTACGGCGGCGCTGTGATCGCGGAGCTCCCCCATCTCGATCCCGCCGCCGGTGCCGAGCTCGACGCCGCGGGCGCCGACGAGGAGCTCGATCTCGAGATGCCCGTGAGCTCGCGCGTGGCCCTCGCCGCCGCCGCGCTGCGCCGCGCCCGTCTGCGCGTCGAGCGCGAGCGCGCGCTGCGCGAGCTCGAGGGCGACCACGGGGAGCTGAAGCGCCGTCACGAGGAGCTGCGCGCCGCGTTCCGCGAGCTCGCGCACGAGCTGCGCACGCCGCTCACGGCGGCGCGCGAGTTCCTGGAGATCCTGCTCGAAGGCGAAGCCGGGCCGCTGCGCGAGCGGCAGCGCGAGTTCCTCGAGATCTCGCGCCGCTCGTGCACGCAGATGAACGAGCGCCTGGAGAACCTGCTCGAGATGGCGCGCCTGGAGACCGGCAAGGTGCGCCTCGCCCGCCGACGAGCCCAGCTCGGCGAAGTCGTCGAGCCGCTGCTCCGCGCGTTCGCCCCGCGCGCCGAGCGCGCCGGCGTCCAGCTGCGCTGGAGCGACGGCGGCGTACCGGCTTTCGAGTTCGATCCGCAGCGCCTCGCCCAAGCGCTGGAGAACCTGGTCGGCAACGCGCTGAAGTTCGCGCCGCGCGGCAGCGCGATCCAGCTCTCCGCGCAAAGCGACGCGACGCGTCGCGGCCAGATCGAGCTGCGCGTCGCCGATCGCGGCCCGGGCATCGCGCCCGCCGAAGCGGAGCGGCTCTTCGAGCGCGGCGTGCAACGCCAGCGCGCCGATAGCGAGCAACGCGGCGGCCTCGGCCTCGGTCTCGCGATCGCGCGCGAGATCGCGCGCCTCCACGGCGGCGAGCTCGGCGTCGAACCAACGCCCGGCGGAGGTGCGACGCTCGTGCTGCGCTTGCCGCGCGATGCGCGACGGCGCGCACCGTCGCTCGCGGCGCGCTGAGCGCGCGCGCGAGTGCGCACGTACGCCGGCGGTCTCCACCGTCCGCGATGATGTCGCTCGGTCGAAGCCATGCCTCGCGCTGGAATCGCGCCCAGTCCTATCCGAAGCTAGCGCAGCGATACAGCACACGGCACCGCGAGGCGGGGCCGTGAGTCGAGCCGCCGGATCCCGCGCCCCACGCGAGGACGGCGGCGCACAGGAGATCCGCGGACATGATGTTCGATCCGATGTACTGGGTCGTGATCGGGGTCGGCATGCTGCTCAGCCTCTGGGCATCCGCCAAGACCAAGGGTGCGTTCACCCATTACAGCCAATTCACCACGCGCGCCGGGATGACCGGGGCGCAGGTCGCGCGGCGCATCCTCGAGGACAACGCCGTCTTCGACGTGAAGATCGAGCACGTGCCCGGCGAGCTGACCGACCACTACGATCCGCGCACGAAGACGCTGCGCTTGAGCGACAGCGTCTACGGCTCGCGCTCGATGAGCGCCTTCGGCGTCGCGGCGCACGAGGTCGGTCACGCGCTGCAGCACGCGCAGGGCTACGCGCCGCTGGGCTTCCGCTCGATGTGGGTGCCGGTCGCGAACTTCGGCGGCGGCATCTCGATGATGGTGATCTTGGGCGCGCTGATCGCCGGGGGTGCAGCGACGGCGGCGGGCACGACGATGGGCTGGCTGGGCTTGGCCCTCTTCGGCACGACGACGCTGTTCACCTTGATCACGCTGCCGGTCGAGTTCGACGCGTCGAAGCGCGCGCTGGCGACCTTGAGCCAGGGCGGCTACGCGACCGTGGAGGAGCTCCACGGCGCGAAGAAGGTGCTCGATGCCGCGGCGCTCACCTACGTCGCGGCGTTCGTGACGTCGCTGCTCACGCTGGTCTACTGGGCCTACGCGCTCGGCTTGATGGGCGATCGGCGCGAAGACTAGCGGGGCTTCGCCCGAGCCCCGCTAGCATGTTGGCTGGCTCAACGGCTGACGCCGTTGAGGCACGAGTCCCCGGGCGGGAAGCTTGACTCGAGTACAACGACTTTCGCGGCCCAGGGACTCTAGCGCACAGCGCTCGCGCGCCATCGCGCGCTCACAGCTCCAACACGACTTTGCCGAAGTGCTCCCGTCGCTCGACGACGCGGTGCGCTTCGGCAACGTCGTTCATGGGGAGCACGCGATCGACCACGGCGCGGAAGCGCCCCTGCTCCATCCAACGCAGCGCTTGGAAGAGGCAGCTCTTCGGCCCCATCGTCGAGCCCAGGATCGCCTGGTGCTTGATGAAGAGGTGCAGCAGGTTCAGCTCGATCTTGGGACCGGTCGTCGCGCCGCAGGTCACGATGCGCCCGCCCTTCGCGAGCGACTTCAGCGAGCGCGCGAAGGTGGCCTGGCCCACGTGCTCGACGACGATGTCGACGCCGCGGCCGCCGGTCGCGCGCTTCACCTCGGCGGCGAAGTCCTGCGCCTCGTGATCGATGACGAGGTCCGCGCCGAGAGCGCTCGCCTTCGCGACCTTCGCGGCACCGCCCACCGTCGCGAAGACGCGCGCGCCGAAGAGCTTCGCGATCTGCACGGCGGCGGAGCCGACGCCGCTGCCGGCGCCGAGGACGAGCACGTCCTGGCCCGCGCGGAGCCCGCCCTTCTCGACGAGCAGGCCCCACGCGGTGCAGAAGACGAGCGGCATCGCCGCGGCGTCGATCAGCGAGACCCCAGCGGGCAGCGCGATCGCGTTCGCGCGCGGCACGACGACGAACTCGGCGTCCACGCCGTCGCGATCCTCGCCGAGGATCTGGTAGTCGGGGGCTAAGTGATCGGCGCCCGAGAGGTCCTCGCGGCTCGTGCCGGAGCTGACGCCGGGAGCAACGAGCACGCGGGTTCCGATCGCGAGCCCCGCGACGCCCTCGCCGAGGCCTGCGACTTCCCCCGCCCCGTCGCAGCCCAGGATCCGCGGGAACGGCACCGGATGTCCCGGCATGCCCTTCCGGACCCAGAGGTCGAGGTGGTTCACCGAGACGGCCCGCATGCGGACGAGGACCTCGCCCGCGCCGGGCTCGGGAGCGGGGGCGTCTTCGTAACGCAGGACCTCGGGACCACCGTGGGCGTGGATGCGGACGGCTTTCATGCGGGGCGAGCTCGCGTGGAACGGGCCCAGAGCTTCGCCGCCGCTGGGCCGCGCTTCCAGGAGGGGCCGGACAAGAGCGCCGCGATCCCGTAGCCTCTGCGCGCCCGCGACCTCTCGCCGCACCGGCGGCGCGCGCTCGCGGTTCCCGTCCCCGTCGACTGCTCGGAGAAGTCCTCGTCATGCCCGGGAAGGCCTACACCAAGAAGAACCCCTTCCTCGCGCGCATCGCGCGGCAATACGACCTCACGTCGCCGCAGGCGCCGAAGCGCACGGTGCACTACGAGATCGACCTGCGCGGCTCGGGCATCGAGTTCACGCCGGGCGACTCGCTGGCGCTCCAGCCGCAGAACGACCCCGTGCTCGTCGGCGCCGTGCTGGAGCAGCTGGGCCTCAGCCCCGAGACGCCCGCGAGCGAGGACGGCTCAAAGCCGCTCGGCGAAGCGCTGCTCACCGAGTACTCGATCACCGTTCCCGGGCGCCGCTTGATGGACGCCCTCGCGCAGCAGGACCCGCGCGGCCCCCTCGCGAACGGCCTCCTCGCCGAGGGCAAGAACCAGGACCTGCAGCAATACCTCTGGGGCCGCGACGTGCTCGACCTCCTCCGCGAGCACCCCGCCGCGCGCTTCGATGCACCGACCTTCGTCGCGACCCTCGGCAAGTTGAACCCGCGCCTCTACTCCATCGCCTCCAGCCTCGCCGCCTACCCCGACTCCTCGCATCTCGCGATCGCGATCGTGCGCTACACCTCGCACGGCCGCGCGCGCGGCGGCGTCGCGACGACCTGGCTCGCGGAGCGCGTGAACTCGGCGACCCCCATCCCCTGCTTCATCACTGCCGGCAAGAGCTTCCGCCTGCCGGAGCCGAGCGATGCGACTCCGATCCTGATGATCGGGCCCGGTACGGGCATCGCGCCCTTCCGCGCGTTCCTCCAGGAACGCAAGGCGACCGGGGCGAAAGGCGACGCGTGGCTCTTCTTCGGCGAGACGAACCGCGCCCACGCTTACTTCTACCGCGAGGAGTTCGAGGGCTATCTCCAGAGCGGCGTGCTGCAGCGCCTCGACACCGCGTTCTCCCGCGATCAGGAGCAGAAGATCTACGTGCAGCACCGGCTGCTCGAGCACGGCGCCGAGGTGTGGCGTTGGCTCGAGCGCGGCGCGATCGTGTACGTCTGCGGCGACGCGCAGCGGATGGCGGTCGACGTGGACAATGCCCTGCGCACGATCGTGGCGCAGCACGGTGGGCGCAGCGCGGAAGAAGCCACGGCCTACGTGCAGGCGCTCGACGACGCGAAGCGATACCGCAAGGACGTCTACTGAGAGGCGGCGCGAGAAGCGCTGCAAGCCTCGCAGGCTCGCGCGCGTCTCGCCCGGCGAACCCCGCCGGAGTGCTCACCAGGTGTCGTTTCTTCGCCACCCAGCGCTGCCGCCACACGGTCGAACGGCTGCGACCGCTGCGCCGGATCGGCGATCGAGAAGTGCGACTCGCCCCGGTCGAGACTCTATCGCCCGGGGGAGCACCGCTCGTGCTCGAGCGCTGCGCTCGTCAGAGCGATGTCTCGCGAGCTACTTGCTCAGCGCGCGAACGAGCTCCGAGAACGCCGCGACGTCGACTTCGTAACCGAAGCGGTGCTCCGCACGCTGCGCTGCCCAGAAGAAGAGGAAGGGGATCGGATCGCCGCTCGGGACTTCGGGGATCTCCAGGTCCTCGGGCGCCATGAGCGCCGCCAGACCAAGGAACGCACGTAACGTCGCTCGCAGCTCGATCGAAAGGCCGAAGACCGCGCCGTTCCCGCAGCGATCGAGGAGCTTCCGGAGATCGGGGCGGACGCTCGACTCCCCACGTAACGCGTGCTCGATCTGCGCTCGCCCCGTCGCGCCATCCGATCCGAAGCCGAGCACGAAGCGGTCTTCGCCGGCGACGATCACCTGCTTCCAGGACGCTTTCCCGAACAGCGAGTCGAAGGCCGCGCGCGGGATCTCGGGCGCGAACGCGTGCAAGGTGTCCCAGTCGGGGCGCAAGTGGTGCACGAGGGCATTCCGACCCGCGATCACTTCCGACGGTGCCGTCGTCGTCTCGAGTCCCCAATGCTCGGCGGGCGAGCGGAGCGAGTCCATCCAGGCGACATAGCGCTTCACGAAGTCCGCGGGTTCCGAGCTCAGTCCCGAGAAGTGCAGGTGCCATCCGCCGTCGCCGAGGCTGAAGCTGCCTGCGTACTCGGGGCCGGCGCCGCGGTAAAGCACGGCGAGCTGTTCGAAGGAATCCGCGTACTTCGGGGACCCTGGTAGGAGCGCTTCCATGCTGCGGTACATGGGCACGAACGCCTCGAGGAGGCGCGCGTAGTCGTACGCCGCGAAGAACGCGACCGGGTCTTCTCGGCGCACGCTTCCGACGAGGCTCTGGAGTCGCGGAGCGGCGCGCTCACCGACGTCGAACGCGCTGTCCGCGCGCACGCGATAGCGACCGCGGAGATCGACCATCGTGCCGTCGATCTCGAAGCCGAGATCGAGCTCGAGCGACGCATCGAAGACGTTGCGGAAGAGATCGACGTAGAACTCCATGATCCCGGCCATGCTGGGGTCCTGCTCGCCCAGCATCTCGGCGGCCTGCGCGAGGGGCTCCTCGACCTCGGAACGCCAGGTCTCCGAGAACGAAGCGGCGTCCATGCGGGCGACGAGGTCTGCGAGCGGCAGCCCGCGCGTCATCGCCGGCGGCTCGGTGGCGATTCCGCCCGGATGCTGCAACGCGCGGAACGATCCTGATGCCGCGCTCCGGAGCTCCTTCGTTTCACGATCGAAGCTCGCGGCGTCGCGCGGGCGGAAGATCGCGACCGGTGGTTCCTCGAAGCGCGGATCGCGGAAGGCGAGGGTCAGCGGTCCCTGCGCGTCCATCCAGATGGTCGGCGCGAAGAGCTCGAGCAGGCTCGAGAGATCCATCTGCTCTGCGATGTCCTCGTCGATGGCGCGCAGCAAGGTTCGGACTTGGGCGGTGGCCTCTCCGAGCGAGGCCACGTGCACGAGGAGCACGGTGTCTTTCGGAACCAGCAGCGCGAGATCGCGATCGAGGTCGCGCACCTCTTGCGCGCTGAGCGTCATGTGGAGGAGAGCGATGGCGCAGGTCTGCGCGAGGACGGTGGCGAAGGACATACGGCACTCCCTGGGTAGGGTTCGAAGCGGTGCGAGCCGCGGATTCTAACGGCGGTGTGCCGGCTCGTCCGCCGGGCTCCTGGCGAGCGTCGCGATCGCGCGGAGTCGTGCGCGTGCGGCGCACCCGCGAGCGGCTGCCACATGGAGGTGCGGGATCGGAAGCTCAAGCTGCTGATGCGCCTCCGCGCCTTCCCCAACGGGCCCTTGGTAGGACCGCTCGCCCGCCCTCGATCTCGACGATGAGCACATCGATCTCCAAGCAGTCCGCCTTGTCACCACCCCGAGCGCGCAGAACGGTCCCCATGAGCTTCCGTTCCGCTCCGACTTCACGCAGCCGCCCCTCACGGGAGTGGCTCTGCGGACTCAGAAGGCTGCCGCACCATGGGGATCTTCGGCTTGGCCCTCCTATCCCGCGCCGAGGATGCCCCGGCCCAAGCGCAGGCGCTCGACGACGCGCAGCGGCTTCGGAAGAGCGCGAACGCGAGCGCACCGTGAACTTCGATGTAAGCTCCTCGGCGACGCGCGCGTCTCGCCCGGCAAACCTCGCCGGAGTGCTCGCCATGGAACCACGCTCGACCACGATTCCCCTCGCGCTACTCGTCCTCGCCGCGCTGCTCCCCGCGCTGCGCGCGCAGCAAGGCGTCTCCACGCTCGGCGACGCGCGGACGCGCGCGCTCGCCGCGCGCGGCACGCTGCCCGCCCCCGCCGACGTCGTCGTCGAGGACTTCGTGAACTACCACCGCCACGCGCTGCCCGAGCCGCGCGCGGGCGAAGCGCTCTCGCTCGATCTCCGCTGGAGCGGTGGGCTCGATCCCGAGCGTCGACGCGCGTATCTGCAAATCGGGCTCGCGACGACCCATCTCGCGGACCGCGCGGACTTGCCACCGCTCGCGCTGGCGCTCGTCGTCGATTGCAGCGGCTCGATGGCCGACGCGGGGAAGCTCGAGGCCGTGCGCCACGCGCTGCGGCGCTTGGCGAAGAAGCTGCGCCCGAGCGACGAAGTGGCGCTCGTGCGCTATTCGAACCAGGCCGAGCTGCTGCGATCGCTGCGCCCGGTCGGCGATGGCGCGGACTTGCTCGCTCTCGTCGACTCCCTCTCGCCCGACGCCAGCACGAACCTGCACGCTGGCCTGATGCTCGGCTTGGAACAGCTCGATCGCCGCGAGAGCTCGGCCGGCATGTCGCGGCGCGCGCTCTTGCTCACCGACGGCATCGCGAACTCCGGCGTCACCGAGCCCGCCGAGATCGCGCGCGACGCGCGGCGCTTCCTCGAGCGCGGCATCGACGTTTCGACGATCGGCGTCGGCGAGACCCTGCAGCGCGATCTCCTGCTCGAGCTCGCGCAGCGCGGGCGCGGCACGGCGCACTTCGTCGGCGACCCGCAGGACGTGAGCAAGGTCTTCGAGACGGAGTTCCAGAGCCTCGTGGCCCCTGCCGCGCGCAAGGTGGAAGTGGAGCTCGAGCTCCCGTCCGCGTGGAAGCTCGAACGCCTCTACGGCTACGCGCCGCGGAGGACCGAGCGCGGCGCGGTGATCCCCTTGCCCGATCTCTCGTACGGCGCGACCTTGGTCGTGATCGCCGAGCTCTCGGAGCGCGACGCGCTCTGGAGTGACGAACGAGGGAACGAACCGCGCGCGCGCGTCCGCTACGTCGACCTGCTCCAGCGCGGCGAGCGTGTGCTCACGACCGAAGCGCCGCGTTGCCCCCGCAGCGCTGCTCCCTTCGCCGATCCCAGCGTGAAGAAGAACGTCGCGATCGCGCATCTCGCGCACGGGCTGCGCACGATGGCGGAGGCCGCCGCAACCCAGCGCTGGGCCGAGGCCGAGCGCTGCATCGACCGGCCGCTCACGGAGGCACGCGCGCTTTTCCCGAGCGAAGAGGATCCGGATCTCCGCCGCGTGCTAGAGACCGCGCGGCGCTGCCGCGAGCTCGTGCGCGGCGAGCTCGAAGGAGAGCGCTGGTGAGCGCCGCCCAGCGCGAAGGGATGTCATCGCGATGAGCGCGTGCACCTGCACCGCTTGCGGCTCGAGCTTCGCGCTGGAGGAGCTCGCCAATGCGCACGCGACCTGCGCGCGCTGCGCGCCGCGCGTCCCGCCGTTGCGCTGGGGTCCGTTCGTGCTGCTGCAGCGCTTGGGCCGCGGCGGTGCGGGCGAGGTCTGGCACGCGCGCGACGAGCAGGAGCGCGACCTGGCACTCAAGATCCTGCGGGTCGATCTCGCCTCCGCCGGCGAGCGCTTCGCGCGCGAGACGCGCGCCGCGCAGAAGATCGAGCACCCGCTCGTCGCGCGCGTGCTCGCCTCCGGCATGCACGAGGGCCGCGCCTACTTGGCACAGGAGCGCATCGACGGCCGTTCGCTGCGCTTCTCCCTCGACGGCACTCCTTGGCCGATCCC